>NZ_QTMJ01000049.1:0-3357 GCF_003635485.1 Parabacteroides sp. AF19-14 | reverse complement strand
AGTCTGCGGCGAACTCTGTCACTCGTGACATCTGTGATAAACGCATAGGAAAGAAAGGATAATATTACACTAAAATCCTTCTTTCACGATCCGTTTGATCGGGAGGAAGAATCGTTCGATCAGGCGTAATTCTTCCGTTACGATCTCCGCGGAGGCTTGCGTCTCGGGCGAGACGGGCAGGTCGATACCGTAATTGGTTCTCAGACCCTCTGGAAAATCGATATCCGCCGTATAGTACTCGTCGGTGGGGACCAATGAGATATTCGATACCACGCCATTTACCACTCCAAACTCCTGATCCGGGAAATTGGAGAAACGGACGATCGCCCGCTGGCCTCTCCGGACTTTTCCCGAGCGTGCTATCGGTATGCGCACCTTCCCCACCAGCCGGCCCTCGCCTTGCGGCACGACGGTGAAAGCCACCTCTCCGGATGGGATATACTGGTTCTCATTCCAGTACTTAGTGAAAGTTACGACACCCCCTACCGGGGCGATGAGGCAATAACGTAACCTCCACTCGTTCATGCTGTTCAGCAATTGTTCCCGGGCGGTCTGTAATTCCTGCCGTAGCGTAAATTCTTTCTCGCTCCGCTCCAGCGTCAGATCCAGCAAGGATTGCTCTTGCTCCCCGATCTGTATCCGGAGATTCTCGGCCGAGGCTGCCGCCCTTTCCAGCGAATAACGGCTTTGCAGCAGGGAAGCCCGTGCGGTCTCATGCTCGTAGGAGGAAATCACGGACCGGCTATACAATAATGAATCCCGGGCGTATTGCCGCCTTGTCAAGGCGAATTGCTCCGAGAGGGTCTTCCGCTGCCGTTCGGTCTCGTTATAGTAAGCCTTATACAACGCTATCTGTTTGCGGATGGAGGTCATTTTTTGCGGATAATAATCGATCTCCCTGTAATTGACGCAGGCATGGAGCGCCGAGAGTAGTCCCGAGTAAGCCGCTTGCATATCACCCAGCGATAGCTCCTTGTACTTTGATAATGCCTTGTCCAAGCTATCCACGTCGCTTCCGGATCGTTCCAACGCCTTATCCAGATAGATGGCATCGTCCGTGTCGGCGTGATTCTCTATGACCGCCAGCCAATCCCCCTGCCTTACCGGGCGATTATCCCTGACGAGTAGCTCCTGTATCTTTCCCGCCGCCCGTGTCACTACCGCCGTCGCGGGATGTTGCCCCGTCAATGTCATGTCTGCCGTGATCACGTCAGGATATTTGAAGAAACAGCTTCCCACCAGCAATGTCACGACCACGAGGAATAACAGCGTTATCCCCCACCGTACGATCCAGGCCGGCACTTGCCCCATCACCTCCTGTACCTCCTCGCTCCTCAGTTCTATGTCCTTATTTCTCTTCTCCAACTAATTTTCAATTTTCAATTCTCAATTCCCAAGCTCCAACTGATTCTTCACCAACTTATAATAAGTCCCCCGCAAGGCCGTGAGTTCCTGATGCGTCCCTTCCTCCACGATGCGTCCCTTGTCCAGCACCACGATCTTGTCCGCGTCACGTACCGTGCTTAGTCGATGCGCCACGACCACCACCGTCCGTCCTTTGTAGAAGGCGTGCAACTGCTCCATGATCTCCCGCTCGTTGTTTGCGTCCAAGGCGTTCGTGGCCTCGTCCAGGAAGATGAAGTCGGGATTCTTGTACACCGCCCGGGCGATCAGGATCCGTTGCCTCTGCCCTTGGCTTACTCCATTGCCCTCCATGCCGATCTTCGTATTATAGCCCAGCGGGAGCGAATCGATGAAATCCCGGATATTCGCCACCGTCACGGCATGAAGCAGGCGTTCCTTGTCCACCACCTCTTCGCCGGGGGCGATGTTGTTGGCGATCGTATCCGAGAAGATAAAACCATCCTGCATAACCGAACCGGTCTTGCTACGCCATACGTGCGGGTTTAGGTTCCTGAGGGAGGTATCGCCGATCCTCACGTCCCCCTTGTTGGGGTTGTAAAAACCGAGCAGAAGTTTTACTATAGTTGTCTTCCCGCTCCCGCTGGCCCCTACGATGGCGGTCACCCTGTTATGGGGTATCGTCAGGTTGATATCCTCCAGCACGTAATCCCTGTCCGCCCCGTCATAGCTGAAGCTGAGATTTTCCAGCCGCAGCGTCCTGTCATCGGGGAGAACATTCAGCCTTATCCCGCCTGCCTGTTCCTCGTCCTCCTTCCCGTGTATCTCGCCGAGCCGCTCCAGACTGATCTTCGCATCCTGCAAGGACCGTGAGAAATCGATCAATTGCTCGATAGGTGAGGAGAGCTGCCCCACGATGTAGGTCGCCGACATCATCATACCCAGCGTCATATCCCCTTGCACGACGGCCCGTGCCGCGATGAAGGAGATGAGTATGTTCGTGGTCTGGTTGAAAAAGACCGCCCCGAGTTGCTGATATTGTTGTAACGCCAATCCCTTGATCCCTATCTTGAAAAGTTTTACCTGTATCCGTTCCCATTTCCAGCGCATCTTGGTCTCGCAATTATTGAGCTTGATCTCCTGCATTCCGGTGATAAGCTGGAATAGGTTGCTCTGCTCCCCGGCCGCCTGCGAGAAACGCTTTACGTCCAGCTCCCTCCTCCATCTCATGAAGGCGAGTACCCACGCCACGTATAACCCGTTACCTACCAAGAAGAGTCCCAGTATCGTCCAGTCGTAATAGGCCAGTACGAACCCGAACACGATGAAGTTAACGAAAGAGAAGAGCGTATTGATGGATGTCCCCGTCATGAAAGCCTCGACGCGGTCATGGTCTCCGATGCGCTGCATGATATCGCCCACCATCTTGGTATCGAAGAAATGCAGGGGCAGGCGCATCAGCTTGGCGAGGAAATCGGAGATCAAGGCGATATTGATCCTCGTGTTTACGTGCAGCAATATCCAGCTCCGTATGAAGTCCACGGATAGCTTGGCGATAAAGATCACCAATTGCGATATAAGGATCAAGGTTATGAAACCTAGGTTGTTGTCCCGTATACCGGTATCTACCAAGCTCTGCGTGAGGAAAGGCAGGATGAGTTGCAGTACGCTGGCTGTCACCATGCCCAGCACGAGCTGTGCCATCTCCCTTCTGTAGGGCGATATATATCGGAAAAAGAATCCGAGGTTACGTTTCCTGTCTCTCTCCTCGTCCTCCATCCCGTAGAACTCCGGCCCCGGTTCCAGCAAGAGTGCCGCCCCGGTATCCTGCCCGTCCACCTTGGTACTGACCCAGCACCGCTTGAACTCCTCCCTCGTATAGGTGATAAGTCCCGCCGCCGGGTCCGCTATGTAGAACTTCCCTTTCTTTATCTTGTAGCAAACCACGAAATGCCATTGGTTCCAGTGCAGTATGCAGGGTAGGGGACATTCCTT
>NZ_QTMJ01000048.1:216-3385 GCF_003635485.1 Parabacteroides sp. AF19-14 | reverse complement strand
TCTCGTGCGGAATCTGTTATGTGGGAGCATCCGGATAGCGCATTACTCTGTCTTTCCTCTTTGGATAGCTCAATCATGAATGAGCCGGAAAATATACGTATGTACCATGCTTTGCTTAAGATTAAAGCTAAAGATAAGCTGTATATTCCTCATGAATCAGACTCTTTGATTAAATCAATAGTTCAGTATTATGAGGACTATGGGACTCCAGATCAATTAATGGAGGCATATTATTATCTAGGAAGTACATACCGGGATATGGGAGATGCCCCAAGAGCGGTGAGAGCTTTTCAAGATGCTGCGGACATAGGGAAAGATAGTAAGCGATATGATATATTAGGACGGGTTTATGAGCAGATGGGATATCGACTGGCATATCAAGGTTTGTATGATGAGGCTCTCGAAGCTTATAGGAAATCGTATGAATACAAGATGTATGATAAAGGAAAAGGAGAGGTGATCGCATTGAGGAATATTGCTCGGATCTATAACGCCAAGCAAGATACAGACAGTGCTATATACTACTATCAATCTGCTTATGAGAAGGCATTGTTATTAAATGATCAATCGAGAATAGATAATGTACTAAGGGAATTGAGTAGCATCTATATAGATATGGGAAAATATGATTTGGCTAAAGATTTGTTCAGTAAGGTTTCAAGTATGAAGAATCAAGCAAATATATATTTTGGATTAGGTTGTATATATGAAAGTTATAAGCAAATAGATTCAGCTCTATATTATTTTGAGAAAGCAAATGAGTATGGGAATATCTATATGAAAAAAAATACGTATAGAATCTTATCCAAAATAAAAAACCAAGAAGGAGACCGTAAATTAGCCTTGAATTATGCGTATAAATGTATAGAACTGTCTGATTCAATTAAGAATCAAACAAAAACGGAAGCTGTAGCAAAAGTTAACTCATTATATAAGTATCAGCATACAGAAAAGGAGAATGTTCAATTGAAAATAGATAATGAAAAAAGAAAAATTCGCAATTATCAATTTGCATTATTTGTTGTTTTAATTATTTTCTTTAGTCTATGTTATATATATGTGTTAGAAAAGAAGAAAAAAGCAGCGATTGAAAAGGAGAAAAAAATACGTCTATTGAAAGAGAATCAATATGCGGAAAGTTTGGATTGTATTGAATATAATAATAAGAAAATTTCATATCTAGAGGAACTTTTGCAGCAATCGGAGTGTCAAAGAGATAATTTTAAAAAGCAACTTGTGCAATCTCAAAAGGAATTATTAGAACTATCAAACCGAAAGATTCTTACTTCTCAAAATGAAAAAAGTTTGCTTGAAATAGCTTTTCGAAAATCCGAAGTCTATCGGTTATTTCATGAAACAAGTAATAATACTGATACGGAAATTCAGAATAAGGATTGGAAGGAGTTGAGAAAAGAGATTGATACAACCTATTCAAATTTCACCGCTCAATTATATGCTTTATACCCGCAAATCTCAGAGTTAGAACTCCATATTTGTTATTTGATAAAAATATCCATGCCCGTGAAGGACATTGCAAGGTTAGTTGGACGCTCGACTCCTGCAATAACAGCATCCCGGATTCGTCTCTATAAAAAGATTCATGGAACAGAAGGTACCGCAGAAATGATGGATAAATTTATCGCTGATTTATAATAACTTAATCGCTGTAAACAAAAAGTAAATAAGAAGTAAATCCTATTTTGCTTATAGATTTCTCATAGAGACTATTTTTGTTTATAAAAATAGATAATGAAAAAGAGAAGTTTTATATTGGGATTAGTATTTCTGATGTTTGTTTCTTCAGTTGTGTATCCGAATAGAGTGAAGGATACTGAACAATCTTGGGAAGAAGAGGAAGATCGTTCTATAATATCTTCTCCTACATTATCAATAGATGAAAATAATATTTACATCCATTCTAATAAATTATTGGATGGACTTAATGTGAAAATTATAAATATAAAAGGAAATGTACTTTATAATGACATCATAACTGTTTCTTCTGAGATAGAATATCCTATTTCTATAGATTTTTTGCTGAATGGTGATTATAAGATATTTATCTCAAAAGGAAATAATTATTTGGTTGGATATTTTGATGTGTTAAAATAGATATTATCAACTTAAATCTTTAAATCATGAAAAGATCTGTATCTTTATTAGGCATACTATGCCTATTCGTATCGTTTAGTGTCCAAGCCCAGTACACGAACATACAGACGTGGGGACAAAAATTGTATTATAACGGGAGTGATTATCCGGGTACATTTTTGAAATTAAAAGTTGCGGTCGCTAATCCTCGTATCTCAGGAACAGGAGGAAAGGTCGTTTTCTATGATTCAGAAAGCTCCCAGTATAATTATATAGAAGTAAAGGGGGTTTATCAATCTTCGGATGCTCGGTTGAAAACCAATATCACTCCCTTAAATAGTGGATTAGGAACCATATTGGGGTTAAAACCGGTATCTTACAATTGGAAAAGTGAGACATCGCAATTGAGATCAGCAGAAGCGGTACCTTCTAAAGCTTTTGGTTTCTTGGCACAGGAGGTAGCTGAGGTTATGCCAGAGATTGTGACGTTAAGTTCCACAGGTGATAGCTTGGTGGATTACACGGCTGTTATACCCGTTTTAGTACAGGCTGTAAAAGAATTGGACGCTACTATCCAACAACTGGAATTGCAATTGGATGAAAAAGCTAATTTGTCTGATTTGCAGAATAACAAGAATTTGACGAGTAAGTCTTTGCTCTCGAATGCGGTAATGAATCAAAATACGCCGAATCCGTTTAATTCTACCACGAATATATCCTTTACGATCCCTACATCCGCACGTTCTGCTTTTATCTCTATTTGCAATTTGCAAGGAACTCAAGTTAAGAAATTCGATATCGCTACCCGGGGAGAAGGTAGTATAATGGTAAGCTTTTCTGATCTAGGTGTCGCAGGTATGTATATGTATTCTTTGGTAGTAGACGGACAGTTGATCTCAACGAAACGTATGCTATTGGTACAATAATATTTATTTCTATTGAAGCTATAGTTTTTTTGATAAGATTGAGTGATACCGTCTGTAGAGGGTATCCTCAATCTTTTTTATACAAAAGATATGCGTTTATATTCCATTATAATTCCTGTTTATAACAGGCCGGATGAGCTTGATGATCTGTT
>NZ_QTMJ01000048.1:0-206 GCF_003635485.1 Parabacteroides sp. AF19-14 | reverse complement strand
CTGTTTATAACAGGCCGGATGAGCTTGATGATCTGTTATCAAGCCTTTGCAAGCAAACCTATGTCCATTTTGAGGTTATCGTGGTGGAGGATGGCTCTACGATACCGGCGAAAGAGATCGTAAGGCGATACCAAGAGCGGTTGGACCTCCATTATTGTGTGATCACGAACTCCGGCCCGGGTATGGCGCGTAATCATGGCGCTAGG
>NZ_QTMJ01000047.1:0-4396 GCF_003635485.1 Parabacteroides sp. AF19-14 | reverse complement strand
CCGATCGTGATGGTGTCCGTTACGGATCGCTCGCTCCGCTCATATACTCGCAAGCATATCTTGAGAAGAGACGGGTCGGATTACAAGCTATTGACCGTCCCCGGGTTTTCCTTGGCGGACTACCGTGAATGGCACGCCAGTGAGGTGGTGGGCTTGCCCCGGTTAAGCGAGAATTAGATAAGGGCAGAAAAGAAACGGTCGGATCCCCCGGATGGCTATGGCCGTCTCTAGCGGCTAGGAGACCCCTTGGCTTTGGCCGATAGGCTGACCCCGCTTTAACATATACCACTCCGGCCGTCCGGTGGTCCGGCCCTTTTATAATTGAGAATTGAAAATTGAGAATTAAAGAGATGATAATAGCGGTAGATTTCGACGGTACGATCGTCGAGCATAAGTATCCGGCGATCGGGCGTGAGCTTCCTTTCGCCATCGAGACGTTGAGGAAATTACAATCGGATCGGCATAAGCTGATCCTTTGGACGGTCCGTGAGGGCGGGCTCTTGGAGGAGGCGCTGGCCTTCTGCCGCGAGCGCGGGCTGGAGTTCTATGCGGTGAACCGTGACTACCCGGAGGAGGAGAGAGGCCGGAACAACCACTTCTCCCGCAAGTTGAAAGCGGACGTATTCATCGATGACCGCAACCTCGGCGGCCTCCCGGACTGGGGCACGATCTACGAGATGGTGACCAAGAGACTGTCCTACGAGGACCTGACGCGTAAATACGAGTCGGAGTACGAGCCGGAGAGGCCGGGAGGTCTCTTCTCCCGCCTTTTCCGCTAAGTCCGTGTGTTCCGTGTTTAAAGAAATAAAAACGATAACAAAATAATATGAAGATCAAAAGACTACTGTTCCTATTCTCGCTGCCCCTGTTGCTGGCGGCGTGTACGTCTTACAAGAGCGTTCCCTACCTCCAGAACCCGGAGGCGGTGAACGATCTCGAGGGGACGCTTCCCCTGTATGACGCCAAGATCATGCCCAAGGACCTGTTGAGCATCACGGTCAACACGACGGACCCGCAGGCGGCGGCCCCGTTCAACCTGACGGTGCAGACCCCGTTGAACGCGGCCCTGACGAACATCAACACGACGACGCAACCCACGTTGCAGCAATACCTCGTGAACAACTCCGGCGAGATCGACTTCCCTGTGATCGGTACGCTGAGGGTCGGCGGCTTGACGAAGAACGAGGCGGAGAGCCTGATCCGTGAGAGATTGAGGCCTTATTTGAAGGAGGCGCCCATCGTGACGGTACGCATGGCGAACTACAAGATCTCGGTCTTGGGCGAGGTGGCCCGTCCGGGCAGCTTCACGATCGGGAACGAGAAGGTGAACGTTCTGGAGGCGTTGGCGATGGCCGGCGACATGACGATCTACGGCTTACGTGACAACGTGAAGCTGATCCGCGAGGACGAGAGCGGGAAGCGCGGGATCATCAACCTTGACCTGAACAACGCCGGAATCGTGACCTCTCCGTATTATTATTTGAAACAGAACGACATCCTTTATGTCACGCCGAACGAGACGAAGGCGAAGAACTCCGATATCGGTAACAGCACGACGTTGTGGGTGAGCTCGATCTCGATCTTGGTCTCGATCGCCGGCCTGTTGGTGAACATACTTAAATAATTGAAAATAGAGAATTGAGAATTGAAAATTTAGAGAGATGGTGGACGATGGTATAAATACAAGCAACAATAATAATAACAATCCGGAGGGGGAGGAGCGTGAGATCAATCTTTACGCCGTGTTTTTCAAGTATATGGTTTATTGGCCTTGGTTCGTGGCGAGCGTGCTGGCCTGCTGCATCGGGATGTACGTCTTCCTGCGTTACCAGACGCCGGTGTATAACGTCACGTCGTCGGTGCTGATCAAGGAGGACGAGAAGAAGGGGGCTAACGCCGCCAGCGGCTTGGCTGCGATACAGGACCTCGGCATGCTCTCGATGACGAGCAACTTCGACAACGAGGTCGAGATCCTGAGGTCCCGCACGTTGATCAAGAAGGTGGTGAACGACATGGGCCTGTATATCGACATGGAGGAGTCGAACGCCTTGGGCTTCAACCCCCCGTTATACAGGAACTCCCCCGTTAACGTGTTCATCACCCCCGAGGAGGCGGACCGTCTGGTGGCCCCCGTGGAGTTGCGCATGCGCTATACCGTGGACGGGAGGCTGGGCGTGAGGGCCGAGTATAAGATCGATAAGGAGGGTGACTGGGAGACGATGGAGCAGGGCTTCGACAGGCTCCCCGCCATATTGTCCACCCCCGTGGGGGTTTTCAGTTTCACGGGCATGGATTCCATACCGGAGCTGGAGGGCGGGGAGATCGAGCTGGTGGCCCACGTCCATACGCCCACGTCTACTGCCGAGGCTTACGGCAAGGAGTTGAGCGTGACGCCCTCGTCCAAGACGACGACGATCGCCAAGGTATCCTTGAAGAACACGGTGCGGCAACGAGGCGTGGACTTCATCAATCGCCTTGTGTCGTTCTACAACCAAGACGCCAACGACGAGAAGAACGAGGTGGCGCAGAAGACGGCGGAGTTCATCGAGGAGCGCATCGGCATCATCAACGGCGAGCTGGGCACTACGGAGAGCGAGCTCGCTGCCTTCAAGCAACGCTCGGGCTTGACGAATTTGACGAGCGACGCCCAGATGGCGTTGCAGGAAAGCTCGAGGTATGAGCAACAACGTACGGAGAACGCCACGCAGATCAACTTGGTGCAGTATCTCCGCAATTATATCGACGATCCTGCGAACATGGACGAGGTGATCCCTGCCAACGTGGGCCTGCGGGATCAAAACCTCACCTCTGTCATCGACCAGTACAACACGATGATCATCGAGCGCAAGCGCCTGTTGCGTACCTCTTCGGACAGCAACCCGGCCATCATCAACATGAACGCCGGCATCGAGGCTATGCGCCGCAACGTGAAGACGACGGTGAACAGCGTCCTGAGGGGCCTCCAGATCGCCAAGGCGGACATCGACCGTCAGGCGAGCAAGTTCGAGAGCCGCATCAGCGACGCCCCGAGGCAGGAGAAGGAGTTCATGACGATCTCCCGCCAGCAGGAGATCAAGGCCACGTTGTACATCATGCTGTTGCAGAAGCGTGAGGAGAACGCCATCACGCTGGCGGCCACGGCGAACAACGGCCGCATCATCGAGGAGCCGCTCGCCGATGAGCGTCCTGTCGCCCCGAAGAGGATGGTCTTCATGCTTGCGGCGTTGATCTTGGGCCTGGCGATCCCGGTGGGCATTGTCTACCTTCATGACCTGTTGAAATACAAGATCGAGAACCGTGAGGACGTTGAGGCGATCACGGGCGTGGCTATTTTGGCGGAGCTCCCGTTGGTCAAGAAGACGGGTGAGGGCTCGATCGTGGTGCGTGAGAACAAGAACGACCTGATGGAGGAGATGTTTCGGGGGTTGCGCACGAACCTCTTGTTCATGCTTGGCAAGGACGAGCGTGTGATCCTTTTCAGCTCCACGCAACCGGGCGAGGGCAAGTCTTTCGTTGCTGGCAACTTGGCGGTGAGCTTGGCTTACTTGGGCAAGAGGGTGGTGGTGGTCGGCATGGACATCCGCAAGCCGGGCTTGAACAGGGTGTTCAATATCTCCCGTAAGATGGAGGGCATCACGAACTACCTGAGCGACCCGGATCACGTGGAGTTGTTCGACATGGTCCAGCGATCCGATATCAGCCCTAACCTCGATATCCTCCCGGGCGGTCCTATCCCCCCGAACCCGACTGAGCTGGTCGCCCGTGACGTGCTGGAGAGGGCTATCGCCCGGTTGAAGGAACGGTACGACTATGTCATCTTGGATACGGCCCCTATCGGCATGGTTACGGACACGGCGATCATCGGCCGTGTGGCTGACATGTGCGTGTACGTCTGCCGTGCGGACGTGACACCGAAGGCCGGTTTCAACTACATCAACGTGTTACGGCGTGAGCGTAAGTTCCCGAAGCTCGCGACGGTCATCAACGGCCTTGACATGACGAAGCGCAAGAACAGCTACGGCTACGGTTACGGGAAGAAATACGGCTACGGCAAGGGATACGGTTATGGCTACGGCTATGGTTACGGTTTCGAGGCCGGTGACAAGAAGAAATAGAAAGGTAAACAATAACAACGAACTTATAATTATGGAAAAGAATGGAACCGTAACACGGACAGGAGTGTCGGTGGAGGAATCGGAACAGGTTATCTTTGATGGGATGAACGCTTTCGAGCGCAATGTAAAACGTATAGGGGATTGTGCGCTGGCGTTTTTGGCCTTGATCGTATTCTCCCCGCTGTTTTTACTTTGTTATATCGCCGTAAAACGGGAGGATGGAGGCCCGGCGATCTTTAGGCAAGAGCGTATCGGTCGTTTCGGTCGCCCGTTCAACATCT
>NZ_QTMJ01000046.1:0-5837 GCF_003635485.1 Parabacteroides sp. AF19-14 | reverse complement strand
GATGTGATGGCTTTCGAGAAGGATCTGCTCACGGGTACAATCTTGAGGCATCTCTATCCCGACCAGAAAATGCGCACCTGCGGTTTTGAGAAAATCGAAAGACCGTTCAACAATTATTTCGACTTGGCGGTGTCCAACATTCCGTTCGGTGACATTGCCGTGTTCGACGCGGAGTTTCAGCGGAGCGACTCTTTCGGCAGACGCTCCGCCCAGAAAACCATCCACAACTATTTCTTTCTCAAAGGACTGGATGCCGTGCGTGACGGCGGTATCGTGGCGTTCATCACCTCGCAAGGGGTATTGAATAGCACCAAGACCTCCGTGCGTAACGAGCTGTTCAGTCAGGCCAATCTGGTATCCGCGATACGCCTGCCCAACAACCTGTTCACGGACAACGCGGGCAAGGAGGTGGGGAGGAAACCGACCATGCCTGAAAGGGACATCAGCAAGAAGGAAATGTCGCAGGACGAGCGGCTGATGACCGTGATACAGACGGACACGAAAACCGCCCTGACCGACAACGCCTATTTCATCCACCACCCGGAACGCATCGTGCATACGATGGCGAAACTTGACACAGACCCCTACGGGAAGCCCGCTATGGTTTATCTGCACGAGGGCAAGGCAGCAGGCATCGCCGGGGATTTGCGCCGTATGCTCGACGAGGATTTCCATTACAGGCTTGCCATGCGCTTGTATTCGGGTTCAATCCGGCAGGCAGGAACGGAAGAAAAAGTTGCCGTTCAAAATAAAGTAGAGCGTCCTGCCATAAAATTGGAAACAGTATCCTCGGCGCAGACGGTGGAAACTCCGACAGAAAAGCCGCAACCCGCAGATGAAAAGCCGGAGATAGAACCGCGCCCGCAATATTCCGCAGGCGTGCAGCTCACCCTGCTTGACCTCTGGGGGATGACGGAAGAGGTCAGCCAACCGAAAACCTCCAAAAAGAAAAAGACGGTGAAAAAGGCAGTTACGGCAAAGTCCACTCCGCCCAAACCGAAAGTCACGGTTACACCGACAGCTCCAACTGCAAAACCCGCAATGGAGAATAAGGAGGTGAAAGCGGAGAACACCGCCAAGCCTGCCGACCCGGACGACATCTATGCCACACTGGACTGGGATACCAATCCTCCCATCAACGGTTTCTATGAAATGATGATGGGTTTGACGCCGGAGCGTAGGAAAGAACTTCGGGAACTGGCAAGGCAGCATAACGAGAAACAAGTGGCGGAAAAGACGGAAGTGAAAGCCGTGCCGGAAACTTCCCGTGAGCAGCCACGACAGGAGGAAACACAGCCGGAGGCAGTCGCCGCACCTGCCGTTACAGATACCCCATCGGAAGCGGTGGGGACTTTCCTTTTCCCCGACATCGAAGCGGAAAAGCCGAAGGAGGAAGTCGTGGACCTTTCTCCGCGTGCCTACCACCGCACGCCGGAGATGCACCTGCGCGAAGGGTCGCTGGTGGCTGACAGGGGGCGTCATAACATCGGCTACCTGAAGGACATCACGCCATACGGGGCGACATTCCAGCCGCTCGACCTGAAAGGATACCAGAAGGAAAAGGCGTTGTTGTATGTGTCGCTGCGTGACGCCTACGAGCGTCTGTACCGTTATGAATCGCTCCGGCGCGAGGCAAATGTTCCGTGGCGAGAGCATCTGAATACCTGTTACGATGAGTTTGTCATGCGCTACGGCAACCTCAACGCCAAGCAGAACGTGAAGTTAGTGATGATGGATGCGGGCGGGCGCGACATCCTTTCGCTGGAACGGATGGAAAACGGAAAGTTCGTCAAGGCGGACATCTTCGAGCATCCTGTTTCCTTCGCGGTGGAGAGCCATGCCAACGTAGGCTCTCCCGAAGAAGCCCTGTCTGCGTCGCTCAACAAATATGGTACGGTCAATCTCGACTATATGCGGGAGATAACCGACAGCACGGCGGAGGATTTGCTCACTGCCCTGCAAGGGCGCATCTACTACAATCCGCTCGTGACCGGTTACGAAATCAAAGACCGTTTCATCGCCGGAAATGTCATAGAGAAAGCGGAACGCATAGAGGCATGGATGGGTGACAATCCCGAAAATGAGCGTATGCCGGAGGTGAAGCAGGCGTTGGAGGCTCTGAAAGATGCCGAGCCGCAGCGCATCGCCTTCGAGGATCTGGACTTCAATTTCGGGGAACGCTGGATTCCGACGGGTGTCTATGCCGCCTACATGAGCCGGCTGTTCGACACGGAGGTGAAAATCGCCTATTCCGCAAGCATGGACGAGTTTTCGGTGGTGTGCGGCTACCGCACCATGAAAATCACGGACGAGTTTCTGGTGAAGGGGTATTACCGGAACTATGACGGTATGCACCTCCTAAAACACGCCCTGCACAACACCTGCCCTGACATGATGAAGTCCATCGGCAAGGACGAGCATGGCAACGACATCAAGATGCGCGACAGCGAGGGAATACAACTCGCCAACGCCAAGATTGACGAGATACGAAACGGCTTCTCCGAATGGCTCGAAGAGCAGTCGCCGCAGTTCAAGGAGCGGCTTGTGACGATGTATAACCGCAAGTTCAACTGTTTCGTGCGCCCGCGCTACGACGGCTCCCATCAGACCTTTCCCGACCTCAACCTGAAAGGGCTGGCAAGCCGGGGTATCAAGAGCGTCTATCCCTCACAGATGGATTGCGTCTGGATGTTGAAACAGAACGGCGGCGGAATTTGCGACCACGAGGTGGGAACCGGTAAGACGCTGATAATGTGCATCGCCGCGCATGAGATGAAGCGTCTGAATTTGGCACACAAGCCGATGATTATCGGGCTGAAAGCCAACGTTGCGGAGATTGCAGCCACCTATCAGGCGGCATATCCCAACGCACGTATTCTGTACGCTTCGGAGAAGGACTTTTCGACCGCCAACCGTGTGCGCTTCTTCAATAATATAAAGAACAACGACTACGATTGCGTCATCATGTCGCACGACCAGTTCGGCAAGATACCGCAGTCGCCGGAATTGCAGCAGCGCATCCTGCAAGCAGAGCTTGACACGGTGGAGGAAAACCTCGAAGTGCTACGGCAGCAGGGAAAGAACGTGTCGCGGGCGATGCTGAAAGGATTGGAGAAGCGCAAGCACAACCTTGAAGCGAAGCTGGAGAAGGTGGAACACGCCATAAAGTCACGCACGGACGACGTGGTGGATTTCAAGCAGATGGGCATCGACCACATCTTCATAGATGAGAGCCACCAGTTCAAGAATCTGACTTTCAACACGCGCCACGACCGTGTGGCGGGATTGGGAAACAGCGAGGGAAGCCAGAAGGCACTTAACATGCTCTTTGCCATACGCACCATACAGGAGCGCACAGGAAAAGACTTGGGTGCGACCTTCCTCTCCGGCACGACTATCAGCAACTCACTGACTGAATTGTACCTGCTGTTCAAGTACCTGCGCCCGAAGGAGCTGGAACGGCAGGACATAAGGTGTTTCGACGCTTGGGCGGCGATATTTGCCAAGAAGACGACGGATTTTGAATTTAACGTGACGAACAATGTGGTCCAGAAGGAGCGTTTCCGCTACTTCATCAAAGTGCCGGAGCTTGCCGCCTTCTATAATGAAATCACGGACTACCGCACGGCGGAGGATGTGGGCGTTGACCGTCCTGCCAAGAACGAGATACTGCACCATATACCGCCCACGCCGGAACAGGAGGACTTCATACAGAAACTGATGCAGTTCGCCAAGACGGGCGATGCCACCTTGTTGGGCAGGCTGCCGCTTTCGGAAACGGAAGAAAAGGCGAAGATGCTCATCGCCACGGACTATGCCCGGAAAATGGCACTCGACATGCGCATGATAGACCCGAATTACGAAGATCATCCCGACAACAAAGCGAGTCACTGTGCCAAGATGATCGCGGAGTATTATCAAAAATACGACGCCCAGAAAGGCACGCAGTTCGTTTTCTCTGATTTGGGGACATACCAGCCGGGCGACGGGTGGAACGTCTATTCGGAAATCAAGCGCAAACTGACGGAGGACTACGGTATACCGCCAAGCGAGGTGCGCTTCATTCAGGAGTGCAAGACCGACAAGGCGCGGAAGGCGGTGATAGACGCCATGAACGCCGGGACGGTGCGTGTGCTGTTCGGCTCTACCTCTATGCTCGGAACGGGTGTGAACGCCCAGAAACGGTGTGTGGCTATCCATCATCTCGATACGCCGTGGCGACCGTCCGACTTGCAACAGCGTGACGGACGCGGAGTTAGGGCAGGTAATGAGATTGCCAAACATTTCGCCGGGAACAACGTGGATGTAATCATCTACGCGGTGGAGAAGTCACTGGACAGCTACAAGTTCAACCTCCTGCACTGCAAGCAGACTTTCATAAGCCAGCTCAAAAGCGGTGCGATGGGTGCGCGTACCATCGACGAGGGGGCAATGGACGAGAAATCGGGCATGAATTTCTCGGAATACATGGCGTTGCTCTCCGGCAATACCGACCTGTTGGACAAGGCGAAACTGGAAAAGCGGATCGCATCGCTCGAAGGGGAACGCAAGTCGTTCAACAAGGGCAAGCGTGATTCGGAGTTCAAGCTGGAGTCAAAGACCGGCGAGTTGCGCAACAACACGGCTTTCATAGATGCCATGACGGAGGACTGGAACCGCTTCCTGTCGGTGGTGCAGACCGACAAGGAGGGCAACCGCCTTAATATAATAAAGGTGGACGGAGTGGATTCCGCCGATGAGAAGGTCATCGGAAAGCGTTTGCAGGAGATAGCCAAGAATGCCACGACCGGAGGGTTGTACACGCAGGTCGGTGAACTTTACGGTTTTCCGATAAAGGTGGTGAGCGAAAGGATACTCAAAGAGGGATTGGAGTTCACCGACAACCGCTTCGTGGTCGAGGGGAACTACAAGTACACCTACAACAACGGGCATCTGGCGATGGCTGACCCGTTGGCCGCCGCCCGCAACTTCCTCAACGCGATGGAGAGGATACCCTCCATCATCGACCAGTACAAGGCGAAGAACGAGGTGCTGGAGATGGAGATACCGCAGTTACAGGAGATAGCGGGTAAGGTGTGGAAGAAGGAGGACGAGCTGAAGCAGTTGAAGTCCGAACTTGCCGCCCTTGACCGAAAAATTCAGCTGGAGCTTGCGCCACCCACGCCCGAAGTCGCAGAAAAGGAGAATGAAGGGCAACAGCTCAAGCCGGAAGCGGAAGATGTGAGGAACAGGCAGGCGCAATATCCCGAAAATGCACCGCCGCAGATACGCAGTCCGGCGGATAGTATCGTTGCCAACCATGTCATAATCGGGCGTCCGGGACTGTATGCCAAGGAGGAAACCCGGTCCAAAGGATTGAAAATATAACCTAAGGAATTTTATCTGAAGTATTAATAAGGGCTATCCCAAAAGGTCTAAAAGTAAATTTTATCCTTTCTGCAAGTATCTGTAGGATGGCAACTGCATTTTTTTTCTTTTTGGGCAGCCCTTATTAAAATTTATTCTTATTTTAGGTTATATACATTCATGTCCATTTATGTAAAAAATCCTGCTGACCTTGTTTATGTCTTGTCAGTCACCATTTGCAAAACCATATTTGACCCTCAAAGAGGCTGAATTTGATAAGTAACTTGCTACATACTCATAATAAGGAGCTAAATAGAACACGAATGGGAAATACACAAATGCTAAACTAAAGAAGATATTGGCCAAAATAAACGCTATACCGAGAGAGAAACTTGATTTTTCAACTTCCTAAAACGGTGTTGTTCAAACATTTCTACTTATTTGTACTTGCCAGTTGAACCTACGCTTCCCTAATAAAATGTCTATGGTAA
>NZ_QTMJ01000045.1:0-6294 GCF_003635485.1 Parabacteroides sp. AF19-14 | reverse complement strand
AAAAGAAGCCCTACAGTCGCTTCAGCGAAAGATCTTTGAGTATGAAGATGATGAGATCTGGCAAAGTATCTCTATCATAGCCTTGCCTTATATACGGAAACGTTCTTCAGTCTTGTCCTTTCAGGTACACCCACGTGTATGGGACTGCATACTTGATTTCTCAAAGGGCTTCAGAAAATACGAACTGAAAGCAGCCATGAGCTTTAAGAGCCAGTTTTCAATGCGTTTTTATGAGTTACTGAGCAACCAGAAAACTCCTCTGATATACTCTATAGAACAACTAAAGGAAATGTTTTGTGTAGCAGATAAATACGAGCGTATCAACGATTTTATACGTTATGTTGTGGATGCAGCAAAAAAAGAGCTTGATGAAGTCAGCCCATATACCTTTGAGTACACACCACTCAAAACAGGACGAAAGATAACGGCCATAAAGTTTTATCCGGTATATCAACCGGAACACCGTGACAGTGATTTGGAAAAACATGACCTTCAAAAACAGACAGCTTTAAGCTGGTCTTTGGCTCCTGAAGTAAGAAGCTATCTTAAAAACTCGATTGAATTTTCAGATAAAGAGATTAAGAACAACCTGGATCTGTTTATATCAGCACAAACCTTACTCCCGGATTTACTTAACGAGCTTGCCATTCTAAAAGGGAAATCAAGGGAAAAGAAGAACCCCAAAGGTTATATAATCAATGCTATCAAGGGAAAAATTAAAGATAGAAAGAAACTTTGAATCTGTAACAAAATCAAAAAGCAACGATATGAAAGAAGGAGACTTGATATTGGTATCTGCTGAAGCCACAGGCTTAGGAAAGCCAATGGAAGCCATTATAGACAAGATTGAGACATTCATGGGACAAACCCTTGTAACGGTCACTTACACGCAACCAAACGCCTTATCCGGCTTTGGAGGGTACTTTGTGGATTCTCATATCACTTTAAGCGAAGAAAAGGCCAAGTAACCTGAATATATTTCAGGAATATTCAGTATATTTACAGCATATTTAATTAAAAAGAAGCATAAAACCAGCATATCAAGCATATTATAAGCATATTCATATCAATCGGTTAAGGTATGACAGATAAAGTAACCATACAACCCAAAAGCAAGCCGGAAAAGACTACAATCTCAATAAGCGGAGAAACATCTGAACGGCTGGAGATATACTGCCGGGCAAACGGCATATTACGGAAAGAGTTCGTTTCTCTCGCCCTGGAATACTTTGAACGCACAGGTTTCGACCTGAAGAGTAACGCGCTTGATTACTCCCCCTTGGAAAAGATCATCGGAGAATTGAATGAAGTAAAAGCGACCATGCAGACAAGCAATGAGGGAACAGAAGCGATTCGCCAACTACTACAGGCAGTCCGGGAACAGACCGCAAAACAGCTTCCAGCTCCAGAACTTATCGCAAAGGCAGCAGAAGAAAAGGTACGTGCTGAAATGAGAGCAGAAGAACAGGTAAAAGAGCTCCAGGTTCTTCAGGAAGAAAACGACCGATTGCGTAACGAAATCAAAGTTCTTCAGGAGTATAAAGAAAAAGCACACCGGGAACTTTGCCGGGTACGTGACGAACAGAAAACTTTCGGAAAAATAAAAGTAAAAACAGAATTTAATTTATAACTCTATATCATTTATTTCATGAAAAAAAACAAGATTATTTTATCAGTTTCAATTGTCATTTTATTGTGTTTAACTATCATTTCATTAAAGCAATTTTCGCACAAGTCAATAGCGAACAAGAGTAAATCAGAGCTAAACAGTCAGGTTATCAGCGATTCTATTTCTAAGATTGCATCCGAATATCCAGGAGAAATCGGAGTTGCTGTAATCATAAACAATCAGGACACAGTAACAGTAAACAACAAAAGTATTTATCCAATGATGAGCGTATTTAAGGTTCATCAGGCATTAGCTCTTTGCAATGACTTTGACAAAAAAGGTATTTCCCTTGACACATTGGTAAAGATAAATAGGGAAAAACTTGATCCAAAAACGTGGAGCCCTATGATGAAAGATTATTCAACATCTGTCATATCATTAACAGTGAGAGATTTATTACGTTATACTCTTATTCAAAGCGACAATAATGCAAGCAATATCATGTTTAAGAATATACTCAATACTGCACAAACAGACAGTTTTATAGCGAAACTCATTCCACGTTCGAGCTTTCAAATAGCTTACACGGAAGAGGAAATGTCAGCTGACCATGACAAAGCTTACTCTAATTATACATCCCCTCTTGGTGCCGCAATATTGATGAATCGTTTGTTTACAGAAAGCCTTATTAGTAACGAGAAACAAAATTTCATTAAGAATACATTGACAGAATGTAAAACAGGTGTGGACAGGATAGTAGCTCCGCTTCTTGATAAAGAAGGGGTTGTTATAGCACATAAGACAGGCTCAGGTTGTGTCAATGAAAATGGTATTCTTGCAGCTCACAATGATGTAGCCTTTATACGTTTACCTAATAACAAATACTATACATTGGCTGTATTCGTAAAGGATTTTAAGGGTAATGAAAAACAAGCTGCAAAAATCATAGCCCGCATATCCGGCACTGTATATTCATTATTGATTCAATTTTAGGGAAACAAAAAAGCTTTTCCAAGAACTAGTTGTTAATTCCCTTACCCTGCATATCAAGGTAAGGGAATTAACAAGCCCTAACACAAGTGGTATGTATATGTAGAATCACATACCCATTCCAAACCCCCGGCTTCTTTTCCTGGGCTGGTCGAGTTCTTCCTCCTGTTGCTTCTTCCGCTGCGGTACCTGGTTGATTTCCGGAACTTGGGAAATACTGTTTCCCTGTTGTTGGCTCTCTTCACGGCCTTGTTCCTGGTGCGGTTCCTGAAGATCCCGGTTCCATTCGGCTTTCATCTTCTCAAGCCGTTCATGGTTCACACGTTCCGCCCACTCCTTTTTCTGGAATATTTCTTTCGGGCTTCCGTTCTTCATGGTATTGAGATAGTCGAAGGTCTGTTCCGGGGCCCGGTCATACCCTGTGCGCTTGTCAAATGAGGTTTCACACTTTCGGAAAAAATCTGTCCTGTCGAAACCTCCCTTCACGTTTCCGCAGTTCTTCTTCCCGGTGTGGTTGGTCTTTGGGCTTAGCTTCCTGGTGTTGCTCCTGTCCTTCCGGCTGACGATGATATGTGCGTGCATGTCGTACCGGTCGGCTCCCTTCCTCTCAAAATGGATCTTTCCGTAATACTCGACATCCTCTTTGTTCAGGCCTTTTCCGAACCCTTCCGCATAGTGCTGCATCACATCATCACGGACATACCTTCTCATGGCTTCAGCCTGTTCCTTCTCTGTCTTGCCCATTTTCTCCAGCTCCCGGCTGGAAGGGCTTACCGTGATCACATAGAACTTCGCATCGTTCCGGCTTAATTTTGCCTTGTTGTTGTCTATCTTGAAGGTTACTTCCTGTGCGCTTATGTAGTCACGAGAGTTATTGAAAAACGGCTGCACTTCCCGGCCGTTCTTCATGCGCTCCAGATCCTCATGCTGGAGATAGGTCGTTACTCCTGTGCAGCTCCCTGTATTGGCATAAGTTCCGGAACCGCCACCCTGAATTTTTATATTCATAGCCCCCTCCTTTCCTTTTCCTTCTTATAGACCTTGTTTATGTCATCGAGCAGCCCGGTCTTTCCTTTTGCATCGAGGAAGGAAACGATATGTTGCATGGCCTTGAGTTGTGCCGTTTCGCTGGCTTCTATCCGCTTGAAGATAATATCCTGGTTCTTCCTTATAGTTGAATCTGCATCCCGCACCGCTTTTTCTGCCCTGCCTATGGCCTTGCCGTTGTTGTCGGAACTGTTGATTATCCCGGCAAGCAGCTCCTTGTTATCCTTCAGGAACCGCCTGAACTTTTCTTCCGAAAGTAAGGATGAAAGGCTTATGGTTATCTGTGTGCTGGCTCCGGCCAGAGCTTCACAAGCCGGACGCACAAGATCCGTTTCCTGTTTCTTCAGGAATGCGAACACCTGGTCCATGCGCTTGATAAGCTTCTGCATTTCCTGTGCCGGGCTTTCATGCTCGACCGGGTTTATACCGTACTTCTCAAAGTAGTTTATGGCATGAGTAATATACTCCATTTTTGACACACTGTTTGCCTTGGCCAGACGGTCAAGTTTAGCAAAAGTAGTACGTTCTACCGCTACTGTTGTTTTACTGTCTTTTTCCATATAATTATAAGGCTTATTATAACGAATTAATATACTAACTAATTGGTTTACAAGATAGTATATTTATTCGTTATAACCAAATTATATTGGTATAATTTCCTAAATAGCTGATTTACAGCTAAAAACCCCGTAGGGCAAGAGGAAAAAACAGGGCTTGCCCGGTTTCCTCTTGCTGTTCTATCGAACACCCTCCCCAGCGCGAAATTAGCAAAGGGGACGGGGAGAGATAGAACCTATCCCACACACGTGAACACACACGAAAACCGCACACCTGGTACACAACAGAATTACCCAACAAAACCGCACAACAGGCCATATCCGGAACACCACAAAAAACTCATCGGTCGGGGAGCGCCGCACGGCAAGGGGCGGGACCACCCGTCCCGACGAGTGCAGCCGTTTGCAGTGCAAATCAGTGTGCGGTTTTACTTGGATATCCGATATAAAATACCTAACTTTGATTCCGTAACGAAATCAAACAAAACAGACCTATGGAAAAGGAGCCAGGAAAAAAGACCGGGAAAGGTGGAGCCAGAGAAGGTTCCGGAAGAAAGGCTGTGTCCGGCATGTACACCAAGACCATGAGAGTGCCTACAGTAATGGAAGAAGAAGTGCTTTGTCTGATCGATATGTATTCAAATTGGCTGAAGCATGGAAAAATGGAAAAGGGTATGGCAAGGCGCACCACTCCGGAACAGAGAATGAGAGCTATCCGGTCAATACAGGAAATACTCGATTATGAGAAGCAGAGCCAGAAAGCACACAAACAGGAAGAAGAGGATAAACGGCAGTTGTCTTTATTTTGATTCTGTCACAAATTCAAAAGGATTGCAGTAAGTTCCGAAACGGCACATACTGCAATCCTTCATTTGTCGTCATAATGCCCCCAGGCTGAAATGATAAACACAATTACGGTAGTCTCGTTGACCATATACCTGATACGGTTCTTCTTGTCCAGCTGCCTTGACCAGACACCCTCCAGGTATCTCAACTGTTCCGGATGCCCTGTACCCGTATATGGGTGTTCCCGGAGTTCATCAAGCAGCTTCTCCAGCTTCTTGAAAAGCTGTGGAGAGGATTTTCTCATTAACAGGACATGTTTTACCGCTTCTTTGGAAAATTCTATCTCATACATTGCCTTCGCCCTCTATACGGTTAAGAAAATCGTCCAGAGACTCATTCTTGGCCATTCTGAAGGTATTTCCGTTTCGGATATCTTCAATACCTCTCTGGATAGCCGCAAGTTCTTCCTTTGAAGGAAAATCACCTTCTCTGACTGCACACACCATGATAGGGGCTGCATTGCGTCTGGAAACCAGGATCGTTTCCGTCTCTGCCATTTCGAAGTATTTCTTCTGGTTGGCACGAAATTCGCGCGTTGTAACAATCTGCATAGTTCTAATATATTGGTTTACACTGCAAAAATAGGGATAAAAACCAATGAAACAAAAGTTTTGTGTACTTATTTGTGTACACGCGCGGAAAATTCGTTCCTCAAAGAACGCTGCGCTGGCTTTTGCTTTGCTTTCACAAACATTCAAAAAGTCGTTTTTCACGGATTTGGAGGTCTGGAAGCCACATTCAGGCTAAAATTTTATGACTTGTTTTTAAGCATTACTTGTTATATGCTTATCGACTTCCGAAAAACATGCTTTAATAATCTGATAAACAATAAATTACAAGCAACAACAAGAATCTAACTACGAGTTTTTGAATACTAACTGCGAGTTTTAGAATACTATTTCAAAGTTTAACTACGAGTTTTTGAATACTAAATCACAATATTAACGAGTTTTATTCGCAAAACTCGTTTTTATTACTTATATTTGCACAAAACACTGATAATTATGGCAATAGTAAACAAAGACCTTATCCAAAGTTATATTATGACTACTGCAAAATATGACTTTAACGTGTACGAAAAGCGTATCATTTATCGTCTTGTAGAAATGGCTCAAGGAGAGCTGCAAGGCATAAAGTTCGCTGATAACTGTCAGAAGATAGAGCATGATCTTTTCAGTTGCGTAAATATAACCATGCCTATCGCCTGCCTGCTTAATGGGGAGGATGACAAAAATTATGCAAGAG
>NZ_QTMJ01000044.1:0-6413 GCF_003635485.1 Parabacteroides sp. AF19-14 | reverse complement strand
CATTGGTTCCAGTGCAGTATGCAGGGTAGGGGACATTCCTTCTCCAACTCGTCCATGGTAATCCGCACGCCTTGCGTACGGAACCCGATCGCCTCCGCCGCCTCGCTGATACCGAGCATGGAGACTCCTTCCCGTGTGATGAAGGCTTTCTCCCGTAAGCTTTGCACGGAATAAGCCCACCCGTAATGCTTGGCGATCATACGGAGGCAGGTGGGACCGCAGTCCATAGAGTCCAGTTGGCGGTATGTGGGGAAAGATTTAAACACTATTTACAAAGGATTAATATGACATAAATTAAAACGGTTAATAAATAGTTCATAATCGGAAATTGGAGGACATATATTTTGATATATACAGGATGAACATATGGAGATATTTTTTCTGAGAAGATACCATAAATGATTATTTGAGAATGATTTATTTAATAAATATTCGATATTAGAATCGCTAATATTTCCTATACTAGCAAAGTTATTAAAAGAAGTGTATATTAATCCATCTGAATCAACCATTAACCTTCCATAATAGAACGTATTAATGATTGATTTATTATATAGCTCTCTCATTGATAATTTGTAATTTTCAAAGTCTTTCAACTCTGTAAATACATTATTTTTAAAAAATAGCATATTATCTCCGTTGTAGAAAGGATGTAATATGATTTTATCTTCAATGGAATCAGGGATATTCAATTCTCTATCAATAGCCATATGATAAGTATAGTCTAAATTTAATTTTGATATTTTCTTATCAAATAAAATTAAGAGATTTATATCGTAATACTCATTAACAAGAATAGCTATTTTGAATTTAAAATTAGTTAGCATAGACAAGTCTATATTCATTAAACTCATGATATTAAAGTATAGAATAATTTCACAATCTGCACGATTTATAAAATCTGAAATTTTTTTATCAGAAATAAAATCAATTAGATATTCTCCTAAAAATGATATTGAAGATATTCGATGAATCGAGATTTTATGAATAAATATTAGTATAGATTCTTTATCTAATTCATGATTTCCTAAGTTAGATTTACAAAATAGAAATTGGCGATAGTATTTTTTACAATAGTGGCAATTAAAACTGCAATGCGAGTTGATATAAAAGATTAAATCTAAAGATTTGTCTTCTTTTAAATCATCTGTGTCTAGGTTTTTAAAATATGGTTTTAAAATGTATGGATTGTATTTATTTTTTAAACACAATAAATCTCCGCTAAAACTATCTCTTATCCATTTTATAAGTCTCATCCATTCTTTATCTTTTTTTATTGTATCGATTTCAATATATTTTCCATAATTATCCTGCATGTTGATTTTTGTAAAAAAGTCAACTATCTCTTGACTACAAAAAGTCTGATTTGCACCAGATAATGTATTATAAAGTAAAACTTGATCATTTAGCATATCAACATATGTAAAGGGCTCTAAATATAAATAATATTCAACTTCCATAAATATTTGAGTTTTGTACTTAAAATTACTATAAATTATTTCAATTTCACAATAGCTAATACTGGATTACTGTCAATCGTTTCTTTTTTGAAAAAATTACCTTCAATTTTAATAGGATATTTCTCCAAATATTCAATCGTCAATAGAGAAATAAAAACACTCTCACTAGAAGATGATTGCCAATATGGTAATATATCAGGTCCATTAGTGATATTATCTATAAAGCCAGGATAAATGTTTTTTACATTAAGTGCTGACTTACTTTTTTTATCGAACCAAATATTGAAGAAATTGCCTTTATAAGCAAATACAATAATTATGGATTTATCTGATTCTATTATGTTTCTAACAGATATTATTTGGGACAACTTATCCATATTCTTAAAATCATTTTCACTACGTCTTACAGGACCAGTGTAAATTTCATATATAGGCTTAATAGAAAGAGGAATGCTAATTTCATATACTAAGTCAGATAATGGATTTTTATAAAAAATACCTGCTTTATACTGGTAAAAAAACGGCATTTCCAGAAGTAACATATCCATAGATTTATCATCAATTGTGGTCGGTAAAGAATCTATAATATCACCCTTATCATTGGTAAGATATAATTCTTTGACATTTTTATTTTTATCAATTCTATTAAAACGATTATTATAAAAGAGTATTTTTTTATTGCTTTTTTGAATCATCCATGGAGTAAAGTCTAAGATTATTCTATCTATAAACTCCCCTAAATAATTGTATATAAATATTGTTTTTGATTGTGGGCTAATAATATATACGTATTTTTCAATTTCATCAACATAGAAATTCAATGCTGAAGTATAATCAGCTGGTCCTTCACCCTTTTGTCCTATAGTATTTAAAAAGGATCCGTGTTTATCAAAACGGTAAAACCTCTCATTCTTCTGATCTCCAACGAATATCGCATCTTTACCGTAAAAAATCTGCAGTTCATCACTCAACAAACAACTATCAGTAGTTTCTAGAGGAATATAAACGATTGAATCAGCTACTTCACTAAGGTTTACTTTTTCATAATGATCTCGCTGATCATAAATATTAATTCTAATCTGCGCAGTCAATAAGAAAGCTTTTGAAGTAAAAATAAAAAAGCATAAAAAAAACAATTTCATAATTTAATAGATTTATTATTTTCTAAATACGTAAATATATTTGAGAGATAAATTGAAAATCTTCTTATTGTCATATGCCTATTACAATAGTATCCATCTCCCTTATTTTGCAGTGTAAAAATACAAAAACTACATAACATCGAATAATAGCATTTTTTACATTGACTTATCACCGTTTTGATATTTTTATTGTATTGTTCAGCAATATATTTATGATTGATGTTTTGAATATTTCCATTATTGCATATTAATCCATAATTATTATTGAAGCTGATTTTTTCACAAGGCATTAACTGATATTCAGCAGTGATAAATAACTTCTTTTTAAGAGGAATACATGTACCTGTATACATTCTTTTGTTAGATTTTTTATGCAAATATTCAGGAAATGAATATATATCTCTTATTCTAAATATTTCTTTCTGATATCTATATATATGTTTATTTATTATAAAACCATCTTTAACGGAATAATTAGTGCGAAACATTTTGTTAAATACTGATATATTATCTTCATTCACATCTATTTTATTAAGAGATCCAGTATTTACCTTATCTGTATTCAAATAATTTAAGAAAAAATGTTTTATATTTAGATTTTTGTTTTTATCATGAAGTACCGATATGTAATGAATATTATCAGAATAGTATCTAGGATATTTTTCTTTTATAAACATCATGTTATTTATAATCGTATTATATGTTTCATTTCCATTTTTATATACTCTATACCTATTTGATTCCTCATTTCCATCAAGGCTGATTGCTAACACAAAATTATTTTTTACAAAATAATCTATTTTATATGCATCCAATAGAGTTCCATTTGTGGTTAATCCAAAAGTAAAATTTACACTAGTATTTTTAGACTTAATATATTCTGTTATTTGTTGAATATCTTCAAATCTTAATAATGGTTCTCCTCCATAATAGTTAATTCTTATATTTTTAGTTACTCCAAATTCCCAATAGCATAATAATCTATCAATAATTTTTTGTACATCGTTTGATTTTATTTTATTGTATTTAAATGGGTTTTTATATAGACTTCCATAGATACAATATTTGCACTGTAAATTACAATCTTGTATAAGCTCAATAGCTAGCTGTTCCGTATTTGATATGGATTTTATTATATCATTTTCACTTATATTATCAATGAATAAATGATCTTTAACAGCACTTTCAAATACAAGATACCTAGTATAGAAATCTATTTTTCTTTGATAATAATCAATTTCATTTTCAGAATATAAATCAGTGTTTGTGTATTCATATTTATTGTTTTCACTCTTGTTTTTAAGCAAATGTATCATTATTGGATGTATATATAATACACATCCAAGCGAATTTGAAAACATGTATGTGTTCAATTTCGACGTAGTAAATATAACGCTCTTAAATCTTGCCATAATACAATAAATTAATTCATTAGGAGCTTTGGCTCCTAATGAATAGTGATTGATTAACGGTGTGAATCATCTTCGAGTACAGCATCTGTCATGCTTGTTGAAAATGTTCCTCCGCACTGGCAATCGTAACTAGAACAAATGCCACCCTTTAATTTACCTAAATCCTTTTTTTGGATAGATTTACTCGATACTTCTACTAACTTAATTTTTTTGACTGTTTTCATAATGAAAAATATTAAAAGTTATACAAATCTCTAATTTTACTTAAATTAACATTAGAGTATTTCTTTATATACGTTTCTCTCATCATATATTTTACTTTGTTTATTTCTTTATTGTTAATTGCATATATTATTGCATCTTTAATCTTATTAATCTCTATACTTGCATCTCTTTTTTTATATTTTATATTTATTTTCATTTCATGAGAGACTTCTACCTCATTCAATGCTGTGGAATCAGTGATAACGATAGGTAAACAAAACATCATCATTTCAATCATTGTATAAGATGACTGTTCATGAAAAGATGGAAGTATTCCTAAATCTGATATTTGATATAAATTATACAGATCGTCTTTATCTAAATATCCAAAAAAAGAAATTCTACTGAGACTATATCTAGCTAAATTTATGCAACTACCAAAATCTCCGTCTCCCGCAATTATCAGCCTAACATTCTTCTTATCTTTGAGAATTAGGCTCATTGACTCTATTAAGTATTGAATACCTTTTACCCTATTCAATCTTCCTGCAAATATTATAATATAATCATCTGGTGAAAAAGAGTATTTTTCCCTTAACTTCCTTTTTTCTGTATCAGTTATTTCTACATAATGGTCATCTAAACAATTACGCATAAAATGTAACTTACTTTTTGGAATCTTATACAAGCTTATAATCACATTCTGTATAAATGTATTTAAACATATTATTCGATTAGATATATTGTAAAAATTTCTTTCAATAATATATGAATTATGTATTTTCAAATCATTGCTATTTGTATTATCTAAATTATTATTAACTATATTCTCTTTAAAATACATTAAGTTTCCATCTAGTGCTAAACACCATTTTTGATAATGAACAGTAAATATGATTGCTATATTATTTATTCGATTTTTTATCAAATTAGCCAAAAAGTAATCACTCGAATAATTAAAATGAAAAATACGCTGACTTATTTTGCTGTCAAAATTGGATATTAAGAGATAATATACTGACAAGTAATATTTTTTAATATCTTTAGTTACTATGGGAATTTCATGCAGTATATAATTACCACTTTTTATAACTTTATACTCTCTTTCTTGTGAAAATAAATTTATCTGATTTACTTCATAATTATCATTTTTTATCAATGTTTCTACAATCTGTTTTATATATTGACCTATACCATAGCAATTTGCTGTGTTTATTCTATTAAATAAGTATATTGCTTTCATGTTACTATTTATTTAGATTACATTTTTATTCAAACCAACTAATCTAAATTGATTTATTTTGACGATGCATTTTAATATACAATTATCCTCAACTATATCTGCTATACTTACCGATGATTTCCAGTCATATAAATATCTATTATCAAAAATATGCATATTCTTATTTGATCTTAGACGAGACCTAATATAACATGATATTCCCATTAGTCCTGTCTCCAAGCTGAGATCTTTTATTCTTAGTAAATCCCGCTCCATGACTTTTTGGTCGATTTCCGCAAGGATTTCATTGGAGTCTCCTTCCATGAACCCATTTTGAATCAGATATTCGATACCCCAGCCAATTCCACATAATCCAGTCTCTAGGTTTATTGGTAATGTTTCTGGAATATTCTCGCAGATTTCTTCGAGCAGTTCCCCCGCAAAGTCATCATATATAGTTAAGCCTGTATATCTTGCGTAGTGCGCAAAGAACAAAACAACTCCCATCTTCCCATGGAATAAACCAATATCCTCCATGTCGATTGAGTGCAAAATCAGATGATTCGCAATTCTTCGTAACAATATGTCTTTTTCTGTTTTCATCTTATCAACATTCAATTTTTATGTTTGAATCCTTTGCAAAGCCTAGCAATAATTCTTTTTGATAAGTTTTGCTTAATGCCAAACAAACAACCTTACTTGGGCTTAAGATTCGTAAAATCGTCTCAAACGTATTTGCGTATGAGAAGAGTCTAGGGAAATTTTGTTCGATACTATCATTCTCAAATACCTTTTGTTCGGAAAATTCAACTTGTACAGCTGTAACTGTCTCTGATAGTTCTGTGTCATCCGGAATCTCATATTCAGATAATAATAGAATAGGGATCTCTTTTCCTTGTAAAAAAGTTGATACATGAGCCAATTCTTTCTCATCTGTTAGGTAAACCAAACAACATCTTTTATATGGAGATAA
>NZ_QTMJ01000043.1:0-8033 GCF_003635485.1 Parabacteroides sp. AF19-14 | reverse complement strand
ACTATTTCCTAACGTGAACTTGATTTATAGAGGAAAGGTAAGAATAATATTTGAGAAGACTTCTTATAAACGACCAACAGGCCACAGAAAGAGGAAAGACAGGCAAAAGATGTGAAATAATTTAAGACACATGAATTCAGCGATTTATTTTTTGCGCAGACAAATATTCTACCTATCTTTGCATACCAATATTAAGCCTAAAAATATGAACTCAATACACGACATTGCTGATTATATAATCTTACGTGTAAAATCAGAAGATAAAAATGCATCGTTAATCAATTTAAAGTTGCAGAAGCTATTGTATTACGTTCAGGCGTGGTCTTACGGAATAAATAAGAAGTCCATGTTTACCGGTGATTTTGAGGCATGGATTCACGGTCCCGTAAACCGGGAAATATATAATCGTTTCAATCCGACAAAGTACCTTTATTCTGAAATAAATTTGGAGGATTGTCGGAATAAGGATGTAGCTCTCTCCGTTGAAGACACTGAATTTGTGGATTTTATCTTAGAGAACTATCTCAAATACAGTGGAGCAGAGTTAGAAAGACTGTCTCATACTGAAATGCCATGGATTAAAACAAGAGGCGATTTGGGCGTAAACGAACGTTGCGACGAGATTATCTCTTCAGCACTTATGACGGAATACTATGGGACAAAGTGGAAAGAAATTAACGCTTAATTCCAATCAGCCTAAATATGGCACGAAACAGTTAGTTAGTTCCGAACAAGCCAAAGAAGTGAGGAGAAGGAAAATTACTTTTTCCTTCTCTTATTTTAAGCAGATACCCAATTTTGAACTTGGCGGATGCTCACAAGGATGGCATGTTGGGCTTATTGAACGGTTGGGAGTATTGGGGAACATGACACCCCAAGAAGTCTTTGAAGAAAATAAAGGCAGTATTGCTTTACGCTGCCATCCTATTGACTGGAGCGCAAAGAACATTCCAGTTCAAAGAAAGGAGCTCGACTGGCTTCCCGATGAAATATTGGATAATGAAGAAGAGTTTCCAATGATGCAGTTCTCTATATCCAAAAGCACAGGGCGTATTGTCGGCTATTTTGACAGAGACCCCTACATATTCCATGTAGTATTGCTTGACCCCAACCATAACATACAACCTGCCAAGAAAACTAATTATCAGATTCAACCCACCACTAAAGGCATATCCCAATACGATGAATTGCTGAACAAAATGGAAAGAATTAAGAAAATTGTAGCGAACTGCCCCGACAAGAACTGTAAGCTGCATGCACATATCACTACCATAGAAGAATTGCATGAGAATATTGTCTATATAGGACTTGATGGAGATTTCTATTCCACCTATCAAGGGATACTTCAAGACCATTCCCTGCAAGAGATTCTTGAACAAGGTATATGGGAGTTAATGAAAGATGATGGGAAGATAATATAAAGTACTGTCTATAAATTCATTGCAGACTCCTTCTATTTCTCGCTTAGGAAACTGTAGTTTCAACCGGATGAAACTGGCGTTACTTATAGTGGAAACTGACGTTACTTTAGGAACTATGAGTGTATACAGATAAAGGAGGCGTGCGGCTGACTTTTATTCGTTGCGGGGTCTTAGCCGAACCTTCGATTAAGTAAAAGTTCAGCCAATCGCCCTTTCTTTATTTAATGAAAGGACCACTACTTTACATAAAGCCATATAACGCCCGCCCTCACGAAGGACATCCTTTATAAATTGTCTTGACCTTTTAATCTATTATTAACTGTAAAACAATTGGCGTATGGACGTTTGTAGCCTTGAAGAGATTCAGAATCTTTTTATTTTTTACGATACTTGTTTTAGCAAGTATTTCCCTGAATTAGAATTTTATTGTAATGAGAAGGAATTCCACGTTCATAGTATTATACGTAAATACAGTGATATAAAGGGAGTATGCTATAATACCACTCATTTCATAATTGAGATGAAACAGGAATACGTGATCTATTTGCCTTTATCGATCGATGCTAAATTCCGTATTTTAACTAAACAGAAAACCTATTACTCGTAATATAACCTTATTTCAATATGCCTGAACTTATTACCATAGAAGAGGCCGCCCGTATCACGGGTTTCCCCAGCGAAGATATCCAATATTGGGCCAAAAGCCATAAAATAACCTCTTACTCCGTGACGAAAGACAGTCGCCTCGTGGATCTGGCCAACCTGCGTGAATTCATCTCCCATATCGAACATCTGGGAATACAGAAACTATACCTGCAACTGATCATCGAAGACAAGAAAGAAGAGGCCGACGAGATCATCGCCCAACACGATGATTTCCTGTTCTGCCTTCGATCCCTTAAAAACATCTCTCCCCTCCTTAAACAAATTACCGCCGAACTAGCTACATTCATACACGACAAACAAGATCGATACATATTCACGGAAATAACCTCGGGCACCAAAATGCAGGATGTAGCCAAACGTTGCGATATATCCTACGACAGATTGTGCTACCGGTACAAAAAGATAGTACTCCGATTACAAGAGAGCACCGGATTTCTGGCTGAATATAAGAAAACAATCAAATATCAGGATCTGGAGATAGAACGTTTACGGCTCGAGAACAGGAATATGGAATACGAGTTGAAAAGCCTGTACAAAAAGGCACTTGAAAGCGGTTTGTATATCGAATCTCCCCGATCACTCGTCTCCATCCCCCAAAGTGCCGCCAAACGGATATGCCAACCCATCACTAACCTCACCTTGTCTCCCTATATCCGCAAGTGCCTCGCGAAGCTGGAAATAGAAACCATAGAAGATCTGTTACGCTACGCGAAGAAAAAAGGCCTCGACTCATTATTGGATATGCCGGGCTTCGGTACCCTTGGTTTGGATCAGTTGAAGTTCCAGTTGGAGAAGCACAAGATCCTAAATAAAGCGGGGCAATCCGAGCTCTATCAATATATCATAAATGATCCGGATTATTAAAAACACCTGTTCCATCTACCGATCATCTTACGAGATGTAAAAATTATTCCCCAAAAAGAAGTACTTTTGTAATCTCTATTTAGTTAGCAAACAGAAGGTATGAAGATTGGTTCAATAGATTTAGGGGAGTGTCCGGTATTCTTGGCGCCTATGGAGGACGTGACAGATATCTCGTTTCGTTTGATGTGCAAACGCTTCGGAGCGGACATGGTATATACGGAGTTCGTATCGAGCGACGCATTGATCCGCAGTGTGAACAAAACACAGCAAAAACTAAATGTCTCCGATGATGAGCGTCCGGTCGCTATCCAGATTTACGGTAAGGACGTAGCCTCGATGGTAGAGGCCGCACGTATTTGCGAGGAAGCTCGTCCGGATATTTTAGATATAAACTTTGGTTGCCCCGTAAAAAAAGTAGCGGGCAAGGGAGCCGGGGCCGGCATGCTACGCAATATCCCGTTGATGCTGGAGATCACGAGAGAGGTGGTGAAAGCCGTGAACATCCCCGTCACCGTGAAAACCCGTTTGGGATGGGATGCCGACAACCGCGTTATCGTGGATCTGGCCGAGCAACTACAGGATTGCGGTATCACCGCCCTCTCCATCCACGGACGTACACGGGCGCAAATGTACACGGGCGAGGCGGATTGGACCTTGATCGGTGCCGTAAAAAATAACCCTCGCATGCAAATCCCTATCATCGGGAATGGCGACGTGACTTCCGCCGAGATATGCAAGCAGCGTTTCGAGGACTATGGCGTAGACGCCGTAATGATCGGTAGGGCTAGCATAGGCCGCCCTTGGATCTTCCGGGAGGTAAAACACTATCTTACGACCGGGGAATTATTGCCACAAGAGCCTTTCTCTTGGTATCTGGATATCCTAAAAAAACAAGTGGAGCAAAGCGTGGAACGATTGGACGAACGTAGGGGAATCTTACATATTCGCCGTCATCTGGCAGCTACTCCACTCTTCAAAGGTATTACCGATTTCAAGCAAACACGGATCGCCATGCTACGTGCGGAGACTGTTAACGAATTATTCGAAATTATGAATAATATTCCTAAAAAGTGCGGAATTTCTGAATAACAAGCTTGATATATATCAAATTGAAACCTATTTGCGATATTTTTACAATAAAATGTTACAAATACTATTGACGCATATTATAAAACCCCTTATATTTGCATCGAGTTTTTTTCATAGTATTTTAGATCTAAGGTTAACAAGTCTTTGCAAGGGGGGAATCGTGAGATTGTTTCATTGAGGAGCAAAAAAAGCCGCATCCATATTGGGACTAGCGGCTTTTTTGTTTTTCCAGACTCTATATCCTAAACCAAGAAACTTATCGTATCTTTGTCAATAGGTCACATTAAATACTTGGTACTATGAACCAGACTATTTATCCCATCGGTATACAGAACTTCGAGAAGATTCGATCAAGGATTATGATTCTCGCTTTGGTATCTATAAACTAGGATTTCCCAATTTAGAGGTAGAAGAAGGCTTTGTCAAATACCTGCTTCCTTTCTACACCAGTGTTAGCGCCCCTAAGACTCCTTTCGAAATCAGGCGTTTTGTCCGGGAGGTGGAATAAAAAAGCCTATGTTTTCGCACACACGCTATACATTATTCGAAATAAACCCTTACATTTGCGAAAAACATAATACTATACCACCATGAGTAAGAAAGTCATAACTTTCGGAGAGATCATGCTTAGGCTGGCTACTCCGGACTATTTACGCTTTTGCCAAGCCAATCAGTTCAACGCTACTTTTGGCGGAGGGGAAGCGAATGTCGCTGCCTCACTCGCCAACTATGGCATAGAGACTGAGTTTGTAACCCGTTTACCCAAAAATGACATCGCCCGTGCCTGCGTTATGGAATTACGCAAACAGGGTATCGGAACTTCCAAGATCATTTACGGAGGGGAACGGTTAGGCATTTATTTTCTGGAGACCGGAGCGGTCGCTCGTGCCAGCAAGGTGGTATATGACCGGGCTCATTCTTCCATCGCCGAGATCCGACCGGGGATGATCGATTGGGACGCAGTATTCAAGGATGCCTCTTGGTTTCACTGGACAGGTATCACGCCAGCCATATCCGAAGGTGCCGCCAACGTATGCTTGGAAGCGATACAGGCGGCAAACCGATTGGGCATCACGGTATCCTGCGACCTCAACTACCGGAAAAATCTCTGGAAATACGGTAAGACAGCCCATGAGGTCATGCCGGAACTAGTAGCCGGATGCGATATCATCCTAGGAAACGAGGAAGATGCCGAGAAAGTCTTCGGTATCAAGCCCGAAGGTTTCGACGCCGCCGCCACGGAAGGCGAGGTACACGCCGCCTCTTTCCAGTCGGTATGTACCCAATTAATGGCTCGCTTCCCACGTGCCCGGAAAGTTATCATCACGCTAAGAGGCTCCATCAATGCCAATCATAACACATGGGGCGGAGTGCTATACGCCGACAACCGGTTGTACGAATCCCGCCGGTATGACATCACCCATATCGTAGATCGTGTAGGTGGAGGCGATTCTTTTATGGGAGGCCTTATTTACGGTTTGCTCTCCTACCCCGGTGACGATCAGAAAGCCTTGGACTTCGCGGTAGCGGCTTCTTGCCTAAAGCACACAATTTACGGAGACTTCAACCAAGTAACCGTAGAGGAAGTAGAAAAACTCATGTCCGGCGACACCTCCGGCCGTGTCTCCCGCTAATTTTCAATTCTCAACTTTCAATTTTTAATTCCCAACATGGCTCGATTCAATAAAATACAAACATTACAGGCTATCATCCAAACCGGAATGGTGCCCGTCTATTATAATAAAGAGGTAGAGATCGCTAAACAAGTTGTAAAAGCCTGTTATGAGGGAGGCGTCAGAGCCTTCGAGTTTACTAACCGGGGAGATTTCGCCCACGAGGTATTTGGCGAGCTGGTTAAATACGCCGCCAAGGAATGCCCGGAATTAGTATTGGGCGTAGGTTCTATCGTAGACCCGGCCACAGCCGCCTTATTCATACAGCTAGGGGCAAACTTCGTAGTCGGCCCGTTGTTCAACCCGGAGATAGCGAAGATATGTAACCGTCGTCTCATCCCTTATACGCCCGGCTGCGGTTCCGTATCCGAGATCGGCTTTGCCCAAGAAGTTGGTTGCGACCTTTGCAAGATATTCCCCGCCGGAAATGTAGGAGGTCCCTCATTTGTCAAGAACATAAACGCCCCTATGCCATGGACCCTAATCATGGCTACCGGTGCCGTGGAGCCGACAGAGGAGAATCTATCCGCTTGGTTCAAGGCCGGCGTGACCTGCGTAGGAATGGGATCCAAACTCTTCCCCAAAGAAGCGATAGCGGGAAACGATTGGCAATCCATTACAGATTTATGCCGCAACGCCTTATCTATCATTCAAAAGTATCGCCAAGTATGAAAAACTTTTTAGATCAAGATTTCTTGCTCCAAACCGACACGGCCCGTGAGTTATATCACGAGCATGCGGCGAAGATGCCCATCATTGATTACCATTGCCACCTAGATCCCCGGCAAATAGCGGAGAATCATCAATTCGAGGATCTTACGGAGATATGGCTTGGCGGAGACCATTACAAATGGCGGGCGATGAGAGCAAATGGTATCCCCGAGGAATACATCACCGGAGATAAGCCCTCTTACGAGAAATTCCTTAAATGGGCAGAGACGATGCCTTACACGATGCGAAACCCGCTTTATCATTGGACACATCTGGAACTTAGCCGTATATTCGGAATCCATAAAGTCTTGAATCCGGCTTCCGCCAAGGAAATCTACACAACTTGTACGGATAAACTACGTACCCCCGAGTATCGTGCGCAAGCCATCATGAAACGGATGAACGTAGAGATCGTTTGTACGACCGACGATCCTATAGATTCCTTGAAATACCATCAAAAAATACGTTCAAACGGATGCCACACTCGTGTATATCCGGCATGGCGACCGGACAAGGTACTCGCTATCGATAATATCAAGGCGCTAAATGACTATTTGTCCAAGCTGGAGGCCGCCGCCGATAAGACCATCCTCACCTACAAGCATTTATTGGAGGCTTTACAAAAACGACATGATTTCTTCGCCGCCCAAGGGTGCCGGTTATCGGACCACGGGTTGGATACTTTCTATGCCGAACCTTATACCGAGCAGGAGATTGAGGTGATCTTCCTCAAGGCTCGTATGGGTAAATCGCTCACGGAGCAGGAAGTTCGCAAATACCGTTCGGCATTGCTATACGAATTGGCGGTGATGGATGCCCGGAGTGGATGGGTACAACAATTCCATATCGGCGCAAATCGGAATAATAACAAACGGATGTTCAAGTTATTAGGAGCAGACACAGGTTTCGACGCTATCGATGATCAGCCGGTAGCTGTTTCCATGAACCGCTTTTTCAGCCGTTTAGATCAAGAAGGGCTGTTAGCGAAAACGATCGTTTACAACCTGAATCCCCGCGACACTGAGTTGATGGTAGCCAATGCCTACAATTTCAACGACGGCAGTGTACCCGGGAAGATGCAATATGGAGCGGCTTGGTGGTTCCTCGATCAGATCAAAGGCATGGAAGATCAATTAAATGCGCTTTCCAGCCTCGGGCTTTTAAGCCGTTTCGTCGGTATGCTGACAGATTCCCGTAGCTTCCTGTCATATCCCCGTCATGAGTATTTCCGCCGGATCCTTTGTAATATGCTAGGCAATGAGATAGAGAAAGGCTTATTGCCCGCCTCCGAGTTTTCCTTCATTGGACAGATGGTGGAGGACATCAGTTACAACAACGCTAAACGATACTTTGATTTCTGATTACTGCAACCCGCATTGCAATGTTACTGCACGCCTGTCGCAGTAACACTGCACGTGCGTTGCAGTAAGGCTGCAACAGCTTTGCAACATTTTATTCACAAACACTTCATAAGACCTTCCACTATACTCGCACATATTACGCCTACTTTTGCGGCAGATTTAGATAAACACTAAAATACGCAAACATGAAACAACGGCTTTATGATTTCATGGCTCACCCGATAAATCAGGGGGAAAATTCTTTAATT
>NZ_QTMJ01000042.1:7428-8041 GCF_003635485.1 Parabacteroides sp. AF19-14 | reverse complement strand
GCTTGATCTCGCAAACGGGTCAAATAGAAACCCTTTCCAAAGTCCAAATCTTCCCGCCCCACACACGCCAAGGGTTGCTCCAACCGAAGTGTTGTCTCATGATATAGAACAATCATAACTCACCTCCTTTCGCACCTCCGGACGCAGCGGCTTCCCAGTTTCGCAAGGCCTCCACGACATCCTCCGCTACATTCCTCAGACTTTGGGTGTGCATGACATCATAGCAATCCAACAGCAAGCGACGCACCAATCCTACCTTCTCCAAGCGTCTACGCATTTCCATCGGAGAGATACGCATTTTCTTGGCAGAGGCTTCTATGGCCATCACCGCAAAATGGATCTTATCTACTATTTCCGCTTGTCGAGTATCCATGAGTCTTATATTTATCCTTCTTTATCTACAAAAAAAATCACATTTACGATTTCCCCACACCTATCCCGATAATAATTCTTCACTTATCGCAGTTGTTCGCTCTCTTTCCGTTCCCGATTCCGTTCAATCAGCCCATTACCACACGGATCACGTCCAACAGAGGAACCAACACCGTATCTAGAATTTCTTCCCGAACACTATGTTCAAGAACGTCTTCACCAATATCTTGAAATCGAACCA
>NZ_QTMJ01000042.1:0-7418 GCF_003635485.1 Parabacteroides sp. AF19-14 | reverse complement strand
AGAATTTCTTCCCGAACACTATGTTCAAGAACGTCTTCACCAATATCTTGAAATCGAACCACCACGAGCGGTGCTCCAGATAGAACAGGTCGTAACGCAGACGGCGGATCATCTTCTCCAGCGTATCCGTATAGCCGTTGTAGAGCGTGGCATACGAAGTCACGCCCGGACGGATCTGGAACAGGAAGCGATAGCGGGGATCACGCTCCATGATCTGGTCGATGTAGAACTTTCGCTCCGGACGAGGGCCGATAAAAGACATATCACCAATGAAGACATTCCATAATTGGGGAAGCTCGTCCAAATGATGCTCGCGCAGGAACTTCCCCACACGGGTCATGCGGGGATCTGCGCCTCCCTTGTAAAGGGCAGGGCCGAACTTCTCAGCGTCCAAACGCATGCTACGGAACTTATAGATGTTGAACGGGCGACCGAAACGGCCAATCCGCTCCTGCCTGAAAATGGCAGGACCGCCATCCTCGCGCCTTACGGCGATGTAGCAGATCAAGAACAAAGGGGAGAATACAACCAAGGCGATAAAGGCCAAAAGACAATCCCCTATACGCTTCACGTTACGCTCGAAGGCGTTCATCCCATCCGGGATAAAATCAGTAGGTTTTCCAAAACTCTCTTTTTTAATCATGGCTAGTTAATTAGTCAATGAAGGCTGTCCTAAGGACAAGCAGTAATGTTATTCGTATAGCCCACCTTTAAATTATTTCTTATCTTCATCCATCTTCCCCCGCATGTGAGAGATATACCGCTCCACGGCTTCATGGGCCAGCTGGCGGAACCGATCCTCGTCATCCAGATGTTCCCAAAGGAGATCCAACAGACGGACATAGATGCTGAAATGCATGTCTATACCTTTTTTAAAGCGTTATAGGTACTGCCGCCCATACCTCCGGTTACGCAGACGATGGATTTGGTCAGCTTGGTGACTTTCAGCAGCGTGTCGATGTAATCACCCAGACGGGGAAAGAATTGTTGTCGGTACATATGTGATAATCGTATTAATTTCTCTGAAATCCGTCCGTGTGGGGATACGGCAGTCCCGATACCTCCCGGTCGTGCCACGACCGGTAATCTTCCGCAGGGAAAACGGGGACGGTCAATCGCTTATAATCCGGCTCGTCGATCCGCAAGATATGCTTGCGGGCGTACGAACGCAGCGAGCGATCCGTTACGGACACCATCACGACCGGAAACGGATACCCGAACAGGCGCATCGGCGTGGTCTCGCTGTCCGGGAACGCACGACGCAACTGATAGGCCGAACGCTCGAAGGCGACCCAGTAAGGCCCCGTACAATACAAGTGCATGGAGGTATGGTTCGCACGCTCGCGCCCCATGATCTCGCGCAAATGGTCGTTCAGCAACGCCACCAAACGAACGCCGGAAGGAAGGGTAGACATCAAATTTGAATTATGAATTTTGGATTATGATTTAAACTGTCAACTGCCACTTCTCAACTGTCAACTGATTCGTGGCCCAGCCATCTATCATAGTCGCCCAGCCGGCGGATCAAGGATAATTTGCTTTTCTTAGGCGAGGGATCGACTTGCCAAGGATCCACTAGCTCGTGTGCCATGCGACGGTAGAGAGCGTTATCCGTACAGCCGTACAAGGTGACCAGCAACAGGGCACGGGATTGAGGTGCTTTCACGACAGGCAATAAGCCGCGCATCGTGTCGTGCAAGCGAACGAAAGCCTCCTCATCGCCCGACAGCTTATAGGTCGGGAGGAGCAACGCGCACAGCTTGCAGCGCATCACGTCTGTCTCCGCACGCAAAGAGGCATACCCCCGCAGTACCTCGCCGGCCAATCGTCGATCCTCCTCGCAGACACTGCCGGAAGCATGGTAACGTCCCAAGGCCTCGTGCAGGCCCTCCGACAGGCGGTCGTTGTCCAGATGGGTATAAACGTGCTTGCTCTTCGCGTTCAACTCGATCAACTCGTACTCACCCGCCTTCACCTCGAACAAGGGTACCCACATGCAATCCAGTATGCGTGCCATCACCTCCTTATGACCGCCGCCCGGCTGGATCACCACCTCGGCCTCCATTCCAGTAAAATAACCGGATGTTATGCGTACCCGATCCCCCTTCAACAAGCGGGTACTCTCCGGCACGTACACCGGGAGCTCGTTGGAGTAAGCCTCCGCCACCCAGCGCAAATTCGCCATCTCCTGATCCAAGAGGTGCGGGAAATAGGTCGTACTCCCGGAAGAGACACGGGGAAGGAAATTATACAAGGGGAGTGCCTGCTTCATGCGGAAGATTTCCTCTACCGAAGAACGGATAAACACGTAGTTGAACAGCAAAGGTCGCCTCGTGTTGACCAGCTTGCCACCCACCTTTCGCACCTCCACGTACGAGGGGGCGAAATACTCGAAAAGAGTCTCTCCCCGACGTTCCCGCCGGGAAAGCTCCACGTCCAAACCTTTGGAGGGGCTGATCCGGTCACGCCGTCCACCCGCGGCAGTAGGAAGCGTGAGCACGTACCAGCGCACGGCTTTCAAGTCATGACGCTTGCCGGCCTGTGTCAGGCCCCCCTTCGGACGATCGTTTCTCAAAATATGCGTCGGCATGATTCTCTTTTCCCTAAGATATACGAGGAGTTCCCCTCTGATTAAACGACAATTCAAAGCCCTGCCAAGCGTACCCTATTTACGCCTAACACACAGCACTTTAAGTTTTCAAATATGGCATTTCTGAAAATTACCATACCTAGTGAATATTTAGCTACTCGGGAAGTAGCGTAAAAGGAGGTGAAAATTACCCAGTTGTAGAGACGGAGCATGCTCCGTCTCCCATCGTCTGACGGTAATTTAAATACCATTTTGAGGAGATGAGACGAGGTACGCCCCGTCTCTACAGGAATACACACACAGGTTATGAGGCATGGTGGAATGATACCGGGAACAAGAGGTCGTTTCACCCGCATCACCATGTCTATACGTTTAGGATAAAATGGGAAAATCAAAGAATAGAGAGGATCAAACGCCTACAATGAGTAAACAAGCGGATCTATTCGCTTGTTTTTAGTTATTTTTTACTATATTCGCGGCATGAAAGAATACGCTACTTCCCGAGTAGCTAATCTCTTACCCCACCTCGGATACCGGTTTATACACGCTCTCGAAGCAAGCCCGGTTCACCGCCGACAGACGTTCCAAGGAAAAGCTCTTCAAGTAAATTTGCGTGGTCTTGATAGACGTATGCCCCAACAGCTCACTGATCATCTCGATCGGTACGTCCTGTTCTTTCAAGGTCGTGGCGAAAGAGTGACGGATCGTGTACGAGGTGACCGGCTCACCCACACCACAAGTCTCCGCCAGCGACCTCAAGTCGCGGTTAAAGCGCAGCAAGGCGCCGTTGTATTCCGCATAGGCCGCCTCACCCGTTTTCTTCCCGCTCAGAAACGGGAACAGGTAAGGCGAGTCCTTGTCCGTGCAAACCGCCAACTCATCCAACAAGAGCCGTACATCGGCCGGGATCTCCACCCGGATGAAAGACCCGCTCTTCTGACGGTGGTACGACAAGACCCCGTCCTTGACATTCTCTTTCCGCAAATGGGCGAAATCCACGAACGCCATCCCGCTGAACGAGAACATCAGGCAAAAACACTGCTGGGTTCTCCGCATCTCCGGCTCAACTCTCGGAGTCCCCATCAACGAGCGCAAGCAATCCAAAGGCAACGCCTTCTTCCGCTTGCTCTCCACGCCTGTAAATACCCCCTTGAACAGATTCGGGATATACGAAACCTCGCCAGCCTCCACCGCCAAGTTATAGATATGCCGGATTCGCCGCATATAGGTGGACACCGTATTGCGCATACAGCCCCGCTTCGACAGCCATGCCTGATAAAGCAAGAGCCTCTCTTTGTCTATATAGGCATAAGGGATTTCCTCCATCCCGCAAAAACACTTGAACGAGCGTAAAGCGTCCAGATAACTCTTCGCCGTGGAATAACGCCCCACCTCACGAAGGTGGGCTATATAAGCCAACATACCCGCCACCACGTCTTCTTTTTTCATATAAATCCTCCTTAAATCCTTGTTTATTCTGTTATCTTTTATTTAATCATGTCAACACCATTAACATTGGGACGAACTGTTCGTCCCGCACTTTATTTTATTAATCCGACCTTCACCGCCGTTAATCTAAGAAAAAGAATACATGAAAAATGAATTTAAAATGTCCCTTTTCGCAGCCCCGATCTCACCGGTCAAAGATAGCCTAACGGGACGAGTATCACGACCGGCTACCGTATATCCCAGTCGAGAAGTCACCTTACAGGAGGTGGCCCGACTCATCACCGGCGATCCGGCCCTCGAACACCTCACCCGGCAGCTCCGCCTCCCGCTTGAGACAGGTGACAAGGAACGATTCAGCGAGCTGAAACGGCAAACGCTACCGTATGTCACGCCTTGCGGGACTTTCTCCTACCGGAAAAGCGATCGGCTCCTGGCCCCGAGCGGATTGGTGGTAGTGGATGTAGACGGATTGGACTCTACCGCGGAGGCGGAAGCCCTCCGAAGACAGCTGTTCGACGATGCCTACCTATGCCCCGCTCTCTGCTTCATCAGCCCGAGCGAACGAGGCGTAAAGGCTTTCGTCCCCTATCCGGAACATCCCGGAAACGAGACACCCGCCTATATCTCCGAGCATATCCTAGGCGTAATGAACTACGTGGAATATGTGTATGGCGACGGAGAGACGCGAGGCTCCCGGAAAGTAGACCCGAGCGGCAAAGACATCGTCCGCTCCTGTTTCCTATGTCATGATCCCAACGCACTCTTCAGGATTTGAAATCATAACTCATAAATCATAAATTACATGTCAGACAGTTTATCCCGCTTAGTAGAAGCGGTTCGTTCGGCGGGTGTAGATATCGCCCCCGGATATTGTGAATACGTACGCTTGGCGTTTGCCATCGCCAACGATTGCGGCGAGGCAGGACGAGAAGGTTTCATCACCCTGTGTTCCCTATCGGTGAAATTTAACCGGGAGAAGGCCGAACGGCTTTTCTCCAACGCCTTGAATAAGGGAGACCACAGGATACACCTCGGTACGGCCTTCCACTTGGCCGAACTGGCGGGCGTACGTTTGGAACCTCCAAGCCGCCCCCGCGATACACACGCAAGTAATGCAAGTAATGCAAATAATGCAGCACCTGTTTCCCACACACGTGCGCGCGATAATAATGTGGAGACCGAGATCGAGGAGCAGGTCGATCCGTTCACCCACCTGCCCTTCTTCCCCGAGGGGCATGAGTGGCCCCGGATGTTGCGGCAGATCATGGCGTTCGGACAGAGCCGGGAGCAACGGGACGTACTCCTCCTCGGCGGGCTCACCACCTTGGGCGCCTCGCTCGCCCAGACACTGCGGTTCCTATATGGAGGCAAATGGTTCTTCTCCAGTTTGCAAACCTTCGTCGTCGCTCCTCCCGCCTCCGGAAAAGGCGTGCTCGCATGGACGCGAATGCTCGTGCAACCGATCCACGACGAGATCCGGGCAAACGTGGCGGAGGAGATGAAAAGGTATAAGAAAGAGATGACCTCCTTCAATTCCTTGGGACGGGAAAAGGCGAAAGCCGAGGAGCCGGAAATGCCTCTCAACCGTATGTTTATATTCTCCGGCAACAACACCGGTACCGGTATCTTGCAGAATATCATCGACTCGGGCGGCGTGGGGATCATCTGCGAGACCGAGGCGGACATGGTCAGCAACTCCATCGCCTCGGATTATGGCCATTGGAGCGAGGTGATCCGCTGCTCGTTCGATCACGACCCGCTCAGTTACAACCGGCGGACAGACCGGGAGTATCGGGAGCTGCGGCACTCACACCTGTCGGTATTGATAAGCGGAACGCCCGGGCAGGTGAAGCCGCTGATCCCTTCCAGCGAGAACGGATTGTTCTCCCGGCAAATGTTCTATTATATGCCCCGTGTACTTCACTGGATCAACCAGTTCAGTCTACAGCGGACCGACACGTCGCTGGAATTCCAGAAATTGGGCAAGGACTGGATCGCTCACTTGAGAGAGATCCAGAAACTGGGGGTGATCTCGCTTCGCTTGACCGACGCGCAAATCGTCTCCTTCAACGAGGTGTTCCAAACCTTGTTCGAGCGCTCCCGGAAGGGCACCGGCAACGAGATGAACAGCTCCGTCGTACGGATGGCCATCAATATCGGACGTATCCTATCGATCGTCGCCCTATTGCGAATAACAGGGGAATGCGAGGAGGCGGGAGACTTCGCCGCCAGCCTGCGCAAGTCGCCCCGGCTCACGCCAGACTCGCAGACCTGCTCCGACAACATCAAGGACGGGATCATCACCCGCTGGGATCTCTCCATCCAAGAGGATGATTTCCAAGCGGTCCTTTCCTTGGCCGAGCCTATGTACCTACACGCCGTACACATACTCTCGTTCCTTCCCGCCAACGAGGTGAAGAACCGGGGCATGGCCGACCAAGAACGTCTCTTCATCACCTTGGATACGGGTTTCACCTATCAATCCCTCTTGGAAGAAGCCGAGAAGCTGAAGATACCCAAAAACACCGCATGCAGTTGCTTGCAACGTTGGCAGAAACAGGGAATCGTCCGAAAGGGAGAAAAACGAGGGGATTATAAGAAAACATAATCCCTCTTCCTCCTCTTCTTTTAAGTATGTACGCACGTGTGTGGGAAAACAGGTACTGCATTACTTGCATTATTTGCATTACTCGCACGCCCCACACGTACACCGGCATCGCCTCACGCCTACGCCCGTACAGGGCCACGCCGATATACGTGTGGGCCAAGGTCGATATACGCATGAAGCGATGCCGATATACGCATGCGAAAGCGAACGTGGAAGATCCTCGTTCAAGGACGGCCCAAATAGCGAAAGATCAGTTCCACTTGCAGGGAGGTGAAAATCCGCTGCCGGTTTTGGTAACCTGTCTCGTCCAGCTCATCGCTGAGCTTCTGATGATGTCGGACCCATCCCGCCAAGCGGTTGAGGGCGGAACACGGACTGATATCGGGAGCATAGGCCATGGCCAACTCCCGTTTGCTATAAGGGCGCACCGGCCACTCATCCAGATATTCGTTGTTTGTTTGCATAAAATAGGTGTTTTTCATTCATTTACAGGAATAAAGATACTAAAAAAGTACGAATCCGGCAACGATCCGATCCACTAATATTCATCTTTTATCACCTTATTCCCCTCGATTTCACACCGCCTCTACGAGACTCATTCCGGAGGAAACCGGAAGTCGTACATTCGTAATCGAAAACAGATCGATCCCATTATCAATTTTCAATTATCAATTTTTAATTATCAAAACTATGGCATTAAATTACAGTGTGGCCCTTCGGCCCAACCCCTTGAAGAAAGACGAGCCGGCGAAAGCGTACGCCACGGCACAG
>NZ_QTMJ01000041.1:1427-10114 GCF_003635485.1 Parabacteroides sp. AF19-14 | reverse complement strand
ACTATTTATCAGGGCAGAGAGATAAATGTTGATGAAGTGGGTGCCAATGATATCGCGATTGTAGAAGATATAGAAGATTTTCGAATCGGAGATTATTTAGGTGCTAAACCTTGTTTGATTCAAGGATTATCTCATCAGCATCCCGCTCTCAAATCCTCCGTCCGGCCAAATAAGCCCGAAGAGAGAAGCAAGGTGATATCCGCTCTGAATACATTGTGGATTGAAGACCCGTCTTTGTCCTTTTCCATAAACTCATATAGTGATGAATTGGAAATCTCGTTATATGGTTTGACCCAAAAGGAAATCATACAGACATTGCTGGAAGAACGATTTTCCGTAAAGGTCCATTTTGATGAGATCAAGACTATCTACAAAGAACGACCTATAAAAAAGGTCAATAAGATTATTCAGATCGAAGTACCACCCAACCCTTACTGGGCCACAATAGGGCTGACTCTTGAACCCTTACCGTTAGGGGCAGGGTTGCAAATCGAAAGTGACATCTCCTATGGTTATCTGAACCATTCTTTTCAAAATGCCGTTTTTGAAGGGATTCGTATGTCTTGCCAATCTGGTTTACATGGATGGGAAGTGACAGATCTGAAAGTAACTTTTACTCAAGCCGAGTATTATAGCCCGGTAAGTACACCTGCTGATTTCAGACAGCTGACCCCTTATGTCTTCAGGCTGGCTTTGCAACAGTCAGGTGTGGACATTCTCGAACCGATGCTCTGTTTTGAGTTGCAGATACCCCAAGTAGCGAGTTCCAAAGCTATTACAGATTTGCAAAAACTGATGTCTGAGATTGAAGACATCAGTTGTAATAATGAGTGGTGTCATATTAAAGGGAAAGTTCCATTAAATACAAGTAAAGACTATGCCTCAGAAGTAAGTTCGTACACTAAGGGCTTAGGCATTTTTATGGTTAAGCCATGTGGGTATCAAATAACAAAAGACGGTTATTCTGATAATATCCGCATGAACGAAAAAGATAAACTTTTATTCATGTTCCAAAAATCAATTTATGAATTAATACAAAACAAGAAGAAAATATGAACAAGCAATTCATTATCACGAATTTCGCCGCATTTGCTCTCATGCTGTTCCTGCCGACCGGATGCAGGCAGGCGGACGGCAAGCAGGATGCGGTGCAGAGTTATCGGGTCATAAAGGTCGCGGCAAGTCCGGTGGAAATCTCCGAGTCCTATTCCGCCGCCATACGCGGACGGCAGGATGTGGACATCCTGCCGCAAATATCCGGGCGCATTATCCGTCTGAAAGTGAAAGAGGGTGAACGGGTGAAGACCGGTCAAGTATTGGCTGTAATTGACCAAGTGCCCTATCGGGCGGCATTACGCACGGCGCAGGCCAATGTCAGCGCGGCACAGGCAAAAGTGGAAACGGCAAGAATCGAGCTGCGGGGCAAGCAGGCATTGTTTGACGAGAAGGTCATATCCGACTACGAGCTTTCTCTCGCCCGGAACCAACTGGCAGTGGCGTGTGCTGAACTCGAACAGGCAAAGGCACAAGAATCGGATGCACGCAACAATCTCTCCTATACGGAAATCAAAAGCCCGAGCAACGGAGTAGTAGGCACATTGCCCTATCGCATCGGTGCGCTTGTCGGTCCCAATATGGCACAGCCTTTCACGGTCGTGTCCGACAATGCGGAGATGTATGCCTATTTCTCCATTTCGGAGAATATGCTACGGCGATATTCGGCTCGCTATGGCTCGATTGACAGCATGATAGCCGGGACGCCGGAAGTGGGCCTGCAACTCAACGACGGCAGCCTGTACAAGGCGAAAGGACGTATTGAAACCGTAAGCGGCGTGGTGGATCCTGTTACCGGAACGGTACAAATCAAAGCCCTGTTCCCCAATCCCGACCGCGAACTGTTGAGTGGCAGCATCGGCAATGTCATCCTTCAAAACCCGAAAACGGAGGCCGTAACCATTCCCATGACCGCCACCGTGGAACTGCAGGACAAGATTATCGCTTACCGTCTGAAAAACGGACAGGCGGAAGCCGCCTATCTCACGGTGGACCGCCTGAACGACGGCAACCGGTTTATCGTAAAAGAAGGTCTTTCGGTCGGTGACACCATTGTCGCCGAAGGCGTGGGACTGGTGAGAGAAGGCATGAGCATAACCCCTAAAAACGAAACGAAATGAACCTGCGATTTTTTATAGACCGCCCGGTGTTTTCGGGCGTTATCTCGGTGGTGATTGTACTGTTGGGCATGATTTCCATGTTTTCCTTGCCGGTGGAACAATACCCCGACATCGCACCTCCGACCATCAACGTATTCGCAACTTATCCGGGAGCAAACGCTGAAACCGTGCAGAAGGCAGTGATAACCCCTCTGGAAGAAGCCATCAACGGAGTGGAAGACATGACCTATATGACTTCCACGGCATCGAATACGGGAGATGCTTCCATCAACATCTATTTCAAACAGGGAACCAACGCGGACATGGCGGCGGTAAACGTGCAGAACCGCGTGAACGGCGCACTGAGCCAACTTCCGGCGGAAGCCACCAAGACCGGTGTCACCACTGAAAAGCAGCAGAATGCCGAACTGATGACTTTCGCGCTCTATTCGCCCGATGACCGCTTCGACCAGACCTTCCTGAGCAATTACGTGAAAATCAATGTCGAGCCGAGGCTGAAACGTATCAGCGGCGTGGGAAAGGCACAGTTGTTCGGTTCCAACTACAGCATGCGACTTTGGCTGCGTCCCGACAAGATGGCGCAATACGGGCTTATCCCCGATGACATCTCTGCCGTACTTGCACGACAGAACATCGAGGCCGCCACCGGCTCCTTCGGTGCCAATCATCCTACCGCCAATGAATACACGATGAAATACCGCGGACGCTTGTCCGGAGCGGAAGAGTTCGGTGAGCTGGTCGTCAAGTCACTGCCGGGCGGCAATGTGCTTCGGTTGAAAGAGGTTGCCGATGTGGAACTGGGCGATGAATACTACAACTATTCCTCCGAGGTGAACGGGCATCCGGCAGCTATGATGCTCATCAACCAGAAAGCCGGGTCCAATGCATCAAGCACCATCAAGGAGATTCACGAAGTGCTTGACGACCTTAGCCGGGACTTGCCCGAAGGGACGGAATTCGTGGTGCTTACCGATACCAACAAGTTCCTGTATGCCTCCATCCACTCTGTCCTCCGCACCTTATTGGAAGCGATACTTCTGGTCATCGTGGTGGTGTATGTGTTCTTGCAGGACATCAAGTCAACGCTTATCCCTACCATATCCATCTTCGTTTCCATCATCGGCACATTTGCCGTGATGTCCATGATTGGATTCTCCATCAACCTGCTCACCCTGTTCGCGCTTGTGCTTGCCATCGGAACCGTGGTCGATGATGCCATTGTGGTGGTGGAAGCGGTGCAGGCGAAGTTCGATGAGGGCTATCAATCAGCAGTTCTCGCGGCTGATGATGCCATGAAAGGCGTTTCGTCGGCTATCCTGACCTCTACCATAATCTTTATGGCAGTGTTTTTCCCCGTAGCCATGATGGGCGGGACTTCGGGAGCGTTCTACACGCAGTTCGGTATCACGATGGCTGTTGCCGTGGGAATCTCGGCAGTCAATGCCTTCACACTCTCACCGGCACTTTGCGCGCTGCTGCTGAAACCCTATATCGATGAGCAGGGCAACACTAAGAACAATTTTGCAGCCCGTTTCCGTAAAGCGTTCAATGCCGTCTTCGACAGTCTGAGCCGACGCTATGTACGTGGAGTGATGTTCATTATCCATCGCCGATGGCTGTTGTGGAGCATCATAGGCATTTCTTTCGGGTTGCTGGTGCTGCTGGTCAATGTCACAAAGACGGGACTTATTCCCGAAGAGGACACCGGGACGGTCATGGTGAGCATGAACACGAAGCCCGGCACATCCATGGCTCAGACAAGTAAGGTGATGGAGCGTATCAACAGCCGTCTCGACAGCATCGGCGAGATTGAATACAGCGGTGCGGTAGCCGGTTTCTCTTTCAGCGGTTCCGGTCCCTCGCAGGCGATGTATTTCGTGACACTCAAAGACTGGGAGGATCGTAAGGGAGAGGGGCAGTCGGTGAATGATGTCATCGGAAAGATTTATGCCGCCACTTCAGATATTCCCGATGCCACGGTGTTCGCCATGTCGCCTCCGATGATTGCCGGGTACGGCATGGGAAACGGTTTCGAGCTTTATTTGCAGGACAAGGCGGGCGGAAACATCGCCGCTTTCAAGGAAGAGGCGGACAAGTTTGTCGAAGCCTTGTCGCAACGACCCGAAATCGGCGAAGTCTATTCCTCCTTTGCCACGGACTATCCGCAATACTGGGTGGATATCGATGCCGCCAAATGTGAGCAGTCGGGTGTGTCGCCCGCAGATGTGCTTTCCACATTGTCGGGCTATTATACCGGACAATATGTTTCCGACTTTAACCGGTTCTCCAAGCTCTACCATGTGACCATGCAGGCTCCGGCGGAATATCGTGTGAATGCGGAATCCCTGCACCACATGTATGTGCGCGCCTCCGATGGCGGCATGTCGCCTTTGAGCCGGTTCGTGCGCCTGACCAAGACCAACGGCCCGTCAGACCTCACCCGTTTCAACCTGTTCAACGCCATCTCGATTAGCGGGTCGCCGGCGCAGGGTTACAGTTCAGGGCAGGTGCTCGAAGCCATCGGCGAGACGGCACGTGAAGTGCTTCCGTCAAATTACACATACGAGTTTGGCGGCATTTCGCGTGAGGAAAGCAAGACGACCAACAATGCCACGCTTATATTCCTGCTCTGCATGGTTCTGGTCTATCTGATTCTGTGCGCCTTGTATGAGAGCGTGTTCATACCCTTCGCGGTTCTGTTGTCGGTGCCTTGCGGACTAATGGGCAGTTTCCTGTTTGCGTGGCTCTTCGGTCTGGAGAACAACATCTACATGCAGACCGGATTAATCATGATTATCGGCCTGCTTGCCAAGACCGCCATCCTGCTTACCGAATACGCCGGCAAGCGGCGGTCGGAAGGCATGACGCTGGCACAGGCAGCATACAGTGCGGCAAAAGTCCGCCTGCGCCCTATATTGATGACTGTGCTGTCCATGGTGTTCGGTCTTGTCCCGCTGATGATGGCGCACGGAGTGGGTGCCAACGGCAGCCGTTCGCTTGCCACAGGTGTAATCGGTGGAATGATTGTCGGTACTTTGGCTCTGTTGTTCCTTGTGCCGTCATTGTTTATTGTATTCCAATATATTCAAGAACGTGTTAAGCATAATTAAATGAAGAAGACAGTAATATATATCATATTGTCAGGATGGATGTTTGCCGGTTGTGGCACATACAGCCGGTATCATCGTCCTGACCTCTCAACGGAGAATCTGTATCGGGACGTACCGGCGGACATTGATACAACGACCATCGCGTCCCTGTCGTGGCGGGAAATGTTTACCGACCCGAAACTCCAGTCCTTGATTGAAACCGGACTTGAACGGAACACAGACCTCAATGTGGCACGGTTACGCGTGGAAGCGACAGAAGCCGTCCTGATGACTGCCAGACTATCATATCTTCCATCACTGGGACTGACTGCCGAAGGTAATGCCAATAAACATGACGGAGCAACGGCAAAGACATATAATGTGGGAGCGTCGGCAAGCTGGGAACTGGACATCTTCGGCAAACTTACGGCGGCAAAGCGTGGTGCAGCCGCCGCGTTACAAGGAAGCCGTGCCTACCGGCAGGCCGTACAGACACAGCTTGTCGCCACTATTGCAGACAGTTACTACACCCTTGCCATGCTTGACGCACAAATGGCAATAAGTAACCGGACTTTGGAGAACTGGCGGACTACCGTACGTACTCTTGAAGCGTTGAAAAAAGTGGGGAAATCAAACGAAGCCGGCGTATTGCAGGCAAAGGCGAACGTGATGCGACTCGAAGCATCCCTGTTATCCATACGCAAGAGTATTTCCGAAACAGAAAATGCCCTGTCTGCGATACTTGCCATGCCGTCACACTCGATTGGACGAAGTAATCTGGCCGAGGCTGCTTTCCCCGATACTGTCTCGATTGGAGTCCCTTTGCAACTGCTTTCCAACCGTCCCGACGTGCGTCAGGCTGAAATGGAACTGGCGCAGGCGTTCTACGCCACCAATGCGGCTCGTGCCGCCTTCTATCCCAATATTACCCTCTCGGGGACTCTTGGATGGACTAATAACGGCGGTGGCGTAATCGTAAATCCCGGACAATGGTTGCTCAATGCCATCGGTTCCCTGACACAGCCCTTATTCAACCGGGGCACAAACATCGCCAACTTGAAGATAGCCAAAAGCCGTCAGGAAGAAGCCAAACTGTTGTTCCGGCAATCATTGCTGAACGCTGGAAAAGAAGTGAACGATGCTCTGACTGCATGGCAGACGGCAAAATCGCAAATTGAAATCAATGCTCGACAGGTTGAAACATTATGCGATGCTGTGCGAAAGACAGAATCGCTTATGCGTCATTCCAATGCCACCTATCTGGAAGTGTTGACCGCCCAACAGTCTCTTCTCGAAGCGGAAGTGCAACAGCTACAAACTCGTTTTGAACGCATACAAAGTGTAATCAAACTTTATCATGTGTTGGGAGGAGGAATGTAACTGCAATAAATAGAAAAATTTGAAATTATTATTAGTGTTATTCATCTCGGATATTTTTCGTGATTCTGCCGCATGTAGATATTGTACGAAAGCAATATTTGGATTGTAAAATATCAAGCCAATGAAAATACTTTTGCAGCATAAAATATTTATAGGATACTTTCTTTTAATGGCGATCATTGGCAGCATGGTCGCTATTGTTCTGCACGAGCGTAGTCGTGTACAGAAAATAGAGAATGAATCAATCGCTATTTTTCAAACCCAGCACAATATCAATACCACACACCGCTATGTGACCACGTTAGTAACTTATGGTGAATCCGTCATGGTATGGAATGATGAGGATTCTGGGTGAAGTATAAGAATATCAGAGAAGGGGAACAATTGCATTTCGATTTGCATTTTCTTAACCGCATAAAGAAACAGTTCCCGGGGATAAAAGCTATTTCGCCTGAAATAACAGGACCTTATTCGCAAGTGATGAATAAAGCTAAAAGCGGACTTTTTAAGATTATAGGAATCAATGAAAACTATATGGGAATTAAGATACTTAAAATCAACGAAGATGGACGATATTTTAATAAAGGAGATGACGAGAATACCCGTAATGTTACCATTATCGGCGAAAATGTCAGTACGACCTTATTTAATAATCAAAAAGCGTTGGGTAAGTCGATCAACATTGCCGGTATTGATTTTAAGGTGATAGGCGTACTAAAGAATGATGATATTTTCAGCGCTTCGGAAATCAATTCGGTATATGTGCCCTTCTCAAGTTACATAAACTGTATTGACAATAAGACTCCATTGCGCGCTTTCTGTTTATATCTGAACAAAGAAGTTGATTCCAAGCGATTTGAGAATGAGCTGAGAGCCTTCATCGCTAATAAATACCAATTTGCTTATTCTGATAAGCAAGCCTTACAGATAATCAATTTTGAGACACAAACATCTGCTTTTGAGGGACTCTTTGATGGATTGAAAATGTTTATCTGGATCGTAGGAATTTGTTTTCTGATAAGTGGTATTGTTGGAGTAAGCAACATCATGTTTGTCGTGATCAAAGAAAGGAGTAGCGAAATAGGCATCCGTAAGGCTGTAGGAGCAACTCCTAAATCCATTCTTGTGTTAATGCTGACGGAATCTGTCATCATAACTGTAATCTCCGGTATCATCGGATTGATATCAGGTGCAGCTATTCTTGAGATTATAAATTGGTTGCTCGAAAGCGCCCGTCACGCGACAATGATAAAGCATGCAGAAATAGATATAAATGTAGCTGTTCTCGCTTTGGTTATCTTGATTTTGTCCGGTGTCATTGCCGGAGCATTTCCGGCTATGAAAGCATCTGTTATACAACCCATTGACGCCATTAGAAACGAAAATATAGGATAATGAAGACATTTAAGATTATATTAATTTGCATCTTTTCCGCCACACTGGCATTTGTTGCTTTTCGTTCTTCGCTAAGAGGTACAAAGGCAATTTACGAAACTACACAACCACAATATCGCGAGATCAAAGAGGAAATAAACATATCCGGCAATGTTTTTCCGATGAAGGAGATCGAAATAAAATCGCAGATATCGGGAGTCCTGGACAAGATTAATGTTTCGATAGGAGATAAAGTGCGCATAGGAGATTAAATATAAATTCAAGCAATCATAGCCCGTAATTCACTGAATTTGGCTATCTTTGCATAACATTTGAGAAAAACGGCGATTGGCAGGAGCTTTTCGCCGCCAACATATAGGATAAGACCGCAAGGCGTTTCAAGCGAAAATCTGGTAAATTGGAACTACGGAGACGATTGCGTGATGCTTATGCTATGCTTACGCATAGCGTGCATTCACGTACTCTCCGTAAAGGCTTTACCAGAGCCATCGCTTGAAGGTAGTGTGAATTGCACGCTACTTTTTTACCCTTGCCTAACGAAAGGAAACGATTATGGCTCACCCGATAAATCAGGGGGAAAATTCTTTAATTCTATAGAAAATTTGCACCTTTGTACCATGAACAATCAAGGACTATTAGCATTGGCACA
>NZ_QTMJ01000041.1:0-1417 GCF_003635485.1 Parabacteroides sp. AF19-14 | reverse complement strand
GGCTCACCCGATAAATCAGGGGGAAAATTCTTTAATTCTATAGAAAATTTGCACCTTTGTACCATGAACAATCAAGGACTATTAGCATTGGCACAGTTGATTCTGCCATCAGAGATACTTTCAAATTTTGAAGTAGTACGTGTAGAAGAAGAGGCATCCCTTATCCGCATCTATCTTGATGAATCGGTTAAGGCTGAATATAAAGAGAACCCAGAGATTGAATCCAAAGGGTTCTGTGAAGCCGTAACTATACGTGACTTTCCAATCCGCGATAAAGGTGTTGACCTAATTGTCAGAAGACGCAAATGGTATGACAAGCAGAATAACCGATACTTCTCCGACTCTTACGACCTGAAGGCTGAAGAAACCCGCTACTCCAAGGAGTTTGCGGCTTTTTTAAAAGGAGTGTATGGAGACGATTCCTACGACCTCCCGTTCGCTTGACCGCTATTATCACATAAACGGGGATACGTTTGAAAAGCAATACAAGGAAGTGCTCAGCGGCTATCGTGAATGGTCAGAACTCTCACATGCAGAAGACTGGCTTGTCTTTCCAGAGAACATTGGTGAAAGCATCTGCATTGACGAAACGGCTCCAAGCAACGGTGAGCTGTACACTATAGTAAGCAACAGATCTTCACGTGGAGGTAAAGGTACCATCATTGCTATTGTAAAGGGTGTGGCGGCAGATGCTGTCACGGAAGCACTTATGCGCATTGACGAGGACAAGAGACTGTTGGTTAAGGAGATAACAATGGATATGTCGAATTCCATGCGACTTATAGCCAGACGCTGTTTCCCGAATGCAATGCGTACCATAGACCGCTTTCATATACAGAAACTTGCATGTGATGCCTTGCAGGAGATGCGCATCGCGCATAGATGGGATGCCATTCAAGCAGACACGGATGCCAGGGAAGAAGCCAAATGCCTGGGCGAAGCATACACTCCAATTGTGCTTGCAAATGGTGATACCCACAAGCAGTTGTTGGCTCGCAGCAGATATCTGCTTTTTAAATCTGCCGACAAATGGACGGAAAGTCAGAGACAAAGAGCTGAGGTGCTCTTTGAAACGTATCCTGATCTTAAAGAAGCCTATTCGCTTACACATTCCCTAAGAATGATATTTTCCAAGAATACCGTCAAAGATGCAGCAAGACTCTCGCTTGCACGATGGTACAACAAAGTGGACGACTCTGGCTTTAAGAGTTTCAATGTTATTGCCGCCACACTTTACGAGCACTATGATGAAGTCTTGAACTTCTTTGTAAACAGGGCAACTAATGCATTTGCAGAGTCTTTTAATGCTAAAATTAAGGCGTTTAGAGCTGCTTTAAGAGGAGTAACGGATATAAAATTCTTTCTTTTCAGACTTACAAAGCTGTATGCTTAATCCCCCAGGTTTATCGGGTGAGCC
>NZ_QTMJ01000040.1:0-10188 GCF_003635485.1 Parabacteroides sp. AF19-14 | reverse complement strand
TCTCAAAGAACTCTTTTGTCGCTTTCGTTTTGCGAACGTGGATGCAAAGATAAGTGTTTTTCTTTTAAACTTCCAAATTATTTCAGAACTTTTTTCAAGAAAAATTTGTTTCATTATTTCGGTATCGCCGTTCTCTCTCGAATGCGGGTGCAAAAGTAACGCTATAAAACATAACCTCCAAACATTTTCGGCATTATTTTTCAAGTTTTTTCTCATGGCTCAACAATCCTTACTTTTAATGTACGCACACGATAAAGGCACATATATTTATCTGTACTGATGTTGACAATATCTGGATGGGCATGGAAATAGGTTTCAAGTTTCAAGGTTTCACGAACCCCTTTTCCTCACACACGCACAAGTACATATAATACAGTTCCTCATGATCGCTCCGTCCGCCTCGGGTAAAAACATCATGTCGTGGCTACGCAAGTTCTTCGAGGCTATCCATCCCGCATAACAAACATAAAGGGATTTATTTGAAACCTATATAATGTACGCACCGTGTGTGTGAAGAAAAAGGTTTCATGAAACCTTGAAACTTGAAACCTGCCTATAGTCATTTTTTAATTCGATACACGCATAAGCAAAGAAGAGCCATACGATAGACTTAATTCCTTCAAGCCAATGACTTAAATCAAAGAACGCAAAGAGCTAAGTCATCAAGCGCAAAGACTCAACTTCTCATCCCCCAAGTTCCAAGTCCTTTATGCACCTTAATCCACAACTAATTAAAAAATCTGATAACAGAACACGAATGTCCGCTCTCATCAGTCCGACACATTGAAGCGTATTCCCACAGGGTCATCATATTGTTTTTGCAGCTTATAAAGCTCGTCTCGCATGCGTTTCATCACTGCCTCGTAACTGGGCTTACCGTAAAGGTTATTCATCTCGTGGGGATCTTCTTGGAGGTCGTAAAGCTCCCATACGTCGATGTCGTTGTAGAAATGGATCAATTTATAACGATCGTCACGTACGCCGTAATGACGCTTCACGGAATGCTCGGCGGGATACTCGTAGTAATGATAGTAAAGGGAGTTACGCCAGTTCTCCGGCCGCTCGCCTTTCAGCAAGGGAAGCAAGGACTCGCCTTGGATGTCGGCTGGGATGGGGGCTCCGGCCAGTTCCAAAAAAGTGGGGGCGTAATCAATATTCTGCACGAGCTGCGGGATATCACCCTTCTTGCCACCCGGCAGACGCATCAGCAACGGGGTGCGGAAGGATTCCTCATACATGAAGCGCTTGTCGAACCAGCCATGCTCGCCCATGTAGAATCCTTGGTCGGAGGTGTAGACGATCAACGTGTTATCCAGCAAATCGTTCTTCTCCAGATAATCGAGCACGATACCGATGTTCCGATCCACGGAATGGATCACCCGAAGGTAATCGTGCATATAACGCTGGTATTTCCACTCAGCCAGCTCCTTACCCGTGCGTTTCTTCGCCTTGAAGTCTTGGATGATCGGATCGTAATAGGCGTCCCAAGCGGCTTTCTGGTCCGGATTCATGCGGTTATAAAGCTCACGGCCGTACTTCTCCAGATCGGCGTTGGAGGAATGGATCTCGTTCTCCTTATCGGCCATTTTCAAGTCGTATACGATATCCATATCCTTGATGATGCTCATCTCCTGCTCCGAGGCGGCGATGCGGCCGGCGTAATCGTCGTAGAAGTTCTCGGGCAGCGGGAAGGTCACATCATCGTAAAGACGCAGGTCGCAGGTATCGGGCATCCAAGTACGGTGCGGGGCCTTATGGTGCAGCAGGAGGCAGAAAGGCTTGCTCTTGTCTCGTTTATTGTCCAGCCAATCAAGAGCCAGATCGGTCGTGATGTTCGTGGCGTACCCTTCGATCTGACGCTTCTCGCCGTTATCGATGAAGATGGGGTTATAGTAATCGCCTTGGCCTACGAGGATGTTCCAGTAATCGAAACCGGTGGGATCGGAGGTGAGGTGCCATTTGCCGATCATGGCGGTTTGGTAGCCAGCTTTACGCAATAGCTTCGGGAAGGTCTGCTGCGAGCCGTCGAAGGTATGGGCGTTATCGATGAAGCCGTTCTTGTGGCTGTGCTTGCCGGTCAGCATGCAGGCACGGCTGGGGCCACTGATGGAGTTGGCTACGAAGCTATTGGTGAAACGTACGCCCTCGTTTGCGATGCGGTCGATGTTGGGGGTTTGGATGTATCGCTTGTCGTAGGCGCTGATGGTTTGGAAGGAGTGATCGTCCGTCATGATGTAAAGGATATTCATGGGCTTGGCGGGCTGCCCGGACGTATTCTCTTTTTGGCTACAGGAGGTGGAGGCTATCGCCGCCAGACCTGTCAGAATGAATAGTTGATTTGTTTTCATGTATTCCGCTTAGATTTATGTTGTTTTGATTGATTTTGCCTAAATACACTCAGCTACAGACTTGTAGAGACGGGGCATGTCCCGTCTCTACAATTGGTGATATTAACCTTGGTGATATTAGCCGAGGAGGTCTTTCAGCTTGCCTTCGGATTGCAGCTTCACGATCAACTCGCCAAACAGAGTATTCGTCCAAGCGAACCACGAGCGGGTGTAATCGGAAGGATTGTCCTTATGGAAAGACTCGTGCATGAAGCCCGTGCCTCCGTCCGTATCACGAAGCGTCTCTATGCAATACCGGATCTCCTTCTCGTCGTTGGAAGTCGTAGCACGCATGATCAAGCTCATCGGCCAGATATAGTTGAAACCGATATGCGGACCGCCGATGCCCTCGCCGGCCTTTCCCTTGAAGAAGTAAGGGTTGGAAGGGCTCAGCACCAAGCGACGGGTATTCTGGTAAACCGGGTCGTTCACGTCCACACAACCCAAGAACGGCAAAGCCAGCAAGCTCGGTACGTTAGCGTCGTCCATGAAAACACGGCTGCCGTAACCATCCACCTCGAAGGCGTATACCTTACCGAATTCCGGATGCTCCACGATAGCGTATTTCTTCACGGCCTCCTCTACCTCACCCGCCAACGCCTCGCAACGGCCGGCCAAGTCCGTGTTATTTCTTACGACACGAAGAATCTCAGCCACCTGGCGAAGCGAGGTGATAGCGAACAAGTTCGATGGTACCAAGAAGCCGAACAGCGTAGCGTCGTCGGAAGGACGGAAAGAAGAGACGATTAGGCCCACCGGGTTCACCGGGCTACCCCAACCATCGTTCAAGAGGGTATCACCTTGGCGGTCCGTCACACGGGAGAAACGGTACGGCCCGAGGCTATCCTTGCGCTGTTGCTCACGGAAGGTACGGTAAACGGCCTCCATTGCCTGCTCCCATTTGCTGTCGAATACGGAGGTATCGCCAATCTCTTTCCAATAATGATACGCCAAGCGGATCGGGTAGCAAAGCGAGTCGATCTCCCATTTACGCTCGTGAAGCTCTTTCTTCATCTCCGTGCGGTCGCTCTCCCACTCGCTCCCGGTAGGGCCTTCGTTGAAGCCGTTAGCGTAGGGATCGATCAGGATGCAGGCGGTCTGGCGATTGATAGCTCCGACCAGCATTTGCCGCAAGTCCTTATCCTTCTTCGCCAAGGTGACGAAGGGGTAAACCTGCGCCGAGGAGTCACGCAACCACATGGCGTGAATATCTCCGGTGATCACGAACGTATCCGGCTTGCCGTCTACCATCTTGAACTCACAGGTCGTGTCCAAGGTATTCGGGTAGCAGTTCTCGAACATCCAAGCCAGCTTCGGGTCCTTGATACGGGCCTTGGAAGCCTTCAGTTGCTCCTCTACCGCCTTGGAGGTAAACTTACGGGCCTCGGGAGCCGGGCGCTTGCTGGCGTAATCGCCGGTCACCTTAGAGGCGATCGTGCTAAAACTCTTTTTATTGTCGGGCGTACTCACGGCGGAGTATACCTTCTCGCCAACCAACAGGCCGGCCAAGGAAATAGATCCTGTTTTCAGGAAATTACGTCTTGTAGTCATTTATATAGTTTTTATGGTATTATATTCCAGTGGCAAAGTTAAGAAAAAAAATAAAGGCTCCCAATCCTTTTCGGACCGGAGCCTTCGCCAACTCAATAATTCCTTAAATTAGCCTAAATACGATTTTAGAAGCTTGCTACGAGTTCCTTGTCTTAATCTTCTGATTGCTTTTTCCTTGATCTGGCGGACACGCTCTCTAGTGAGGCCAAATTTGTCGCCAATCTCTTCCAATGTCATTTCCTGACAGCCAATACCGAAAAACATCTTGATTATCTCACATTCTCTTTCGGTCAGTGTAGCAAGCGCTCTATCAATTTCCTTAGCCAATGACTCGTTCATTAACGACCGGTCCGCGATAGGAGCGTCATCGTTCACAAGCACATCCAAAAGGCTGTTGTCTTCGCCTTCCACGAACGGGGCATCCACGGAAATATGACGTCCGGACACCTTCAAGGTATCGGAAATCTTATCCACCGGGATATCCAACTCATCAGCAAGTTCCTCTGGAGACGGTCTGCGCTCGTTTTCCTGCTCGAACTTGGAGAAGGCCTTGCTGATCTTGTTCAGCGAGCCTACTTGGTTCAACGGAAGACGCACGATTCTTGACTGCTCTGCCAAAGCTTGCAGAATAGATTGGCGAATCCACCATACAGCATAGGAAATAAACTTGAAACCTCTCGTCTCATCGAATTTCTCGGCAGCCTTGATCAAGCCTAAGTTACCCTCATTAATAAGGTCGGGCAAACTCAAACCTTGGTTCTGATATTGCTTAGCCACAGAAACGACGAAACGGAGATTCGCACGGGTCAATTTCTCTAACGCCCTACGGTCTCCTCTTTTGATAGCCTGTGCCAATTCCACTTCCTCTTCTACCGTGATAAGATCTTCTCGACCAATCTCTTGAAGATATTTATCCAGCGAAGCGCTTTCGCGGTTGGTAATGGACTTTGTGATCTTTAATTGTCTCATTCAATTTGTTTAATTGAGAATACGGGGTGCAAAGATAACCATTTTTGTTGAAAGAATTGGCTGGATGCACCCCACATCCAGCCAATTAAAAACCTTTAACAATCTTTTCACACCTATAAGACTACAGTCCTTGTTTATCTTATTCGGCAAGATCTATCGCATAGTACTTCGTACGTCCGTTCGGGTAGAAGCCTTTAATGAAGAGGCCTTGATCTTCCGTACGTCCTTGAAGTATGCTTTCCACAATCTTTTCCAAGTCTTCCGGAGCAGAGATCTTCTGGTTGTTTACAATCATGATAATGAAGCCTTTCTTTATACCGGCGTCTTTCAGTTTGCCGCTGGTCAGACCGGTGACCTCGATACCATAACTTACACCTAACTTACGTTTCTGCTCGTCGTTCAAAGCCTTGAACGCTGCGCCCATAACCTCTGCGCTGTCACCACCCTTCACGACCTTGGTGCTACCTTGCGCATTACGGAGTTCTACCGTGAATTTCTTCGTGCTACCGTTGCGGTTGATCGTCAACTCTACCTTGTCGCCCGGACGGTATTTGCTGATCTGCTCTTGCAAAGCGCTAGACGATTTGATCTTCACGCCGTTCACAGCTACAATCACGTCACCCTTCTCGATTCCGGCTTCCTTAGCGGAGCTGCGCTCGGCGAAACCACCTACGTAAGCGCCCTCGAATACTTTCACTTTCTCTTTCTCAGCGTCCGGCACGTATTGCGGGTCTTGTATCAATACGCCTAATACAGCACGCTGCACGGTTCCGAATTGCTTCAAGTCGTTAGCCACCTTTCCGGCGATGCTGATAGGCACGGCGAAAGAGTATCCGGCGAAGTTACCGGTCTCGGAGTAGATAGCGGTATTGATACCGACTAACTCGCCTTTCGTGTTCACTAGCGCCCCACCACTGTTACCCGGGTTCACGGCGGCGTCTGTCTGTATAAACGACTCGATCTTGCTACGATCCTTGCCACCGGCGCCGATGTTACCACGGCTCTTAGCGCTCACGATACCTGCCGTAACGGTAGAGGTCAAGTTAAACGGGTTACCTACCGCCAACACCCACTCACCTACTTTCAACTTCTCAGAATCACCAAAGGGGATCGTAGGTAAGTCGGTTGCCTCGATCTTGATCAAGGCGATATCTGTTGTCGGATCAGCCCCTATAATCTTTGCCGGGAATTTCCGGTTATCGTTCAAGGTAACCTCCAGCTCATCGGCTCCGTCGATCACGTGGTTGTTCGTGATGATATAACCATCCGTAGAGATAATGACACCCGAGCCGGCGCCCACACGAGGTTGCTGTTGCGGACGTTGGAACCCTCCACGGCCACCGAAGCCGAAGAAATACTCGAACGGGTCCATATACTGCTGACCGCCGTCCCCGTTAGAGGCTTGCGCGTTAGCCGTGGCCTTGATATGGACAACCCCGTGGATGGCGCTCTCGGCGGCCGTAGTGAAATCGATATTCTCGGCGGCCACGGTTCCATAATTCGTCAATCGGTACGGTTGCTTGAAGGTATTCTCAACTCCGGAGGCCAACTCCACCGGACGTTGATTCTTATTCATCAGGTAAGTACTCGTTCCGATCGCGGCACCAGAACTAATGGCTGCTATCAGAGCAACACCAAGCACATTCTTCCAGATATTTTTCATACTTTTCTTATTTAATTAAACACTTAAATTTAACAGTTTCTTTACGGCAAAGAAAACTCAAAAATTGTGCGGATATTCCATTTCCATCGTATTTTTTATCACTTTTAACGAGGCATCACAGGGGCTTAACCGCACTTAACAGTACTGTGTATTGCAAAGTACCTTTTTAACAATTAAACAGCAGACGAATTGACAGTTGACATGCGATAACTGACAGTCGGCAATCGATAAATGACAGTCGGTTACTGGCAATCTAGAATCCCTGTTCGTATAAAAAACACCCAGGAGACAGAATATGTTTACGGCTGAAAAAGAAAATGTTATCCTATCTCTCCTATGCGTCTCCAAAATAATTGTCAACCGCCGACCGCCAACTGTCAACTAAAATACCTATCTTTGTCCTATCGCAGTCTGCCGGTCTGTCGCTCACCTTCGGGTGTGAGGAAAGTCCGGGCAACACAGAGCACCATACTTCTTAACGGGAAGCTGTCCGTGAGGGTAGAGTAACGTAACAGAGAATAACCGCCGGACTCGTCCGGTAAGGGTGAAAAGGTGAGGTAAGAGCTCACCGGGTCCCGTAGCGATACGGGATGCCGTACGTCTTATGGGTTGTAAGGTCATGTATACCGGCGCATGTAGGATGGCTCGTCCGATGCCGGGGGGTAGACCGCTAAAGCTTACCGGCGACGGTAAGACAAGATAAATGGCAGGCGCCTCTTTCCAAAGAGGTACAGGACCCGGCTTATAGGCAGACTGCTTTTTTTATTTGCCAATTAAATCATGTGCCGATATGCCCAAAAACAAGCCACGGGAAGAAAAGAAACCTATTGGAGAACGGATCAGCGCATTATTAGCACGAACCATCCGTTTCGTTACCTACGACATTTGGCGGATTACCGAGAATGAAGTTAGTGGGCTGAAGGAGATTTATATCAATATCATCAAGACGGTCATACTCGCCGTGCGGGGTTTCCAGAGCGAGAACCTGCAAACCAAGGCGTCGGCGCTTACCTACAGTACCTTGTTATCTATCGTACCTTTGCTGGCCGTATTATTAGGTATAGCTAAGGGCTTCGGTTTCCAAGGGACGGTACGGCAGGAGTTGTTCGATTATTTCCCCGGGCACGAGATGGAGCTGAACAAGGCGTTCGAGTTCGTGGAGAGCTATCTGGCGCAGGCGCAGGGGGGAGTGATCATCGGGGTCGGTTTGATTTTGTTGTTTTATACGGTGATCAACTTGATCTCGTCCGTAGAGGATACGTTCAACGATATCTGGCAGATCCAGAAATCCCGGCCGTGGTACCGGAAGATATCCGATTATCTGGCCTTATTCCTCGTGCTGCCGGTGCTGATGACGGCATCCAGCGGTTTGTCCATCTTCATGTCTACTTTGCAGAACTCGTTCTTGGGGCAATACTTATTTTTTACGCCGCTCATGGAGTTGTTCTTGCATATAGCGCCCTATATTATCACGACATTGGCTTTCACGGGGCTGTACGTCTCCCTGCCGAATACGAAAGTGAGGTTCGTGAACGGGTTGGTGGCAGGCTTTATCGCTGGTTGCGCCTTCCAGTTGTTCCAATTTATTTATATCAGTGGGCAGATTTGGGTGAGCAAGTACAACGCTATTTACGGTAGTTTCGCCGCACTGCCTTTGTTGTTGCTCTGGTTGCAGCTTTCTTGGTTGATTTGCTTGTTTGGCGCAGAGCTGTCGTACGCCTCCCAGAACGTGAAGAAATTCAGCTTTGAGAGGGACAGCAAAAGTATCAGCCGCCGGTACAAGGATTTCCTGACCCTGCTGATCGCCTCGCTGATCATCAAACGGTTCGTGAAAGGCGAGAAACCCTATACGGCCGACGAGCTATCCGACGCTTACCGCATCCCTATCCGCATAACGACACAGATCCTATACCTGCTCACGGAGTTGAACATCATCATCGAGGTGAATTACGGGAATGACGACCGTGTGGCATACTACCAGCCGGCGATCGATGTCAATAAGATCACGGTCAGCTACCTGCTGACCCGCATGGACGAGTATGGTTCCGAGAACTTCAAGATTGACACGAGCAAGCTTTTCAGCAAGGAATGGAAAGCCCTGCTGAAGACACGTGAGGATATGATAAAGGCAAACGACAATATCCTGCTGAAAGACCTATAGGGAATTGAAAATTGAGAATTGAGAATTGAAAATTAATACAGGAAATAGGGATTTGACGAGTGGGGCGGTATGGAAGGTGATCCTGCGTTTCGCTTTCCCTTTGCTGATCGGCAATCTGCTGCAACAACTTTATAACGTGACCGACAGCGTCATTGTCGGGCAGTTTCTAGGGAAAGAGTCGTTGGCGGCGGTATCGGCTTCCTTCTTCATCTATTACTTTATTATCTCGCTGGTGATCGGTATCGGAAGCGGAACGTCGGTGGTGATCTCGCAGTTTTTCGGGGCGAAGGAGTTCGATAAGGTGCAAAAAGCCTTCTCATCTTTCTTTATCTTCATGTTGGTCGCAGGGGTATTGCTGTCCATAGCGGGGATTATTTTTGCCGAGCCGATGTTCAGGCTGACGAACACGCCGGAGGACGTGATCCCGCAGGCGGTCGCTTATTTCAGGATTTATGTAGGGGGTACGTTCTTGTTCGTCACTTTCAATAGCATTATCTCCATATTGCGGGGTGTCGGGGAGTCCGTGCGCCCCATGCTGTTTATCCTGCTTACCACGATCTTGAATATCGCCTTGGATTTACTCTTCATTGTCGTTTTCAAATGGGGGATCGAAGGGGCGGCACGGGCTACGGTGATCGCCCAAGGGATCGGCATGTGCGTGGCCCTAGGCTACGTGAACAACACCCATCCCCTGCTCTCTATCAAGAAACAGGATTTATTGTTCGATATGGGACTGTTCAAGGAAGGGCTCCGCATCGGGCTTCCCTCCAGCGTACAGCAATGTGCCATCTCGCTCGGATTGATTGCCTTGCTGGGGATCGTGAACAGTTTCGGCACGGATACGCTCACCGCTTACGGGGCAGCGGGAAAGATCGACACGATCATCATCCAAGCGGTATTGACCCTCTCTGGGGCGCTAGCTGCTTTCTGCGGACAAAACATCGGAGCTGGGCACTTGGACCGGGTACGTGACGGGGTACGATTCGCCATGCTTGTCAACCTATTGCTGGGTCTAGCAACCTTCACGGCCATCTATTTCTTCGGGGACAAGATGATGCTGGCTTTCACCAAGGACCCGGAGGTGATCCGGATTGGCAAGGAATATTTATTGATCATGGGAGGATTCTTTATCGTACACGGCGGCTTGAACGTCTTCAACGGGGCATTACGGGGAGCTGGCGATACCCTGTTCCCGATGGCAGTAAGCATCACTTGTCTTTGGCTGATACGCATTCCCCTCGCCTATTGGTTTAGCTCTATCTGGGGACGGAGCGGTATCTGGTGGGCCATCGGCGCCAGCCTTTGCATCGGGCTTACAATCACCTATATCTATTATAAATTGGGATTCTGGAAGAACAAAGGGCCTTTACGGAAGAAATAAGCATAGCTTATTATTCGTTTCCGTCGGGGTCGCATCGGCTCACCCGATAAATCAGGGGGAAAATTCTTTAATTCTA
>NZ_QTMJ01000004.1:337171-337411 GCF_003635485.1 Parabacteroides sp. AF19-14 | reverse complement strand
ACAAGGAGGCGAACCTCCCTGTAATTCTGGTAGAAACAATAGGCTTTGCTCATAATCCGCAAGCCGTTATGCCGAAGGCCCCTGCGATAGCGGTAGCGACGGCGATGATCACTTTGAGAATGGTACTCCAAACAGATTTCTTCATGATGAATGAATTATGATTAATAATGAATAATCAATTAAAATATAAAAATATCATGGCTGATATAAGAGGAAAGCACCGCTTTCCTTCGGACGGCC
>NZ_QTMJ01000004.1:0-337161 GCF_003635485.1 Parabacteroides sp. AF19-14 | reverse complement strand
GATATAAGAGGAAAGCACCGCTTTCCTTCGGACGGCCTCAGCGGACGGGCGTCAAGCGAAGAGACCGTAGCGAACGTGAGGAGCATCCCTGTCTGAGCGAAGCGAGTTGGGATGCGACAGCGAGCGTAGGTCTCGAAGTAGCCCGTCAGCGTCAGCCTTGACCTTTTGGTTACTTTTGGGTCAAGCCAAAAGTGACACTAGATCTCATCAGGCGACTCAGAATCGGAACCGCCCCCTTCCTCCACCGGCGTCCCGAGTATCGTCACCTTGAGCAACGAAGTCTTCTCGCCCAGCAGCGAGTAGCGTCGTGCCCCGTTCAGTATGGTATAGGAAGGCGAGAATCCCGGCACGATAGTCCGTATATGCGTAGCCTTGACCTCGGGGGCGGTCGCTACCCCCTTCTCCGTGACGAAGCGGTTATAGACGGTTCCGAACCCCAGCAGCTCCACCTTGTAGCCTTTCTGGAGGTTCTTGATGACATACCGCTGGTAGCGGTCCAACACGTTCAATACGTCACCCTTCGTGAGCGACGACTCCTCGGCGATCTGGTCGGCCGCGTCTTGCGTGGACAGGGTACCGAAATAATAGGGAACCGGCTTGTACACCTCCTGCTTGGGATCCGTCTTGGGGATAAAAAATTTTCGTGCTTGAAATGCTTGTGGCATGGTAATTGAAAATTAAAAGTTGATAATAGAAAATTAATTATTTGCTGATCAACGTTACAAAGATAGGTTCCGCCGTAAGAGGCGGTGATGCCGGTTGATGCCCGAGGCAGGGAATAACGATTAATTAACATGGGACACGGTGATAACCGCCGGTTTCTTACGCTGCCCATCGTAAGCCCCTTTGAATAGGCATTATAAGAAGCCTTGGATGGGCATTGTAAAGACCTTAGAATGCCTGTTCTAGTTGACAAGTGACAATAGGCCGTTTTAATTTACCGCTGTGCGTAACTGTCAACTAATTTACGGTTCACCAAGATAGAGTATGATCAACCCCACCTGTCGTGGCGTAAATATACGTTGCTCGGGGCGGTAGCCCGTCTCCCGCAGCTTATCGTACAACTCCGTGCATCGGATGATCCAACGGCGTAGACGGTTACAAGCTTGATGGGAGGCCAGCTCAGGGAAATAGGATGCCGCCAATGCGGACTTTCTTAATGGTAAGGACATTTGATTTATGATTTATAGATTTGGGAGAATGAAACTTTCAAACTTTCAAACATTCGTCCCCCCCCTCACACACACGCCCGTTGGGTACATTATATAGGGGTGTGAGGGAGGCCGGGATTACTTATGGGTGACACGGTCGCCGAAGCTGTACTCGCCCCGGCCGTTCTTCTCCAGCGTGCCTCGTTCCTGCATTCGCTTGAGACAGGTATCTAGGGTGGCGGTGGGGATGTTGTTCCTCTCTGCTTCCTCCAAGGCCTGTTGTCGGTTGAAAGAGAGTGGAAGGGCCGCGAAGAGGGCCTCTTGGGGCGTTGGCGTACGAGAGCGTGGCACCTCGTCAGACGGAAGCAGGGAGAGTATGCCCGCCGAATGACGGTAGAGCGGCTCCACGAGCGAGAGGACGGCTTGAAAATCGTCATCGTTGATGCGTAATTCTAGGGAAGGAACGATACCGTCCCGTACGTTCTCCTCCGGGATCTCGGGGGCAGGCGAGAGACCGGGACAATTGAGAATTGAAAATTGAGAATAGAGAATGGCTTGTGGGATGAGGAGACTCTCCACCGATCGCAGGAAGGCCACCACGGAAGCGATCCGGCAGATATTGATGGCGATACGGGCCACGGAGCTTCGCATCGGATAACCGTAGGAAAGACCGGCGTGCCCGAATATGCGTGCGAAGCAGCTGTTGAATCGCTCCTTTTGCGTGTCGGAGAGATGGAATTGTATGACATTGACCCTCTCATGTAGGTAGTCCACGAGCATTTTCCACTGTCTCCCCCAATCGGAGAAGAGGCTATCCATGTCCTCGTCGCCCTGCTCGAACTGATCCGCCCACTCATCGATAGGCGGCATCCGGTAGAACAATTGGCGTGAGAACAGCCCGTTTTCGGCCGAGGGAATAAGTGGCCGTACCTGCGCTGGAGTACCGCTTAACAAGACACTGAGGTAAGAGGCCGGGCACTCCCGGTATTCCCGGTTCGTGCGTCGGTTGAAAGCCAGTCGCTCGTGGTCGTGGCATTTACGCAAGGTATCGCTCCAGTGCCCGTGCTCGGTGCCGATGGCCGTGCTCACGGTATCGGCCTCGGTCTCGCAGATCAGCCCTATGCCGTCGGCCTCGATGAGGTTCTCCAGCACGCCGGTGCCGGAATTGTTACCGGCGATAAGGAACATCTTGAGGGGAGGCATCTCGGGCTCCGGCGTATCGGATTTTTTCTTGCCCAGCGAGTCCCAACGGCTCTTCTCCTCCCGGTAAGCTTTATGCCTCTGCCGGTAGTTCGCCATCATCGCCTCATGTATCGGCTCGGCAAGCCGGCGTGTCCAAGCGAGGGCTCCCTTTCCCGAGGCGGGAGGGGCGACGATGAACGTTTGCAGGCAAGGGTAGTAGAATTTTCGCCCGTACGATATCCGGATCGATTTGTTGAGTGTCGCTCCCAACACGGTGATACCTCCCAGCAGGAGGATATCCTTTTGGGCGGGGGTATCGCCCCGGTCGATCATCCGTTTGAGGAAAGCGGGCCAAGGATACTCCGGAAAGGCGGGCGGGACATTTTTCACGGACTGTTCCTCGTGCGTACACGTGTGCGTGTGTGAAGGAGGCGTGAATGTTTGAAAGTTTGAAAGTTTCCCGGTCTCGGCCAAGGATTTGTCCAGCCTCACGCCGGCTAGGTCCGCCAAGTGGAATACGGATCCCAAGCCATTCCGTCCATTGCCTCCTTTGAGGGCATGGTCGTATAGCTTATCCGCCTCGGTAGAGACATATTTCTCCGACATCCGGCAGATACGATGAAAGAATGTCCGGCCGGCCTCTCCGCAATCGTTGGCGATGGCGAAGGCGATCGGCATATACTCTTGATAGGTGGGAGCGATGTTCGCCCCCTGTTTCTCGATGGCGGCAACGAGCCGCTCCAGATCTGATAATGGGTTCATGATGAATGAATAATGAATGGTGAATAATGAATAACGATTTATAACTGCCAACTGTCACTTGTCCTCTGTCAACGATTCCGGTCTCCTAGCCTCGCTGAGGGATCGTGGCAAAGGAAGCAAGCCCGTGAGAGGTCTGCGTTCGTGGCATCAGCTTTCAGCCCGTATTTCCACTCAAGATATTCCCAAGCGAATCGTACCGCCTCATCGAAAGACTCCTCTACGGTTTTCTTGATTGACAGGCGATAGGGTACGAGGAGCTTGATTCCCGTGGTACTGGGACTCACGAAGGAGAGATCGGGGCGTAGCCGCTCATCGGCGAACAGCGTGTCCCTCCAACAGATCGCCTCTTCGGGTGAGGAAAGGTGATCGATGTCGATGACGAACTCGCCCGAGGGCACGAGCAAGTGATCTTCCTTGCGGTAGGAGAAGATACCGGCGGGCGTGACATAGGGTAGCAAACTCTGTTTCAGCCGCCTGAACCGTTTCTCGTCGCTCGATGCGGCACGTACCTGATCGGTACGCTCACGCAGCCACTCGCTGGTGGTGATATAGGCGTACAATTGACTGACACAGACGACCCCGTTCGGTACTTGATTGGTGATGGGGGCGTTGAAAAAGGAAAAGATAGACTCTTTCATGATCGGATAAAATAAATTGATTATTCGGTTACTGCCGGTAAAGGAACGCGTTCCTGCCCGTTCCCGGAATAGCGATGGACGGGACGGGTACGGAAACGGACGTACGGTGGATGAAATGAGGATAGAAATAAAATATACCCCCGTGAAAGGGGTGATTATTGTTAACACTTAAATTAAAAACGGATATGACAGAAAATCAAGAGCGGGCGGAACAGGCACGTTCTGCCTTTACGGTCAATGGAGGTAACGTGCAGATCCTGCCCAATGCCACCATCGCTATCCAGAACATCCATTGGGGTGACGGGACGGTGACACGGACGGAACGTTGGATTACGCCCGCGGAATCGGGACTTCATGAGTCTCCGTCTCCTCCGATAAACTCTCCTGCCCCTCCAGTGACGGCTGAACCCTCCTCGTTGGCCTTGTTCATCCCGGACGAGGCGACCCGTCTTGTCTACGAGGCCCGCCTATGCGCCTGCCCGGACACGGTCACCCTTTGCCAGACGGTATTGACGGACCTTTACAACGAGATCCTAGCCGACTACTCGTCTCCCCTCAAGCTGGTCAAGAGCCGTGCCTTCATCAGCGCCCTCTTGCCTCACCTCACGTTCGTGAACGGGGCGAATGTACCGAGCATTCGGTATGGGATCAGGAAGTATGTGCTGGGGGAAGGAGGATAATTGAAAAAAAGAGCTATATTTGCATGAATAAGAACAAAAAGTGAAAAATATGTCCCGTTTGATTGTAAAAAATGTAGGACCCATAAAGTCCGTGGATATAGAACTGAAGAAGGTGAATATATTCATGGGTCCACAGAGTTGTGGCAAAAGTACATTGGCTAAAATTATCAGTTTTTGTACTTGGATGGAGAAAACAAATGCGTTTGAAGAGAAGATGGCATGGAAGGATGCCTATAAACGCTTACAATCTTATCATAAATTATCCGGTTCTTATTTTAATGAGGATTCCATGATCTATTATGCCGGCGATAACTTGACATATGCTTATAATTGGAATGAAGCCGAAGCGATACCGATCCCATATCGTGTTGAATATGAATCGGCACATTATAATGAGAAAGAGTTTTTCTTTTTCCCGATAGAAAAGAAAATCAATCCGAAGGTGATTTATATCCCGGCGGAACGAAATTTTGTCTCTGCCGTCCCCAATCTTCGTGACTATGCGGAAGATAATGATAATCTTCTGGATTTTATAAAGAATTGGTACGATGCCAAACGAAAATATCCTATTGACCATAAGATGGACATCTTGAATATGGGAATAGAATACTATTTAGGGGATGGAGATACGGACGTGTTGCAGATGCGGAACGGTAAAAAATTGATGTTGCGTACTGCATCCAGCGGATTGCAGTCTATCGTGCCATTGATCCTGTTGATCGATTGGCTCTCCAAGGGCATATATGAGGAAGAGAAACCTTATTCCTATGCGGAGGGAGAAAAGATCGTAAAACTGTTGGAAAAGCTGGACGGGGATAATCGGACATCAAAGGAAGTAGAGGAACTGAAAAGACGTTTAGCGGGCTTTATACAGGGAAAAGTATATACGCATACGCAGTTTGTGATAGAAGAACCCGAGCAAAATCTTTTCCCCGAGGCCCAGAGAGACCTTCTTTTCTATCTGTTAACCGCTATCAATCATGGAAGGAACCACCGTTTGGTGCTTACGACCCACAGCCCGTATATCCTCTATGCCTTGAATAACTGCTTGATGGCTTATAGGGTGAAAAGCGAGATGCCAGAAGAAGAGTATGAGGAATTGGATTGTAGAAATGCGGCGTTGAATCCGATAGATGTAGCGGTTTGGGAAATAGAGGATGGCAAGATGCGTTCGGATGGGAATAATCCTAACGGAACCATTCAGGATGCCTCCGGATTGATCCGGGCTAATTATTTCAATCGTATCATTCAAGGAATCATGAAGGATTTTAATAATATGCTTAATTATTATGAGGAGGGATGAGAGACGTATTTCCACATATAGAGAATCATAATTCGGATATTTATATAGCTGACTATACGGAGTATTCTAAGACACACGATACTTCTGTTTCTGGTGTGAAAATATTGGCAAATAAACCGGGGGAACTGGAAGTATTTCATTTGAAAAATAAAAAGGGTATTTCTATTGATGCTGTCAATTTTGAAGAGAACCAATCTGTGCTGAAAGACGAGCAGGGCAAGGTGGTAAAGCAATGTGAATGTATGTGTGCGTCTTCAGGAGCTAAAAACAAGGGATGGTTATTCTTACTCGAACTAAAATATTGCTTAGATAAAAATATAGCCTCGAATGCCGGTAATGCCTTGAGGCAATTGGAAAAAACATTCTTGTTCTTGAGAGACGAGAAAAAAATCATAAATCGCCAGTGTCATCGTGTTTACTGGATTATTTCTATCCCAGATCATAGCAGTAAAGCCCCTTTCGAAGCCTTCGTCCTAGATCAAGACAAGAAACTGAAATACAAGCAAGACTTAGATGTTATCATTTTCGGGGAAAATGAGGTTGAGGTGCTTAATGAGGGGTATTTAAGGGTTATTAAGGCTTAAAGGGGAATATATTTGGAGATGTTATTCCGTTGATTACAAACCACTTTTGTGCTGTTTGGAGGGAGACTAATAGGTAGTGAGCGACAAATGAAAGCCTTCTGCAAAGTTGGCAAGGTTTGTACCCCAAGGGGCTGTCATAGTTTTTGTTCTCGCCAATCTGTTCTTGCGCTATGTGTTTGACAGATGAATGCAGATACATTATCCTCAAATACCTTTTGAGAGATATGCGGATGATACAATCTGCCATTGTCAGTCAGAGGCAGAGGCAAAATATCAGAAGGAATCGATTCTCAATCTGCCGACTGTCGTTAAACCAAGAAAAGACAAAGGCTGTGTTATGCAAGAGTGGTTATAGGAAGTTGGATTATCTGGAGACCTCATTTGATTTCTTGGGATTCACATTCTGTCCACGCATGTTCATGGGCACTAAGTAGCCTCCTCTTGGAATCGCTGGACCAGATCTACGCCACGTTCTTTCATCTGGAGCCTTACCGGTTCCCAGAGCGGGAGTGGGAGATTGAGTGAGATGAGCTACGGTGTTCCTGTGACCGGATACTGGAACAAAGCTGTCCGCTGCCGAGGAAGGTGCGGGAGCGGGTGGGGAGGGAGAAAGGGAATTTGCCTACAAATAGCCGAAGCGTAGAAGTTTCACAGTGATGAGACCAAGCCGCATCAAATACCTCTGCCTAATGTCTGATACCTTAAGCAACAAACGAATAGTCAAGAACACGTTTTACCTATACATCCGTATGGGGGTCACGCTGCTGGTGCAGTTCTACACCTCGCGGGTGGTGTTGCAGGTGCTGGGCGTGGACGATTTCGGGCTGTGGAGTGTCATAGCTTCACTCATCGTGTCGTTTTCGTTCATGCAAGGGCCTCTCACGGTGGCCACGCAGCGGTTTCTGAACTACGAAATGGGGAGCGGGGGAAATCGGCTGAACCGGATATTCAGCACCTGTCTAATGCTGTTCCTGCTCATCGGGGCGGTGCTGTTCGTGGCGTTGGAGAGCGTAGGCGTGTGGTTCTTGAACACGCACATGAGCATCGCACCTGAAAAGCTTGCGGCAGCCAACTGGGTGTTCCAGTTCTCTGTTCTGTCGTTCATCGCCGCCTTTGTGCGGATGCCCTACGAGTCGGCTATTATCGCCTACGAACGGATGTCGTTCTACGCCGTGGTGTGTATTGTGGAAGCGGTATTACTGTTGGGCATCGTCTACGTCCTACTATTCCCTGCGGGAGTGGACAAGCTCGTGTTGTACGGGGCGCTGATGTTCGTGTCGAAGCTGGCGGTGGCACTTTGCTACAAACTTTACTGTAACCGGAAGATAGCCTGTACCCGTTTCCGCCCGGTGTGCGACGGTGCGTTGATGCGGCAAATCGCTTCGTTCTCGGGGTGGAATCTGTTCGGGGCACTGTCGTCGGCCACGGCCACGCAGGGCATCAACGTACTGATGAACCTTTTTTTCGGTGTAGCCGTGAATGCGGCTTATGGGGTGGCAAGCCAGGTAGGGGCGGGAGTCTACTCTTTCGTATTTAACTTTCAAAAAGCTACCAATCCTCAAATCGTGAAGAGTTATGCTTCGGGAGAAAAAGAGCATCTTCACAAATTGATTTGTATGAGCAGCAAATACTCTTTTCTGTTGCTGTTTGCTTTGGTGTGTCCGATTATGTACAATATGGATTTCGTTTTGCGTTTATGGTTGAATGAAAATGTACCCAATTATACATCTTGGTTTTGTCAGTTGACTTTGATTTACGTGTTGGTCGTTTGTTTTTCCATTCCGATGGATACAGCCATATTTGGAACAGGAAAAATTAAAAAATACCAAATAGTAATCAGTTTGCTATTGTTATTAAATATCCTAATTTCTTATTTTCTTTTTAAAGTAATTCATACACTTCCGATTTCGGCTTTGGTTGTGAAAGCCATCGTAGAAGTCCTTATATTAATTACTCGAATGCTTTTTGTGAAAAAAATTGCAGGTTTATCACTTCGTACATACATCCATAAAGTTTTTAAGCCTTCATTATTAATTGTCTGTGTTACTTTGTTGGGTATGCATGTTATGTTTTCTCATGTTACATGGGGTGGAGAATGGGAAAGATTATTCGGTATATGTGGAACATTTTTCTTGCTCTATGGAATAAGCCTTTGGGCGTTGGGTATGGATCGTTTAGAAAAAACGATTGTTAAAAAATGGCTTCTTGAAAGGTTTTGATAATTTGAATTATTACAATTATGCTATCTTATATAGGTTTACTGCTTATCAGCCTGTTTTGCGCTTGGTTTTATGACGTGAAGGGTCAGAAAACCGGGAAGCATTTTTGCTACTTGTTGCTTTGGGCATATGCTATCTTATTGTCGGGGTTGAGTTACCGGATAGGAGCAGACATCTATAATTATTCGAACAGTTATGATAATGTGCCGAGCTTTCCTGAACTGAGTTGGAGCGATTTGAGTAATTCATTATATCCGTTATTTTTGTTGTTTTGTGCTCTTTGTCGAAGTATATCACAGGAATTTTATGTTTTACACTTGTTTCAATCTGCAATCGTTTGTTCTGTGATATTCTTTTTTATTTATCGGAGAACCCAATATCGTTTCATAGGAGTATGCATATTTATAACTCTTTTCTATTCATATTTTTGTTTTGAGATATTAAAAGAATCTTTGGCAGTGGCAATGCTGTTGCTTGGATATGATTATTTGGATCGGAGAAAAAAAGGTAAGTACTTCTTGTTTGTTGTGATTGCGATTTTGTTCCATCCTTCTGCATTTGTAGCTTTAATACTGCCATTCATACGAAAAATAGGTTTCGACAAATCTTTCATATTTGGACTGGTATGTATAGGAGGATTTATAATAGCCTTATCTTCAATTTCTGAATATTTGTCCGTGGCAGAAAACATTTACAATAGAGTGCAGGCTTATACAGAAGAATACCGCAGTGTAAAATTTTATATTATACAGATTATCAGCAGTGTGATTATTCCATTCTTTCTGTTAGTCATATTCAAGGGCAGAGATAAAAACTTTCCGTTTGAATGGGCCTTTTGTGCATATGTGTTGTGTGGTATAGGTATATTACCGTACAAGGTAATTTTTCTCCGTTTTCTCAATTACTTGTTACCTTTCCTTGTGATTCCTTTAAGTGACGCTTTTGGCAATCTTCGTAAATCGTCTCCAAGCTTTCGTTTTTTCCTGCTTGGTTGCTATACGGCCTTTACCCTATCTCGTAATTTAGTTTATTGGTATAAGGATGGTTGGAAAATATACTATCCATATTCTTCTATCTTCACCAAAATGATAGACATCCAAAGAGAAAATTGGATGTACGATTTTTGGGGGTACTAATATCTGAAAATTGTCATAAAGTAAAAATAAATAGATGCTAATATTATGTTCGTATTCGCAATAATAGTCACTTATAACCCCGACTGTAGCCTTTTGAGGCGACAGTACGAATCCATCTGGGGTCAAGTGTCAGGAATCGTCTACGTAGACAATCACTCAACATGCCTTGCTTTGCCGGAAGAAGATGGGGTATACCACATCCTGAACAATAGAAACGAAGGTTTGGGGAAGGCTCAGAACCAAGGGATAACCTTTGCTCTGCAAAAAGGGGCGACACATGTTTTGCTTCTGGATCAGGATTCGGTGGCTTCGCCGCACATGGTAGACACGTTACTGGCAGTGGAAAAAGAGAATCGGGAGCGAGGGAAGCGTGTTGGGCTGGTGGGGCCTAATGTTTATGATCTTTTGGCAAATCCTCCTCAGTATGAATATGCAAACATAATCGAAGGGTTGAGAATAAAACGAGTGAAATTAGGCAGTGAAACGTTGTCTGTTTCCTATTGTATTGCTTCGGGTTCATTAATATCTATGGAAAGCATAAATGCTGTAGGAATGATGAAAGACGATTTATTTATAGACGGACTTGATGTGGAATGGTGTCTAAGAGCAAAAGCACTCGGATTTGAGATATTAATAACTCCACAAACTTCTTTGACACACCGGTTAGGAAATGGTGAGAAAGGAAAAATCCTTTCACACTCTCCGCAAAGAGAATACTTTATTTGCAGGAATAATTTACGTATATCTTCTTATAGCTACATTCCATTAAGGTTTCGGTTAAGGAAGAAGATTCTTGTACCGATGAGAATAGTCAGTTCCTTGCTTCATGGACATTGGGCTCATTTCAAAGCGGGTATGCAAGGGGCTTTGGATTGCAACAAATCAATATCACTCAATAAAAGAATTCAAATGAAAAGATTTAAACGATTGATCAAAGACTGGATAAAATCCAGACGGCTAAAAAAGTATTACAATCTTGCAGGCAACAAGGCTGGGAATACAAGCCAGTGGATTATCTATATGGCAGATGGGAAGATACTCCATGGAGGGCTTTCCGACAGGTTATGTGGACTGGTTTCGACGTATTGCTATTGCAAGGGACACAACATCTCATTCAAAGCTTTTTTTCATTCGCCCTATGATTTGGAAATTTTTTTGCAACCCAATACGTATGATTGGAGGATAGGAGAAGAGGATTTGTCTTATCATTCAGAGGATGCATTGCCCATCTATATATCCTACGATGAGAATCATTTGGATTCAAGGAGAAAAGCAAATGGAAAACTCTGTAAAAAAAATAAGCAGCTTCATGTATACACAAACATAAGATACTTTGCAAACGAAGACTTCAAGGTTCTATTTGACGAACTCTTTAAGCCGTCTGCACAATTGCTCGCTCTTGTTCGGTTTAATCTAGAACGCATAGGCGGGGTATTTATTTCTGTAACGTTCAGGTTCCAGCAGCTGTTAGGGGATTTCACAGAGGGTAATTTCCCTATTTTGCCAGAATCTGAAAGAAATGGATTATTAGACAAGTGCTTGAGCAAAATAGAAGACTTACACAGTTTGCATTTAGGCAAAAGAATCCTTGTCACGTCTGATAGCAAAACGTTCCTGTCTAAAGCGGCAACTTTAGGATATACCTATATAATCCCAGGTGATGTTATTCATTTAGAGTATACTCCCGCTGAAAATCTGGATATTCATATGAAATCATTCGTCGACTTATTAATGGTCAGTAAGGCCAGCAAGGTATATCTGGTTTTTTCGGATTTGTTATATCACAGCACTTTCGCTAAAACTGCTTCACTGATATCTGGTACCCAGTATGAAGAAATTCTACTACCATAAATTAATCTCATCATGCTTCCAGCCATAGTCATTATTGATATTTGCGGCACACTTTATGCGTCCAACACTACCATGGATTTTCTAGAGTGTTCGTTTGGTTCTTCTAAGATATATCGATTATATAGGAATATATCAAAAACATTCTGTGCCCGTGTGGTGAACAAATTACTGCTACAAGTATTTTCTTTCGATTTAATACGTTGTTTTGGGATCTTATTTTTACGTGGAAAAACGAAAGATGAGATAAAGGTGATGGTTGATAAGTTTTACTCTTCTTTCTTGAAATTTAGAATGCAAAGAGAGTCAATAGAAATAGTAGAATCTTATCGAAAAAAAGGATGCCGATTGGTATTAGTCTCAGCTACTTTGGATTGTGTCGCTAGCAAAGTTGCGGAAGAGTTACATATCTTGGAATATCTTTCTTCTGAATTATGTTACGATAAAGGTGTTTGCTTAGGCAAATTGTCTACAGACTTGCTGCATAATAAGCGAAAAGCATTGGTAAAATGTGGTTATTTAGCACCCTATGAAATGACTGTATCGGACAATCTTTCGGACTTTGATTTAATGAGCCTATCCAGTGCAAGCTATATTGTCAGCTCTTGTCAAAAGAAAAAAAAATGGTTGAAGGTCATTCGAGATAAACACATCAGTAACTTTAAATTTTTGATAGTGAAATGAGAAGTTTTATTTTTTATTTACCCATCTTGTACACCTATATTACGAGATTAAGAACTCCGCTGAAATGTTTTTCTTGGAGTTGCATATATGTGATCCCTATAATCTGTCTGCTATTTCTGCAAAATGCTCAATGGAACATTTCTATAATGAATATACTATTTACCTTGTTGGTTATTGTGACAGTATATAACTTTTACGAAATCGGTTATATACAAAATGATACAGAAACAATCAAGAATGAACATAAACCGACCGCTCGTCTGTCGGCTGAGATGCTTGGTTATTATGAACGTCATAAAGAATTGATATATCTACAACGAATGGTGCAGGGCTTACTTTTGATTTTTTCTTTGTGGCTATTGAAAGCAGAATTGACAGGATGTATTTTGTTCTTATTCGCAATGGTTTTACTTTTGTTGGTTTATCAGTTTTACAACCATATACGTGGTCATTGGAATATGATTTTATATTTCATGCTGGTTTCCATAAGATATTGCTCTCCTTTATTGCTTTTCTCTGATAATCTTTCTTGGAGTTTGTTTGTCTTGGCCTTGATGGTGTTTCCTGTCATTAAGACTACAGAGTTTCGTTCTACTAAGCCTACGGAAATCACTACAAATATTTATTTCAGAAGATATATTATCAAGTTTGATAAAAACAGAATTACAGGCTATCGAGTAATGGCTTATGCTTTTTTGTCCCTTATAGCCTTCTTTTTTTATTGGATTAGTTTTTTCTCATTCATGGATGTATGCTTGATATTGTACATGTTTTTGTTTAGGTGTAGCTTGTATTTATTGATTAAGAGTGGTTTTGTCTTCCATGAGTATTTAAAGAATTAGTATTATCTATTTTAGTTAGTTTAAAATGAAAATCGGTATCCTTACCCATTACGATGTAAACAATCAAGGGGCGCAATTACAATTGTTTGCTACTTATAAAGTGTTAGAAAAATTGGGGCATATTCCCATAGTCTTAACTTATCGAAAGAATTACGACTTTATACCCCAACTAGAACGTCGGAATCAAATTTCGCTGGCTTCGGTTCCTTATATTATCAAACATTTCTTGCTGGAGAAAGGAGTGAAACTTACATGGCATAATGTACGCAAATATTTGGTCAATAAGAGGTTTCGTGAACAATGTTTTCGTAGCGATCGTTATCACTCTGCATCGATAGATGCCGCTTTAGTCGGAGCTGATGAGGTCTTCAGTTTGGAATTGGGGGTGAATATGATGATGTTTGGTCATGGAGTGAATACGGAAAATATGATCGCTTATGCGCCATCATGTGGTCAAACCGATCTAGATCGGATCCGTCAATTTCATTGTGAGGAACTTATAGGAAGTGGTTTAAGCCGGTTTAAGGCATTGTCTGCAAGGGATGAGCAAACTAGAAAAATCATTCATGAGCTGACCGGAAAATTTGCGGAGTTGGTATGTGATCCTGTGTTGTTGTATAAGTTTCCCTTAGATACTTATAGATTCCCTAAAGAGACTCCTCGAAAGGATTATATGGTGGTATATTCGTATGATGCCCGTTTTGTGGATTCCTCTGAGATAGAAGCGGTGAAGGAATTTGCGAGGAAAAATCATTTGTTGACCGTCTCGCCGGGAACTTATCATGGATGGTGCGATGTTAATATTGTTTGTAATGCGTTAGAATGGCTAAAATGTATTCAAGGAGCAAAAGCAGTTGTCACGGATACTTTCCATGGTACTATAGCGGCTGCGATTACGAATAGGCCCATGGCTATCTATTACAGCAAGAGTGTCAACTCTTCCAAAATGTTGGATTTGGTTGGCCGGTTGGGGCTGGAATATCGTTTGCTTAAAGAGGTTTCACTGCGTGAACTGGAGCGAGTTTTTGCGGAGGACATTGATTGCTTGGCTTTGAATGAGTGTATTGAAAGGTATCGGCAAAAATCGATCGGTTATTTGAAAAATGCATTAGATCTTGTGAAATGAAAAAGAATATCTTGGCTTATTCACGAATAGCATGTACCGGATGTGGCACTTGTGTTGCGAGTTGTCCGAAAAAAGCCATAGGATTGAATGTGAGTGAAGATGGTTTTTTAGCGCCTGTAATAGACGATGATCTTTGTGTGGATTGTGGAATTTGCCAAAAGGTTTGCTATCGTTTTATAAATCCTGCTTCTCAAGCTTGTGTAATGTGGGATAAAATGGTATATGGTGCTTTTTCTTCAGATCAAGGGATACAACAAACGACAACCTCGGGAGGTTTTGCGCATGAGTTGTCTTTATGGGGTATAGAGCATGGATATAAGATAATGGGGGTGATCTATGATTATGAAAAGGATCAAGCAAAAACAGTCTTGATAAGCCAACTGGAAGATATGAAATTACTGAAAGGGTCAAAGTATATTCAAAGCGACAGCTCGGAAGCTTTTACGCTATTATTGGAGGAGGCTAAGAAAGATCTATCGCAAAAGTATATTTGCATAGGTACTCCGTGTCAAATATTCGGATTAAGACAATTGATACGACAGCATCGCTTGACGAATGAATTTATATTGGTGGATTTGTTTTGTCATGGTGTCCCTTCCTATAATGTATGGAAACCCTATATCTCTCAAAAACGAAGAGAGCTTGGGAAATTGGATCAAGTGCAATTCCGCTATAAAGGGAATGGATGGCATCAATATATGATTCGGTTGACGGGGGAAAAAGGTGTTTATACCGAGTTTGCTTATAAAGATATTTTTTATCGTTACTTTTTTGATAATGTCGCATTGAATACCTCGTGTTTTACCTGTGCCTTACGCAAGGAATATGTAGCGTCCGATCTTCGTTTGGGGGATTTTTGGGGGAGTGCTTATGAGCAGCGGGAAGATGGTGTATCTGCTGTGTTGGTGGCTACAGATAAAGGCCAAATCGTTTTGAATAAACTTCAAGATGAAAAAAGAATTATAGTGGATGAAACATGGGAAGCCAAGATTTGTTTGGATTATCAAAGTACGAGTGATTATTCGAGAATAGGTCTTCGTGATAAAGTCATTGAACGATTAAGCTTCGGGGAGAGTTTACATGATGTACAACACTTTTATTTTAATCAATTACCATTTAAGGCTCGTTTACTTTCTTTTCTGAAAAGGCTGGCTACTTTCTTTCCTAATTCCGCATTGATCAAAATTAGGCGTTTGGTTAGATCTTGACTTTGTTCAAACTCATACAATAATATGAAAATCTTATTTACCGACAACTCCCTCTGGAGTCAATTGAACTTTAGGGGATGTATCATCACGCACTTGTGCGATCTGGGGCACGAGGTGGTGGTGGTGTCACCTGTAGATGCTCCAAGTAAGGGAATGAATGTGCCCGACGGGGTACGGCATATCGCTATAAATATGCGGCGAACAAGTACGAATCCCTTGCATGACGTGCGATATTTTTTCCGTTTGCTACGTATTTACCGGGAAGAGTGGCCGGATTATATCTTCCATTTTACGATCAAGCCGAATATATACGGTACGCTGGCGGCTCGCTTATTGGGTATTCACAGTACGGCGATGGTAGCGGGGCTGGGTTTCACCTTTTCGCATGGTGGTTTGGCCAGTAAGGTGGCGCATCGTCTATTTCGATTGGGATTGAGTTTGGCTGATAAGGTTATGGTATTGAATGAGGAGAACTTGCGTATCTTGGTAGAGCGGGGAGTGGCCCGGAAAGAGCAGATCATACTGTTGGAAGGGGGTGAGGGAGTGGACTTGGATAAGTTCGCTTTCTCGGATAATCGATCTGATAAAACGATCTTTCTGATGGTAGCTCGAGTTCTTTACGACAAGGGCTATAAGGAAGTCGTGGAGGCAGCCAAGATCGTGAAGCGTACGCATCCGGAGGTGAAGGTACAATTACTCGGTCCGGTGGACGAGGCGTATCCGAATGCCGTGAGCCGTGAGCAGATCCAAAAGGATGAGGAGAGCGGTGCCATCACGTATCTGGGCTATACGACCGAACCGAAGAAGTTTATGGGAAGACCCGGTATATTATTGTTGTTATTAAGCAGTTATCATGAGGGCTTGAATCGCTCTTTGATGGAGGGCTGTGCCTTGGGCAAACCGATCATCGCATCCGATATTCCCGGATGTCGGGAAACTGTGCGTGAGGGTGAGAATGGCTATTTGGTCCCTACGAAAGATGTAAACGCTTTGGCGGACGCGATGCTTCGCTATTTGTCGTTGAGCGATGAGGAAAAGGAGTCTATGAGTATCAATAGCCGACGGCTGGCGGAAGAGCGATTTGATATTAAGTCTGTAAGGAGTTGCTATGAGCGAATTTTACAGGAATATGATTCTTGATTCCGATAAAAGAAGAAAAGAAAGATCTCATGTTAAGGCCTCCGCTAAAAGGAGGCTTTTTTTGTTTCCGGAAACATTACATTATGTTTCTTACCGCCTTTGTATTACAGAAGACTAAATGATTCAACAGTTCCGCATCAGGTTGTGTAGGTAATATTGTGTCATAGAAAGAATTTATGCAAGAATATTTCTGTGTCAGAAAGAATATTGACGTTTTTCTTTCTGTTGCGGAAATATTACGTTATACTTCTCACCACCTTAAAATACATTCTCGGCTTAACCGTTTGTCGGAGTGAAAATAATAGCTTACCTTTGCATATAATAGCTTGATTTTAACGTTTGTCATTAAGCTGGTGAGGAAGACTTATGAAAGAGATTAGATTAGAGAATTTTCGGTGTTATACAGAGCTATCCATCCCCTTGAAAAGTAGAGTCAATTTGCTTGTAGGTGATAACGCTACCGGGAAGACATCCGTGTTGCGAGCTTGTAAGTTTGTGTTGAGCGCATTCTTCAGCGGGTTTAGCGATGATAATACCAAATGGGTTAATCCCGGCAATGAGGATTTCATGCAAATGGAGACCGGTGGAATCTTATTGCAGGAGCGTCCTATTCATATTTCTTTTGATGTGGCTGATGTGATGGGGAAGGAGGCGGATTCCACGGGTGGAGATTCGTTTTATACTTTGATAAAGAAAAGCAAGAAAAATAGCCGTTCCTTGACTTCGGGACTTAAGGAGTATAAGGATTGGGCAGCTTTGTTGATGCATAACTATATTAGTAAGGAGGGACAGAGAATCGCTTTACCTCTTTTCGCGAATTTCTCGACAGAAGATATTCATGCCATTCGAAAGATCGATTTTGGAAAGTTCAAGGAGTATAACCATAAGCCTTCTTTTGGCTATTATGAATGCTTGGAGGGGGATGGCTTTTTCCCTTATTGGATTAAGCGATTGCTGGTCTTACAGGAAGGTAGGGAAAACCATTTGGAGATAGATATAGTTCGCAAGGCTATACAGAAGGCTCTTGGAGCGGGTGGTTGTGCGATTATTCAAGACATGGAGGTTCGGCCTATCCGGAAAAAAGTATATTATATCTTGATGGATGGGCGAGAGGTAGAAGCTGATTTCTTGTCAGATGGATATCGAAGGCTGGTTTATATAGTAACGGATCTAGCTTTTCGTTGCGCATTGCTAAACCGGGGTATTTATGGTGAGGAGACTTGTGCGAAAACCCGGGGTACCGTCTTGATTGATGAGGTGGATTTGCATTTACATCCAACGTTGCAATCGGTGGTGCTGAAAGGATTGTGCGAGGCATTTCCTGGATTGCAGTTTATCGTCAGTTCCCATGCTCCGATGGTTATGTCGGGGGTGGAAAGTAATGAGGAGAATATTGTTTATAAGTTGAGTTACTCGGAGGAACAGGGCTATCGTATAATGCCGACTGTCACTTATGGTATGGATATGTCGACGTTGACCTATGTCGTGCTTGGTCAAACGCCTCGTGCGGTTGAAGTAGATAGGCAGTTGAACGAATTGTTTGAGTTGATAGATGTGGATCGCTTGAAAGAGGCTGGAGATTTGTTACGGAAGTTGAGAGGGAAATATGGAGATTCTTTACCCGAACTTGCCCGGGCGGAAGCGATGTTGAACTGCTTGATTTAAGATGATTTAAGATAGGGATGAGAAAGATAGACAAACGACCGGAACCAAAGGAGTGGGTGGAATATCGGCAGACCCCCGGTGCTAAGTATGAAGCGATATCTGAACTGCGAAGTTCGTTGCTTGAGGAGCAAGGATATGTTTGTGCTTATTGTATGCGTAGGATTCCTGTGAAAGACCGGAATAGTAATGAAACCAGCCGGATAGAACATGTGCTGAGCCGAGAAAAGCATCCGGATAGGGAATTGGATTATCATAACATGGTGATATGCTGTCCTGGGGCAATCTCTTCTGACTTTCATTGCGATAAGTTGAAAGGTAATGAGGATCTAACATTTAACCTTTTTGATGATGAGCTTTTTACAAGCCTTTCTTATAAAAGTAAATCTGGGAAGATTGTCTCGGCGAATGAAGATTATGATAGGCAGATCAATCAGTTGCTTAACTTAATTTGAACAACCGCTGGTTGATGGCTAATCGTTTGCAGGCTTTGCTGGGAGTGATTGATTATTTGAATCGTAAAGGCTGGATAGCTTCTAATTTAAACCAGCAAATAAGTAAGTGGAGTAATATGGATGCGGAAGGACGTTATAAGGAGTATAATAGTATTGTCGTTTGGTATTTGAAAAAAAAGCAGAGGCAATGTGATTTATAAGGCCGTAGTTTTCATGCTCCTTCATGCCTCATTATGGATTGAAAACAAACCCTCCCTTTTGCTTATAAAATGTAAGCTTTGTTAACCAAACGTCCGATAAAAACATTTTTTCCGTGAAAGTGTCAATTATTTTATGTTTGTTTAAACAATATGTTAGGGATTGTCTGTATCTTTGCGGCAAAATCAAAAAGTTGATTCGACAATGGAAGTATTGAAGCACGAGTGTGGTGTCGCCATGGTCCGGTTACTGAAGCCTTTGGAGTATTATCACGAGAAGTACGGTAGTTGGATGTATGGACTGAACAAGCTCTATTTGCTGATGGAAAAGCAGCATAACAGGGGGCAGGAAGGAGCGGGTTTAGCCTGCGTGAAGTTAGAGGCAAATGCCGGAGAGGAATATATGTTCCGTGAACGGGCCGTCGGGACCGGAGCTATTACCGAGATATTTGCCGCAGTTCACGAACACTACAAGGATTTAACCCCCGAACAACTCAACGATCCGTTATTCGCCAAAGCCAACCTACCTTTCGCCGGAGAGCTTTATATGGGCCACCTCCGTTATAGTACCACCGGAAAATCCGGAATCTCTTATATCCATCCTTTTTTACGACGCAATAACTGGCGTGCAAAGAACCTCGCCGTTTGCGGAAATTTCAACCTGACAAATGTTCATGAGGTATTCGAGGAGATCACGGCGATCGGCCAGCATCCCCGGAAATATTCCGATACCTATATTATGCTGGAGCAGCTGGGACATCGATTAGACAGGGAAGTGGAGCGCCTGTACCAAAAGTGTGAGGCGGAAGGATTGAGAGGGATGGATATCACGCATGCCATCGAGGATCAAATCGATTTGTCGAACGTGCTGAAGCGCTGTACTCCGGGCTGGGATGGTGGTTTCGTGATTTGCGGTATCACCGGTAGTGGCGAGTCGTTTAGCGTACGGGACCCGTGGGGAATCCGTCCGGCCTTCTATTATGCGGATGATGAGATTATCGTGTTGGCTTCCGAGCGTCCGGTTATACAAACCGTGATGAACGTGCAGGTAGAGAATATCCGGGAGTTGAATCGGGGAGAGGCGATACTCGTCAACAAGAAAGGCGAGTGGCATATCTCCCAGATCGTGGAGCCGAAAGAGAATAAGGCTTGTTCCTTCGAGCGTATCTACTTCTCACGGGGTAGCGACGTGGATATTTACAGGGAAAGGAAGCGTTTGGGAGATAATCTCGTGCATCCGATCTTGAAAGCGGTGGATTATGATTTGAATCATACCGTCTTCTCTTTTATCCCGAATACGGCCGAGGTCGCTTATTTCGGGATGCAGGAGGGATTGAACAACTATTTGAATAAGCTGAAAAAAGAATGGATCGCCGATCGTAGTCACTTGCTCAGGGAAGAGGAACTGGAACAAATCCTTTCCATGCGAATCCGCTCGGAGAAAGTAGCTATAAAAGATATAAAATTACGTACATTTATCGCTGAGGGCAATAGCCGCAATGATCTGGCAGCGCACGTGTATGATATTACTTACGGAAGTATTGAACCTTTTATCGATAATCTGGTTGTGATAGATGATAGCATCGTGCGGGGTACTACCTTACGCCAGAGTATTATCGGTATCTTGGATCGCCTGCATCCGAAGAAAATCGTGATCGTAAGTTCTTCTCCGCAGGTACGTTACCCGGATTATTACGGTATCGATATGTCCCGGATGAACGAGTTTATCGCTTTTAAGGCTGCGGTGGCCCTGTTACGTGACCGGGGGATGGAATACGTGATCTTGGACGCTTATCAAAAGGCGAAGCGACAACAAACAGCGGCGGATGGTCCGTTGGTGAATTACGTAAAGGAGATATACGCCCCGTTTACGGACGAGGAGATATCCGTTAAGATGGTGGAGTTGCTTACACCGGCCGGGACGCAGGCGAAAGTAGAGATCGTCTACCAGACTTTGGAGGGCTTGCATGCCTCTTGTCCGGAGCATCCGGGTGACTGGTATTTCTCCGGCGATTACCCGACACCGGGCGGAACTCGGTTAGTGAACGAGGCTTTTATTCACTATATGGAAGAAGAATATTTAGTGAAATGACACAACATACAGATTCTATGCAGACAAACAGAACAGCAACTTTAATGTTAGACGACGGTACCGTCTTCCGTGGCTACTCTTTCGGCTATGAGAGACCGGTGGCCGGCGAGGTCGTGTTCAATACCGCTATGACCGGATATCCGGAGAGCTTGACGGACCCTTCGTACGCAGGCCAGTTGATGGTGTTGACTTATCCGCTCGTTGGTAACTACGGTGTCCCGCCTCGTACGTTCGAGCCGAACGGGATCGCTACGTTTATGGAGAGCGAGAAGATCCACGCCGAGGCGATTATCGTTAGCGATTACAGCCATGAGTATAGCCACTGGAACGCCGAGTGCAGCTTGGGCGACTGGTTGAAGGAGGAGAAGATCCCGGGCATATACGGTATCGATACGCGTGCGTTGACTAAGAAATTGCGTGAGCATGGCGTGATGATGGGACGTATCGTTATCGGCGATGCCGATAACGAAATTGGAAATGGGGAATTGAAGATCGAGGATTATGAGCATGTGAACTATGTGGATCGGGTATCGTGCAAGGAGATTATTTGTTACCTGCCCGATGGTACGAGCCAGACCTGTTCTTTATCGGAAGCCTCCGATTCCCGATTCTCGATTCTCAATTCTCAATTCCTAAAGCGCGTCGTGCTTTTGGACTGCGGCGTGAAACATAACATCATTCGTTGCCTGTTGAGGCGTAACGTGGCGGTGATCCGTGTGCCTTGGGACTACGACTTCAATCAGCTGGAATACGATGGCTTGTTTATCAGCAACGGTCCGGGCGATCCGGATACTTGCGATGCCGCCGTGCGGAATATCCGTAAGGCGCTTTCCGGGGATAAGCCGATTTGCGGTATTTGCATGGGTAACCAGTTGTTGGCGAAAGCCGGCGGTGCTTCTATTTATAAATTGAAGTACGGTCATCGTAGCCATAACCAGCCGGTACGTATGGTAGGCACGGAGAAATGCTTCATCACCTCGCAGAACCATGGTTACGCCGTGGATAACGATACGCTGGGTGAGGAGTGGGAACCGCTGTTCATCAATATGAATGACGGGACGAACGAGGGTATCAAGCATAAGACGAAGCCTTTCTTCTCCTCTCAGTTCCATCCCGAGGCTTGCAGCGGGCCGCTGGATACGGAGTTCATGTTTGATAAGTTCGCGGACTTACTGTAGCCCCGTTCGTTTCCGGGTGTCGGAATAACCCGTTTCCGGGTGTCGGAATAACTCGTTTCCGGGTACTGGAATAACCCGTTTCCGGGTGTCGTAAATACAAACATTAAAAAAATGAAGCAATGAAAGAAGATATAAAGAAAGTCCTGATACTCGGCAGCGGAGCCTTGAAGATTGGTGAGGCGGGCGAGTTCGATTATTCAGGCAGCCAAGCCCTGAAGGCGATTAAGGAAGAGGGGATTCAAACGGTATTGATCAATCCGAATATCGCTACGGTACAGACCTCGGAAGGAGTCGCGGACACGGTTTATTTCCTGCCCGTTACTCCTTTTTTTGTGGAAAAGGTGATCGAGAAGGAACGTCCGGAAGGTATCTTGCTCGCTTTCGGCGGGCAGACGGCGTTGAATTGTGGCGTGGCCCTTTACCAAAGCGGCGTGCTGGAGAAGTATGGCGTGAAGGTATTGGGTACCCCGGTGCAGGCTATCATGGATACCGAGGATCGGGAGTTGTTCGTACGCAAGCTGGATGAGATCGACGTGAAGACGATCAAGAGCGAGGCCGTGGAGAATGCCGCTGACGCTCGCCGTGCGGCCGCCGAGCTGGGGTATCCGGTCATCGTCCGTGCCGCTTATGCGCTGGGGGGCTTGGGTTCCGGTTTCTGCGACAATGAGGAAGAATTGGACGTGTTGGTAGAGAAGGCTTTCTCTTTCTCTCCGCAAGTATTGGTGGAGAAAAGCTTGAAGGGCTGGAAAGAGGTAGAGTACGAGGTGGTGCGCGACCGCTTCGATAACTGTATCACGGTATGTAACATGGAGAATTTCGACCCGCTGGGAATCCATACGGGAGAGTCTATCGTGATTGCCCCCTCGCAGACCTTGAGCAATACGGATTATCATAAGTTACGTGAGTTGGCGATCCGTATCATTCGCCATATCGGTATCGTGGGCGAGTGTAACGTGCAATACGCTTACGATCCGGAGAGTGAGGATTACCGGGTGATCGAGGTGAACGCCCGCTTGAGCCGTTCTTCGGCCTTGGCTTCTAAGGCGACCGGTTATCCGTTGGCTTTCGTGGCCGCTAAATTAGGCTTGGGCTACGGTTTGTTCGACTTGAAAAACTCCGTGACGAAAACGACTAGCGCTTTCTTTGAGCCGGCTCTCGATTACGTGGTATGTAAGATCCCTCGCTGGGACTTGGGTAAGTTCCACGGCGTGGCTCGTGAGTTGGGTTCCAGCATGAAGTCGGTTGGCGAGGTGATGGCGATCGGACGTACTTTCGAGGAGGCTATCCAGAAGGGCTTGCGTATGATCGGGCAGGGTATGCACGGTTTCGTGGAGAATAAGGAGTTGGTGATCGAGGATATCGATAAGGCTTTGCATGAGCCTACCGACCGCCGTATCTTCGTTATCTCGAAGGCATTCCGAGCCGGTTATACGGTAGACCAGATTCATGAGCTTACCAAGATAGACCGATGGTTCCTACAGAAACTATATGGAATCATGCAGACCTCCAAGGAGCTTCACGCTTTCGATATGAAGGGGATCCAACGTTGGCGCATCAATCCGGAGTTGATCCGCCGGGCGAAGATACAAGGTTTCTCTGATTTCCAGATCGCCCGTGCGATCGGTCTCGACGGGGATGTGGAGAAGGGTATGATGTTGGTTCGCCAGTTCCGTAAGGAGCATGGCATTCTTCCGGTGGTGAAACAGATCGATACCTTGGCCGCCGAGTATCCGGCGCAGACGAATTACCTGTACCTGACGTATAGCGGAACGGAGAATGACGTGACGTACTTGGGCGATCATCGCTCGATTGTCGTGCTGGGTTCCGGCGCTTACCGCATCGGTAGCTCGGTGGAGTTCGACTGGTGTGGCGTGCAGGCCTTGAATACGATCCGTAAGGAGGGTTACCGCTCCGTGATGATCAACTACAATCCCGAGACGGTATCTACCGACTATGATATGTGCGACCGCCTTTATTTCGACGAGCTTACCTTCGAGCGTGTGATGGATATCCTTGAGCTGGAGAACCCCCACGGCGTGATCGTCTCCACCGGTGGCCAGATCCCGAATAACTTGGCGATGCGTCTGGACGAGCAGCATGTGAATATCTTGGGGACATCTGCCAAGAGCATCGATAATGCCGAGGACCGTGAGAAGTTCTCCGCCATGTTGGATCGTATCGGCGTGGATCAGCCCCGCTGGAAAGAGCTTTCTTCCATGGAGGATATCAATGGTTTCGTGGCGGAGGTAGGCTTCCCCGTGTTGGTTCGCCCGAGTTACGTGCTGAGTGGTGCCGCCATGAATGTCTGCTCGAATCAAGAGGAGTTGGAGCGTTTCTTGAAATTGGCCGCCAACGTCAGCCAAAAGCATCCGGTGGTGGTAAGCCAGTTCATCGAGCATGCAAAAGAGGTGGAGATGGATGCCGTGGCCGATCATGGCGAGATCGTGATGTATGCCATCAGCGAGCATATCGAGTTTGCCGGGGTACATTCCGGCGACGCTACGATTCAGTTCCCGGCCCAGAAATTATATGTGGAGACGGTTCGTCGTATCAAGCGTATCAGTAAGCAGATCGCTAAGGAGCTGAATATCTCCGGCCCGTTCAATATCCAATATCTGGCGAAGGGCAATGAGATCAAGGTGATCGAGTGTAACCTTCGTGCCAGCCGTTCTTTCCCGTTCGTGAGCAAGGTGCTGAAGATAAACTTCATCGAGTTGGCTACCCGTGTCATGCTGGGCTTGCCGGTAGAGAAACCGAATAAGAATGAGTTCGATTTGGATTACGTGGGTATCAAGGCCTCTCAATTCTCGTTCAATCGCTTGCAGAAAGCCGATCCGGTATTAGGGGTCGATATGGCTTCCACGGGCGAGGTGGGTTGTCTGGGCGACGATGTATCCGAGGCGGTGTTGACGAGTATGCTCGCTGTCGGGCAACGGGTTCCGGAGAAGAATATCCTCCTGTCCACCGGTACGCCGAAGCAGAAGGTAGCCATGCTGGATGCCGCTAAGATGTTGGCGACGAAAGGCTACAACCTATTCGCTACGGGAGGTACGCACCGTTTCTTGGCGGAGAATGGCATTCCGAGTACGAAGGTGTACTGGCCGAGCGAGAAGGGAGAACCGCAGGCGCTTAAGATGCTTCATGAGAAGCAGATCGATATGGTCGTGAATATCCCTCGTGACCTTTCCGCCGGCGAGCTTGACAACGGCTATAAGATCCGCCGTGCCGCCATCGACCTGAATATCCCGTTGATTACGAATGCCCGTCTGGCGAGCGCTTTCATTCAAGCCTTCTGTACCTTGAGCGTAGATGATATCTGCATCAAGAGTTGGCAGGAATATAAATAAATGGGGGCTTGATGTAAATCAAGTGGTATTTATTTCGTAAGTTTGCGGAAACAAACAAAAACAACCATGAATATGGATACAGCGATATTTATAGCTCGCAGGATTGCGGCGCAATCGATTCTACTCAGTGAGGAAGCCGCCCAGAAACTGGCCTCTATCTTAATCCGGACAGAATTGAAAAAAGGCGCCCTGTTTTTGAGCGAAGGAGAGGTTTGTACGCAACTCGGTTATGTCTATAAGGGAATGGTTCGCCAGTTTTACTTCAAGAATAAGAAAGAGCTGACCGAGCATTTCGCCAGCGAGGACAACATCTTCATTTGCATCGAGAGCTTCTTGCGCCAGCGTCCCGCTAATCTGTTGGTGGAGGCCTTGGAGAATACGGTGCTGTATGGCATTCCTCATGATCCTTTATTGGCATTGTGCGCCGAGGATTACGAGATCGAGGTCATGTATCGCCGCCTGTTGGAGAATTCGCTGATCCTGTCTCAACGGAAGGCGGATTTCCTTCGTTTCGAGACCGCTAATGAACGTTATGCCCGCTTATTGAAAGAACACCCTGAGATCGTGCAGCGTGCCCCCTTGTCCCATATCGCCTCTTATTTGCTGATGACTCCCGAGACATTAAGCAGGGTAAGGGCCAATATGCAGCTATGAGGGGCTTGTAGGTGTTAATTATATACGGTGTCGTATATGATATATAAGATAAAATTAGTATGAAGGTAGGATTATTTATCCCATGTTACATTAACGCGGTGTACCCCGAAGTGGGTATCGCCTCGTATAAATTGTTGAGGCATGTGGGTGTGGATGTCGATTATCCGATGGACCAGACCTGTTGCGGACAACCCATGGCGAACGCCGGCTTCGAGGATGAGGCGGCTCGCTTGGCCCTCCGGATGGAGGAACAGTTTAAGAACTATGACTACGTGGTAGGCCCCTCGGCCAGTTGCGTAGCCTTCGTAAAAGAGAACCATTCCCATATATTGGGAAAGCGGGATCACGTTTGTATGAACAGTAAGAAGATTTATGATATCTGCGAGTTCTTGCACGACGTGGTGAGACCGGGATCCCTGCCGGCCGTTTTCCCGCATAAGGTGAGTATCCATAATAGTTGCCACGGGGTGCGTGAGTTGCATCTCTCGTCGCCCAGCGAGCGTAATATCCCGTACTATTCCAAGTTACGTGATCTCCTTTCCTTGGTGAAAGGTATCGAGGTGTTCGAGCCGAAGCGGGTGGACGAATGTTGCGGTTTCGGCGGTATGTTCGCCATCGAGGAGCCTGAGGTCTCTACTTGCATGGGACAAGACAAGGTAAAGGATCATATGAGTACCGGCGCCGAGTATATCACCGGTGCGGATAGCTCTTGCCTGATGCATATGGAAGGGGTTATCAAGCGGGAGAAACTTCCGATCAAGACTATTCACATCGTTCAAATATTAGCGTCCGGATTATGAGTACGAAACATGCTATAGCAGCGGCCCGTTTCCTAGAGAATAAGGAGAATGAGGCTTGGCACGACCATACGCTTTGGATGGTACGTACCAAACGGGATAAGATGAGCCATTCGCTTCCAGAGTGGGAGCGGTTGAGGGAGTTGGCCTCGGAGATCAAGCTTTACTCCAACAGCCATCTGGACACGCTTCTGGAGGAGTTCGAGAAAAACGCGATCGCCAACGGGGCTATCGTGCATTGGGCGAAAGATGCCGAGGAGCATAACGAGATCGTCTTGCGGATCTTGCGCCAGCATGATGCCCGGAACCTGATCAAGAGCAAATCGATGCTGACGGAGGAATGCCATATGAACGAGTTCTTGATGTCGAAAGGAATCGATGTGGTGGAGAGCGATTTGGGTGAGCGTATCTTGCAATTGATGCATTTGGCCCCGAGCCATATCGTGATGCCGGCGATCCATATCAAACGGGAGCAGATCAGCGAGATGATGGAGCGTGAGATGGGAACGGAGAAAGGGAATATCGACCCTACCTACCTGACGCATGCCGCCCGTAAGAATCTGCGTGAGAAATTCCTGCATGCCGACGTGGCGATGACGGGTGCTAACTTCGCCGTCGCCTCTACGGGCGAGATCGTGGTTTGTACCAATGAGGGAAACGCCGATATGGGAACCTCCTTCCCGAAGGTGCATATCGCTACGATGGGGATGGAGAAGATCGTACCGAATCTGGAGGCATTGGGCGTATTCACTCGTTTGCTGGCTCGTTCGGGTACGGGGCAACCCATCACGTCTTATACTTCCCATTATCGCCGTCCGCCCGAGGGACAAGAGTTCCATATCATTATCGTGGATAACGGGCGTAGTGATATCTTGGCGAAACCGGATCATATTCGTACGTTGAATTGCATCCGTTGTGGCGAGTGCATGAATACCTGTCCAGTATATCGCAGGAGTGGTGGCTATTCGTATACGTATTTCATTCCGGGACCGATCGGGATCAACTTGGGTATGCTGAGGAATCCGGAGGAATATTCGGATAACGTATCGGCTTGCTCCTTATGTCTTTCTTGCTCGAACGTTTGTCCGGTAAAGATCGACTTGGGCGAGCAGATTTACCGTTGGCGGCAAGATTTGGATAAGATCGGTAAGGCGAGCAAGGAGAAGAAAGTGATGTCTTTCGGGATGAAGTTCCTGATGGAACGTCCGGGATTGTTCAATACGGCGTTGAAGTTTGCTCCGGTAGTGAATCATTTGCCCCGTTTCATGGTCTACAATGGCTTGAACGCTTGGGGCAAGGGACGTGAGCTTCCGGCTTTCGCCAAGGAGTCGTTTAATGATATGTGGAAGAATAATAAGGTGAGATAATGAGTAGTAAAGATTCTATATTGGCGAGTATCCGTCGTCATACGGGTGCACGCCACGAGATGCCTGAGCTTACGTTGGAGGCGATTACCTATGCGGATAAGTTGGCTACGTTCTCGGAAGTGCTAGCCGGGGCGGGTGGCAAGGCCATCGAGTTAAAGCCCGGCGAGGATGTGAATGAGGTGATCCGCCGTGAGTTTCCGGAGGCGAAACGTATCGCCTCGAATTTGAAGGAGATTACTTGCGCTACCTTTAACCCGGATGAGCTGACCGATCCCCGGGAGTTGAACGGGACGGACGTATCTGTGGTGGAGGGTAGTTTCGGCGTGGCGGAGAATGCCGCTGTCTGGTTACCCCGTCAGGTACGTTATAAAGGTCTGTACTTTATCTCGAACGCTTTGGTGATCTTGTTGGACAAGACTCAATTGGTTCATACGATGAATGAGGCTTACCGCCGTACTGCCACTATGGATTATGATTACGGAGTCTTCATGTCCGGTCCCTCAAAGACTGCTGACATTGAACAAGCCTTGGTATTCGGGGCGCATGGCCCGATCCAAGTAGTAGTCCTGTTAAGATAAAATCTATACCCTTTTGAGGGGATGAGACGGGGCACGCCCCGTCTCTACAAGTTGTACGTTATTTACAGCTCTCCAATATTTCCCGTGCCACGCTACCCGTTACATTCTTCGCCTCCCCGAAGGCGGCGTTTCGTTCATTGAAGCGATTCTCGATCTCGGTGATTGTCGTATTGCTGATCTTCTCTTGGCTGAGGCGGGTAGATAAACCGAGGCTTTGGAAAAATTGCTCGGTCTTCTCGATGGCTTGGCTTACCCGTTCCTCTGTCGTTCCACTATTGATACCCCATACCCGTTCGCCGTATTGCAGGATCTTGCCCTCTTTCTGCTTGCGTAGGGTGCGTAAGGTTCCGGGGAAGACGATCGCTAAGGTCGCTCCATGCGTCAATCCGTGAAGGGCGGTTAGCTCGTGTCCGATCATATGGGTAGCCCAGTCCTGCGTTACGCCCATAGCGATAAAGCCGTTCAAGCCCATCGTGGCGGATAGCATGAAATCTGCCATCAGGTCGTAATTCCTCGGATCTTCCTTAATCTTCGGGGCGATCTCAACCAAGGTGCTTAAGATGCTTTCCGCCCAATGATCCATCAAGCGGGATTGGTCGGTCGTAGTCATATATTGCTCCATCACGTGGACGAAGGTATCAGCGATACCGCAAGCCACTTGATACGGGGGCAGGCTGAAGGTCGTCTCCGGGTCCAAGATCGAGAATACGGGGAAATTGCTGTAGAACGGGAATTTCTCTTGCGTCTCTTTCCGGGAGATCACCGCCCCGCTATTCATCTCGGAACCTGTGGCGGGCAGGGTCAGTACGGTACCCATGGGCACAGTATGATAGTAATACCCTTTCTGCACCAATTCCCAAGGATCGCCGTCGTACTGGATACCGGCGGAGATTAGCTTCGTCCCGTCTATGACGGAGCCACCGCCTACCGCCAATAGGAAATCCACCTGCTTGCCTTTCGCTATCTGGATAGCTTCTCGCAAGGTCTCGATGGTGGGATTAGGCTCGATGCCCCAGAACTCGATATAGTCACGATCCTTTAGCGCCTTGATCACTTGGTCGTACACACCGTTTTGCTTTACGCTACCTCCTCCAAAAGTGATCATGATGCGATGCACCATCGGGATGGCCGTACTCAGTTTCTCAATCATGCCCTTACCGAATAATAAACGGGTTGGGTTGTGAAAAGTGAAGTTATTCATAGGACTATTTACTGTTTTTATATGTAAACATGAATAGGGTTCCTATTGTTTTAGGGCTTCCAGTAACTTATCGACCGCCTCGGCGGGAGTAGCTTCGCTCTTTAGTAACTGGACGAACTTGCTACCGATGATGGCACCGGAAGAATGGGCTGTCGCCGCCTCGAAAGTGGCTTTATTGCTGATGCCGAAACCTACCAAGCGGGGATTCTGTAGGTTCATGGCGTTGATACGACGGAAATAGGCTTGTTTCTGTTCGTTGAAATCTTGTTGGGCTCCGGTCGTGGCGGCGCTGGATACCATATAGATAAATCCGCTGGTATGGGCATCGATCTGCCGGATTCGTTCCTCGGAGGTCTCTGGGGTGATCAGCATGATCATTTTTAGGTCATGGCGATCGGCGATTTCCTTGTAATCGGAGATATAATCGGCGTAAGGCAGGTCGGGGATGATCATTCCGTCTACGCCGGCCTCTACGCAACTGGCGCAGAATTTCTCGAAACCGTATTGCATGATGGGATTCAGGTAGCCCATTAGGATGATCGGGATCTGTACTTCGCTCCGGATCTCTTTCAATTGCTCGAATAGGAGGTGCAGTGACATCCCGTTACGCAACGCTTGCGTGGCGGCCTCTTGGATGACAGGGCCGTCTGCCATCGGGTCGGAGAAGGGGATTCCTACTTCTACCATGTGGATACCTTTAGCCTGTAAGGCTTTTAAGATGCTTGCCGTATCGTTTAAGTTCGGATAACCGGCGGTGAAATAGACGGAGAGTATTCCGTCTTTCTGGGTCTGGAATAAGTTTGTGATGCGATTCATTTTGAATTCTATTTTAAAAATACTATCAGACGGTGGGAGACGGGGCACGCCCTGTCTCTACAGCTGGATGTAAAATTTGTTGGATGAAATTCTTTAGTTTGTCGACGTCTTTCAATCCCGGCTCAATCTCGAAGCCACTGTTGAGGTCGATACCTGCGAAACGGGGATGCCGGAAGTTCCGGATCGCCTCTGCGTTTTCCGGACGGATGCCTCCGCTGAGCAAGAAGGGAGTCTCTCCTTTATATTCGGTTAGGATGGACCAATCGAAACGTTTGCCTGAGCCTCCATAGCCCTCGCATCTCGTATCGAAAAGGAAATAATCCACTCGGCCCTCATACTCCTTGGTCTTCTTGAAATCCTCTTTGGAGGCGATCGGGAAGGCTTTGATTAAGGAGTATCCTCTTTTCTGTAGGGTGTGGCAATCTTCCGGCGATTCGTTACCGTGAAGTTGGAGATAGTCTAGCTTGTAGGCGGAGGCTTTCTCCATCATGGACTCGATGGTAGCGTTGACGAAAACGCCCACTTTCTTAGGGGACAATTGTTCACTGTCCGTTACCTGCTGCTCCATCGGGCATCGCTCGACAAAGCGCTTGGAACGTTCGTAGAAGATAAAGCCGATCCAGTTGATGGCTAGGGCGGCTACTTCCCGGATATTCTGAGGCTCCCGCATTCCGCAAACTTTGATGATCATGCCAGTCCTCCTATAAAATCGGCTAGGGTATCGCCCGGCCTCTCGGTTTTCATGAAGGTCTCTCCGATCAGGAATCCGCGGAAACCGGCCTCACGCAATCGGCGTACGGTATCGGTCTCGGAGATTCCGCTCTCGGACACTAAAAGAGGGGAGAAGCCTCGCATCTTATCGACCAACTTGAATGAGTTGTTTACGTCCGTATGGAAGGTGCCGAGATTGCGGTTGTTCACGCCGAGCATATCGATATCCGCATTCAGGTATTTGAGCTCGTCCTCGCTATGGACTTCCAGCAAGACTTCCAATTGCAGGCTATGGGCGGTCTCGGCGAGTACCCGGCATTCTTCTTCTGTAAGGGCGGCGGCGATCAACAAGACAGCGTCGGCGCCCATCACCCGGGCTTGGAAGAGTTGGTAGGTATCGATGATGAAGTCCTTGCGAAGTAACGGGAGATCCACCAGCTTGCGGGCCTTTTGCAAGTCGCCCAAGGAACCCCCGAAGAAATCCCCGTCCGTAAGGATCGAGCAGGCGGAGGCTCCTCCGGCCTCGTAAGCGGGCACCACGTCGGCGATATTCGCACCCGGATGCAGCCAACCTTTGGAGGGGCTTTTACGCTTGAACTCGGCGATAATACCGGAGGGGGATGATTCCAGCGCCGCACGCATGGAACGTGTGTCATGCTCCATACGGTCGCTACCTAGAGCCAATAAGGTCTGTAAGCTTACGGCCTGTTTTTGCCGGGCTACCTCGATGCGCTTATTGGCGATAATATCTTGTAAGATGTCCTTTTTCATAGGATATGTTTTTTTATCAATGGTTCAAAGATATAAATTTACGGAATGTAGCCAATGCTTTTCCGCTTTCCAATGATTCACGTGCCTCGGCGATACATGTCTCGATCTTCTTCTCGGGACAGATCACTTGGATGGCGAAGGCGGAGTTGGCGATCACGCAGCTCTTTTGGGCCTCGGTAGCCCTGTTCCCTAATACGGCGTCGAAGATACGGGCCGCTTCCTCCGGGGTCTCGCCGCCGTCGAGGTCCGCTTCCGTGCAACGTTTGAATCCGAGCATCTCCGGGGTATAAAGCTTCTCTTTCTCCGGCATGGCTACCTTGAAATCGGCCGTGAGGGAGATCTCGTCGTAACCGTCCAAGCTATGTACCACGGCGAAACGGGTACCGCTCTCTTGATACGTATAATTATATAGGCGGAGTAGCGGGAGGTTATATACGCCTAACAATTGGTAAGTAGGCATGACCGGGTTGACCAGCGGGCCGAGCATATTGAAGAAGCTGCGCACGCCGAGGCTCTTCCGTACCGGAGCTACCGCTTTCAGCGCCGGGTTGAACAAGGGTGCGTGGAGGTAGGCGATATGACAGGTATCCATGGAGGTACGTAGTTTACCGATATCGTTCGTGAATTTTACGCCGTGTTGCTCCATCACGTTGCTGGCGCCGCTCACCGAGGTAGCCCCGTAGTTACCGTGCTTTACGACATGGTAACCGGCACCGGCCACTACGAAACAGGAACAGGTACTGATGTTGAACGTGTTTTTCCCGTCGCCTCCGGTACCTACGATATCGATCGGCTTGTATTCGCTTAGATCTACCGGTACACGCATCTCCAGCAAAGCTTCCCGGAATCCGGTCAATTCCTCTACGGAGATACTTCGCATCAGGAATACGGTGATCAGGCTGGCGATCTGGGAATCGTTGTAGCGTCCCTCCGCTATGTTCTGGAGGATATTCCGGGCTTCTTCCCGGCCTAGATATTGGTGCTCGAATAATCTGTATAATATTTGCTTCATGTCTGTAATGTGTTGAATGATAAAATATTGCAGTTTTGCGATATTTCTTTATCGAAAAACTTTTGTTTCTCTAGGGGAAAACTCTTGTTTCTTGCTTGAGAAACATTAGTTTCACCATAGAGAAACTGATGTTTCGTTAGGAAGAAACTATAAGTGCCTTAGGAGGTAATTAGCGTTTCAGCCAGTTCTCTATAATTGTCTTCCCTTTGGGTGTCAACACGGATTCCGGATGGAATTGGATACCTCGTACATTGTACTCACGATGGCGCAAGCCCATGATCTGTCCTTCTTCCGTATCGACCGCCGTGATTTCCAGACAATCCGGGAAGTTTTCCTTGGAGACCGCCCAAGAATGATAACGCCCAACACGTATACCCGGTTCCAGTCCCTCGAAGATAGGATCTTTAGCGACAATCCGTATATCGGAGCAAACGCCGTGATGCACATCGGTAAGGTTTATCAATGTGGCGCCGAATGCCTCGCCGATGGCCTGCTCGCCTAGGCAGACACCTAGGATGCTCTTTGTCGGGGCGTACCGGCGGATCAAGGGGAGGAGGATGCCGGCTTCCTCGGGGATGCCCGGTCCCGGGGATAGTAAGATCTTATCGAAACGCTCTATCTCTTCCAAGGAGATCTTGTCGTTGCGGTGTACCTCTACGTCCGCACCCAGTTCCTTCAATATATGTAGCAAATTGTAGGTGAAGGAATCGTAATTATCAAATAATAATATCTTCATTTTATATGTATTGTTGTTGTTGTAGAGACGGGGCGTGCCCCGTCTCTACAACCGGATAATCAATTGATTAATTTCTCCGCTAGGTCTATCGCCTTCTTCAAGGCTCCCAGCTTATTGTTTACCTCTTGTAATTCACGCTCATCGTTGCTTTTGGCCACGATCCCGGCTCCCGCCTGATAGTAAAGTACGTTGCCACGGCTGACGAAGGTACGGATCGTGATCGCTTGGTTCAAATCACCGTCCAGACCGATAAAGCCGATACAGCCGCCGTAAGCGCCCCGGTTATGATGCTCGATGTCGGTGATCAGTTGCATGGCCCGTACTTTGGGGGCTCCGCTCAACGTGCCGGCGGGGAAGGTATCGACGTAGGTCTTTACCGGGTCGCTATCGGCGTTGATCTCGCCGCTCACACGGGATACGAGGTGGATGACGTGGCTGTAGTATTGTACCTCCTTATAGAAATCCACTTGCACGTCGTGGGCGTTCCGGCTTAGGTCGTTGCGGGCGAGGTCTACCAGCATCACGTGCTCGGCGTTCTCCTTGGGGTCGGCTAGCAGGGCCTCGGTACGTTGTTTGTCTACCTCGATATTACCGGTACGGAAAGCGGTCCCGGCGATCGGGTCGATGCTGGCGTGTCTGCCCGTTACCTTGCAATGCGTCTCGGGGGAAGAGCCGAAGATACGGAAACCTCCGAAATCGAAGTAGAACAAATAAGGAGAGGGATTGATGCTGCGAAGAGCCCGGTACACCTTGAAGTCGTCTCCCTTGAACGGTTGCTCGAAGCGACGGCTCAATACGATCTGGAAGACATCTCCCCTGAGGCAGTGCTTGATGCCTTGGCGGACCATCGCCTTGTATTCCTCGCCGGTGATCGGGGAGGTCTCGGGACCCGCTGTCTGGAAGTTATAGGAGGCGAAGTTACGGTTCTCGATCAATGTCTCGATTTCTTCCAGCCGGCTAGCCTCGTCCTCTTGGAGCATCTCCACTAGGGTCAACTCGTTCTTGAAATGATTGAAGACAAGGATATACTTATATAATATGTATAGCATATCGGGGGCGTCGTTCTCCTCGTGATGAACTTCCATGACCGGGATGTTCTCGAAATAACGGACGGCATCGAAAGCCGTGTAGCCGAATAATCCGCAGACCTTCTTGTCCGCTCCCTCCACCTTGAAGCGGCCGAGAAAAGCGTTCATCGCCTCCGGTACGTTATAGTCTTCGGTGAGCGGGGTAACCTCACGGGTCTCGTCGGGGAAGGTCGTCGTGCATTCCCCGTTGTTGATACCGATGCTCGCCAAGGGGCGGAGCGCTATAAAGGAAAGGCTATTCTCGTTTCCGTGAAAGTCTGAGCTTTCCAACAGGGCCGATTCCGGGTAGATATCCCGCACTTTCAGATAGATGCTTACGGGAGTGTGAAGGTCGCCCATCACCTTCTTGCTTATTGTCCTAAAGGTATAATCCATCATATAATTTTCAATTTTCAATTCTCAATTTATAATTAATGTAAGTGTCCATATCTTTATCGCCACGGCCCGAGACAGTCAGTACCACCACGTCTTCCGGCTTGAAGGTTACCTTGGCCAAGGCTCCCAAGGCATGGGCGCTTTCCAAGGCCGGGATGATTCCTTCCAGACGGGTCAACTCGAAAGCGGCCTCCAACGCCTCGTCATCATCGACCGCTAGGATTTGCGCACGGTGCTTTACGGAGAGGTTCGCGTGGATCGGGCCGATGCCCGGGTAATCCAAGCCGGCGGAAACAGAATAAGGTTCCTCGATCTGTCCGTCCTCGTTCTGCATGACCAAGGTACGTGCCCCGTGGATGATGCCCTCTTTACCCAATTGGATCGTGGCGGCGCTCATGCCGGAGTGGATACCCTTGCCGCCGGCCTCGGCCAAGACGATCTTCACCCGCTCGTCGTCCACGAAATGATAGATCGTACCGGCGGCGTTACTTCCCCCGCCTACGCAGGCGATCAGGTAATCCGGGTGATCCCTTCCTTCCTTCTCCAGCAGTTGCTTCTTGATCTCCTCGCTGATAACGGATTGCAGCCGGGCTACCATATCCGGATAAGGATGGGGGCCTACCGTAGAACCGATAATATAATACGTATCCGAAGGATGACAGCACCAGTCACGGATCGCCTCGTTCGTGGCGTCTTTCAAGGTCATGTTTCCCGAGGTCACGGGCACGACGGTAGCTCCCAGCATCTCCATCTTCTGTACGTTGGCATGTTGGCGTTCCACGTCTGTCTTCCCCATATAAACGATACATTCCATATTCATCAAGGCACATACCGTAGCCGTAGCCACTCCATGCTGTCCGGCACCCGTCTCGGCGATGATACGGGTCTTCCCCATGCGGCGGGCTAGGAGGATCTGGCCGATCGTATTGTTGATCTTATGTGCTCCGGTATGGTTCAAGTCTTCCCGTTTCAAATAGATCTTGCATCCGTATTTCTCGCTCAACCGTTTGGCCAAGTAAAGAGGGGAGGGGCGGCCTACATAATCACGCAATAACTGATCGAACTCTTCCTTGAAGCTATCGCTCTCCAACACTTGCAGATAGGTATTCTGTAAATTTTCCACGCATTGATGAAGGATCTCGGGAACATAGGCCCCGCCGAACTCACCATAGTAACCATTCTTGTCAACTTGATACGTTTTCATCTTTTATCTATTTTAGTTATTTTCCTTTTGGATTTGCCATAAAAAGAAAAGAGGCCTGCCGCAAGTGCGACAGACCTCTTTATATCTTTATGTAGTGTTTATATATACATACGAGTCTTCGTTCCTTACGACCTTTTGAGTTGTACGGAGCGCCACCACCAATATGTATTTACTACGAATGTTCTCATGACTCTGTTTTGTTATTACGGCAGCAAATATATGGAATCTTTGACAAACAGCAAATAAAATCGTACTTTTTTTATGAATGAGATAAAAAAGATCAGAAGGTCTATTAAAACTGCTCTATTGACAAATTGTAATTCATTGAGCCTTGTGTAGACGTGTATTGGCGTTTTTTGTATTTGTTTTTATTATTTCGAAGAATAATTTGCTTTCAAAATAATAGTTTCTACCTTTGCGGAAACAATAAAAAACGATTAATATTTCTAATATGGATACTAAATTAACTGGAAAAACTCGCATAGAGAGCGATTTGATCGGCGCTCGTGAAATCCCCGCCGAAGCATTATACGGAGTTCAAACCTTGAGAGGAATCGAGAATTTCTCAATCAGTAAATTCCGTTTGAGTGAATATCCTTTATTCATTAAAGGATTAGCTATAACAAAAATGGCGGCTGCCATGGCTAACTTTGAATTAGGCTTGCTTACCGTAGAGCAAAAAGACGCTATCATCGCCGCTTGTGGGGAGATTCTCGATGGTAAACATCACGACCAGTTCCCGGTGGATATGATCCAAGGCGGAGCGGGTACCACTACGAATATGAACGCGAATGAGGTGATCGCCAACCGTGCCTTGGAGCTGATGGGGCATGAGCGGGGTGAATACCAATACTGCTCACCGAACGACCATGTGAACTGCTCGCAATCCACGAACGACGCATATCCGACCGCTATCCATATCGGTATGTATTTTAAGCATCTTCAATTGCTTCCCCATTTGGAGGAATTGATCGCCTCTTTCCGTAAGAAAGGAGAGGAGTTCTCGCAAATTATCAAGATGGGACGTACGCAGTTGGAGGATGCCGTACCTATGACGTTGGGGCAGACCTTTAATGGCTTCGCCAGCATCTTGCAGGATGAGATCGCTCACTTGAATGAGGCCGCCGCCGATTTCTTGGTGGTTAATATGGGAGCTACCGCTATCGGTACGGGTATTTGTGCCGAGCCGGGATACGCGGAGAAATGTATCGCGGCTTTACGTGAGATAACCGGATGGGATATCCGTCTCTCCTCCGATTTGGTAGGAGCTACCTCGGATACTTCTTGCTTGGTAGGCTATGCTTCCGCCATGAAGCGGGTTTGCGTGAAGATGAATAAGATATGTAATGACCTTCGCTTGTTGGCAAGCGGCCCTCGTTGCGGTTTGGGTGAGTTTAACTTGCCTGCTATGCAGCCGGGTTCTTCTATCATGCCGGGTAAGGTGAATCCTGTGATCCCGGAGGTGATGAACCAGATCGCTTATAAGGTAATGGGTAATGAATTATGTGTGACCATGGCCGGGGAAGCCGCCCAGATGGAGCTGAACGCCATGGAGCCGGTGATGGCACAATGCTGCTTCGAGTCCGTGGATTTGCTGATCAATGGTTTCGATACCTTGCGTACCCGTTGCGTGGACGGTATTATCGCTAACGAGGATCGTTGCCGTGAGGAGGTACATCATAGCATCGGCGTGGTGACGGCCTTGAATCCGGTAATCGGCTATAAGAACTCGACCAAGATCGCGAAGGAGGCGTTGGAGACCGGTGTTAGCGTTTATCAATTGGTACTGGATCATGGTATCTTGACCAAGGAGGAATTGGATACGATCTTAAGCCCGGAGAATATGATCAAGCCGGTGAAGTTGGATATCAAGCCTCGCCGTTAATCGAGTCCTATTATATAATGTATACCATTTGTGGACCGTATAGGTGGATTTTTCCATCCTATGCGGTCTTTTTTTAGATTATAATCTCTATCTTTGGACTGACTTAATTCTAATAATCATGATAAATAGACGAGATTTTTTAAAGAATGCGTCCCTTTTCACCTTGGGTGGCCTGATGGCCGGAAAGGTCGGGAGCGCAGATGCGGCTAAACCTGTCACTTCTGAAACGATGGCCGCTAAGACAGTTGGTTTACAAATCTATTCTTTAGGCAAGGAACTTTATGCGGATGTACCCGGTGGATTGAAAAAGATCAAGCAAATGGGGTACACGAATCTGGAATTGGCCGGTTACAAGGAAGGTAAGATCGGCGGTGTAGACATGATGGAATTCAAGAAGATGGTGGATGATGCCGGATTGAAGATCACCAGTTCCCACGTGAATCCTCCGGTACGTGAGTACACGAAGGCCAATCGCTCTCAGATCTCCGAGTATTGGAAGAAGACGGCTGATGACCATGCCAAACTAGGCGTGAAGTACTTGATCCAGCCCGGGCAACCGAGTACCCGTAGCACCGAGGAAACCGCTTTCGTCTGCGAGATTTTTAACGAGGCGGGTAAGATCGTGAAAGCGGCCGGTATTCCTTTCGGCTATCACAACCATGAGATGGAGTTCGCCAAGGTAAATCCGGGCAGTACGGAGGCCAAGCTGGGAAGGCGTGTGAAAGGAGATTGCATCTATGAGTTGTTCTTGAAGAATACTGATCCTTCGCTTGTATTTTTCGAGATGGATGTTTATTGGGCCGTGATGGGACAACAAGATCCGATAGAGTGGTTGAAGAAATATCCGAACCGTATCAAGGTATTGCATATCAAGGACCGTGCTATTCTAGGCGAGTCCGGGATGATGAATTTCGAGAATATATTCCGGCAAGCTTACGCGAATGGAATCAAGGATTATTTCGTGGAGTTGGAGGGTATGCCTGACGGACGTTCCCAGTTTGAGGGCGTGAAAGGCTGCGTGGATTATTTATTGAAAGCACCGTTCGTGAAATAAGTCTTTTGACTCATTAAAAAAACGCTCATGGCGGTAGGATGCTTCCTCCGTTATGAGCGTGTTTGTTCGTAAAGCAGCCATACCAATAAAGGGATATAGTCCTTTAATTCCGTCCGTAATATCTTGAGCGCTTGAGAGATGCGGTATGCGATTGTTTTGGGGGATACGCCTGTCTGCTCGGCGATCTCGTTGTAGGTCATTTCCTCGAAACGGTTCATCTCGAATGCCTTACGGTATTCATCCGGGAGCTCCCGGATGGCCTTGGAGGCCAAGGCCATCAGTTCTCCTATATAAAAATCAGGATTCTCGAATTGCTCTTGGAACTTGGCGTACAATCTCTCGTGCACTTGTTGCTTAACCTGTATGTGGCTGATCGTATTGAGGCATTTATTGCGGACAATCGTGAAAAGGAGTGATTTCAGGGACATGTCCGCTACTAGGGATTTTCGGTTTTCCCACAGCCACATCATCACGTCTTGTACGATCTCCTCTGATTCTGGTACTGTTACATATTGGGAGGCGAAGGCGCACAATCCCCGGTAATATTGTTTGTACACGGTGTCGAACGCTTGTTCGTCTCCTGCGATAAGTTCTAGTGAAATTCGTTCTGCGTTCTCGTCCACAATAGTGTTTAAGTTTGTTTGGTTGCAAACTTAATGAATAATTCCGGATAAGAGGCATGAATCCCGCTACTTTTTCTTTCCTTGGTTGGCTACGGCTTCCATGAGTTTCTTGATTTCCTCCGGGTCGCCAAGGAAATAATCATTCACGAGTTTTAAGTCATCATCGAACTCGAACACGTATGGAACGGCTGTCGGGAGATTCAGATGAACGATCTCTTCATCGGAGATGTTTTTTAAATATTTGATGATTCCCCGCAAGCTGTTTCCGTGAGCGGCGACAAGGATCTGGTCGGCGGTCCGGAGCGTCGGGAAGATAACCTCTTTCCAATAAGGGAGAATCCGCTCAACCGTATCTTTCAAGGATTCCGTACGGGGCAACTCTTTATCCGGCACGTCTTTGTAGCGGATATCGAAGCGAGGGTTACGAGGGTCGCCTTCCGATAGGGGAAGCGGGGCTATATCGTAACTGCGACGCCAGATCAAGACCTGCTCGTCTCCATACTTTTGGGCGGTCTCGCTCTTGTTCAACCCTTGTAGCGATCCGTAATGTTTCTCGTTCAGCCTCCAGCTCTTCTCCACCGGGATCCAGTCTTGGTCCATGCGATCCAATACACAATTCAAGGTTTTGACGGCCCGTTTTAAATAAGAGGTATAGGCTTTATTGAACACATATCCTTTTTCTTTCAATAGGTTGCCGGCCCTATAAGCTTCGGCCACGCCTTTTTCTGTCAAATCCACATCGGTCCAACCGGTGAACCGGTTCTCTTTATTCCATACACTTTCGCCGTGGCGAAGCAATACGATACTTTTCATAGGTCTTTTTATTTTTATGATTTGTTTTTCTCGAAATCCTCGATGACTTCTTTTAATATAGGTAGATGACTATGTTGTACATCCTTCGCTGCCGTGAGGAAAGTGACAACCGGATGCTTCTCGATCTCTCGTAAGAAAGGAATGAAATCCGGGTTCTGCTTGATTTCCATCCCGTAGCGACCTTGGAATACTTCCCAATGCCTGTCTTTATCCTCGTGGAACCATTGGCGTAACTCCTTAGATGGAGTGATTTCTTTTCTCCATTCGTCAAACTTCGCATCCTCTTTCTTCAGTCCTCTGGGCCATAGCCTGTCGAGAAGAATGCGATAACCATCCGCCTCACTTGGCTCCTCATAAATCCGTTTTAAAAGAATCTTTACCATAAGAAGTCTCATTTTGTGGTAAAACAGTAGAAAGAGGGATATTGTTGAGCCTTTCTTTAGGAACGGTATTTTTGTCATTATTCAATTTTCTTGAAAAAAATCGTTTTTTTGTTTAGTACATCTTTTGTCTCAACTGTATTAATTATAGAAACAAGAAAAAATGGAAATAAACGAAGACATATTGATCCGATACATCGATGGGATGTTGACCGAGGAGGAAGCTGCGGAGGTGAAAAACTGGCGGGCCGCCTCTCTAGAAAACGAGAAACTGTTGGAGCAGGTCTATTTTACGACTCAAGTGGCAAGTCGCCTAAAAGTCATGCGGACCGTGAACCCGGACGAGGCGTTGTCTCGTTTTAAATCAAGAATCCATAAGAAAGAGAAAAGATTAGCTTTAAGACAAGTGTTAGGTGTTATTCAACGGGCTGCGGCCGTGTTATTCATTCCAGTCTTTCTTTTATCCGCTTATTTGTTCATACAGCAGGGTCAAGGGAACGTGCGTACGCTAGCCGTACGCACGAATCCTGGGGTGGTTTCGGCATTCGATTTACCTGACGGTTCTAAGGTTTGGCTGAATGCCAATAGCGAATTGAGATATCCTTCGGATTTCAATGCGGATACCCGTACGGTGGAATTAACCGGACAAGGATATTTCGAGGTGACGAAGAATGCCCATAAGCCTTTTATTGTGAAAGCGGATAAAGATTACTCGGTAGAGGTGTTGGGTACTTCTTTCAATGTATCCGCTTACAAAGACGAGAGTATGATAGAGACCACCTTGGTAGAGGGATCGGTAAAGTTGAACGTCGTGTCCGGAGGAAAGCGAATGACACAGATGTTGAAGCCAAACGAGAAAGCTGAGTATCAAAAGGGTGCTGACAAGATCAAGGTGTTCGACGTGAATACCGAATATGACACGGCTTGGAAGAACGGGGAGATTATCTTCAGGAACCATCCGATGGATAAAGTATTGAAAACGCTGGAACGTCATTATCACGTAGTATTCGAGGTAAAAGATAACGAGATACTCAAGTCCATAATAACAGCCCGTTTCAAGGACGAGCAATTGCCTCAAGTATTGGAATACCTGAAATTGGCGTCGGGAATCCAGTATGCGATACATAAACCTACCGTTAAGGACAGTGGATCGGGAACCTCAGTCGTGGAAATATCAAAATGAGAAATAATGTGTAACCTTCTAAAATACGTCTGCCCATGAAGAAAGAATAAACAAGGATTAAAAACATACGGAAGAATATTGGCGTATTCTCCCGTACGAAAAGTCAAGAAGAGCTGTTGGCGCAGCTACAAATAACTTTATTATAAATAGTAACACTACAAAAATATGAATAAAATTGTAACCTTAAATGCTTTAAGGGGGAATAGTTATTCTCTTTTTCGAAAAATTCCGTTAATGATTAACATGGGGGTATGCGCATTCTGTTTGGTACCGGCCATGGTTTTCGCAGAGAACACGCATGAAGTCACAGTCTTAAACGCTCAACAACAGACACGAAAAGCAGTCGGTGTCGTTACGGACAAAACGGGCGAGGCTATTATTGGTGCTAACGTAATTGTTAAAGGAACTACCAACGGTACCATCACGGATATGGATGGCCGTTTCGAGTTGGATGTTCCTAACAATGCGACTTTACAAGTTTCCTATATCGGTTTTAATACGCAAGAGATCGTCTTTACCGGACAACCTTCTATCGAGGTTCAATTGGTCGATGATACGCAAGCCTTGGATGAAGTCGTGGTAACCGCTTTGGGTATCAAGCGAGAGAAAAAGGCTTTGGGATATTCTATGTCTGAATTGAAAGGCGAGTCCCTGACGCAAACCCGTGATGCTAACGTGGCCAACGCTTTGGCTGGTAAGGTAGCAGGTTTGCAGATCAAGCAAAATGGTACCGGTGTCGGTGGTTCCTCTCGTATCGTGATTCGTGGTAATAACTCTATTACTGGTAATAACCAGCCGTTGATCGTTGTGGACGGTGTACCTATCGATAACTTTAGCGGTGGTACGGATGACTATTGGGGTAACGGTAACGTGGATAAAGGTTCCGGTATCTCTGATATCTCCCCGGATGATATCGAGAGTATGTCCGTATTGAAAGGCCCGGCAGCCGCGGCGTTGTATGGTAGCCGTGCAGGTAACGGTGTCGTGATGATCACGACTAAGAAAGGTAGCCAGAATAAAGGTTGGGGCGTAAGTATCAACTCGAATTTCACGGCTGAGAACCCGATGCAAACCCCGAAGTTCCAAGATGTATACGGACAAGGTATCGACGGCGCTTTCGATAATAATAAAGCGACGAGCTGGGGTGCCGCTATGGACGGTTCTTCTAAGGATATGGCGATGGGTTCTTACCAGTATGCGGCGAGAGACAATGATTTATATAAGGATTTCTTGCGCACTGGTACCACTTGGACAAACAGCGTGGATTTGAGCAAGAGTTCCGAGGATATCACTTTCCGTGCCGGCGTGACACGCTTGGATAATAAGGGTGTTGTTCCGAATAGCGGAATGGATCGTACGTCTATCAACTTGCGTTCTACGGCTAAACTGTCTAAATGGTTATCGGCCGACGTGAAGGTTAATTATGTAAGCCAGCATACGAACAACCGTGTGAAATTAGCGGGCGACCCGGATAATATCTTCCTTAACTATTTAAGTATGCCCCGAAGTGTGGGCTTCTCTGACTATGACGCCTATAAAGATAATGATTGGAAACGTGCGGACGGAAAGCCCGCTGGTTATCTGATCGACACGGGAGCCAACGCCAATAACCCGTATTGGTCCGCTTACCGCAATACGAACAAGGATAAGAAAGACCGCTTTATCGGATTCGCGGCCTTGGATTTCACGTTTACGGATTGGTTGAGCTTGAAGCTTCGCTCTGGTATGGATAATTACACCATCCAGTATGAGACAATCCGTGCGACAGGTAACCCGTATTGGGAGAACAACGGTAGCATGACAGCCAATATGGAGAAATTCACCGAGATCAACTCCGATTTCTTATTGACAGCTAAAGGCAACTGGGATCGATTCGGTATCGTAGGTACGGTAGGTGGTAATATGATGTACCGTAATTCTACATGGTACAAGGAATCATCCGGTGAGTTTGTGATTCCCGATTTCCATGCGATCGCCAACGGTAAGACACATGGTGGTGAGTATACTCGCAACCGTAAACAAATCAACTCGCTATATGCTACGGCATCATTGTCTTGGGACGACTATTTGTATTTGGACTTAACTGCTCGTAACGACTGGTCTTCAACACTTCCAAAAGACAATGACTCTTATTTCTACCCGTCGGTAGGTGTTAGCTGGATTTTCACCCAAATGTTGAATAAGATGGGGCATAACACGGGTATTCTTTCTTTCGGTAAGATCCGTGCGTCTTGGGCTCAGGTAGGTAATGATACGGACGCTTATATGTTGCGTGACTATTATAATATCAGTTATGATATTAAAGGGGGTATTTTTAATGCCAGCAACGAGGATTGGATGGCAAATCCAAATTTAAAGAATGAGACGATCAACTCTTGGGAGTTAGGCCTTGAGTTGAAGGCGTTTGAGAATAGGGTTGGTGTCGACGTAGCGTATTATAAGAAGAACGCCAAAGACCAGATCTTAAAGATCGATGTTCCTTCCGCTACAGGGTTCAAGAAAAAGATGATCAACGCCGGTAATATTGAGAATAAGGGTGTAGAGGTTGCGTTTAACGCTACTCCTTATATCTCCGAGAGTGGTTTCCAATGGGATACTCAGTTGAACTGGTCAAAGAATATCAACAAGGTAATTTCATTGACAGATGATACGAAAGAGCAGATCCTTAGTGACGCATCAGTAAGTTTCTTGAAGATCGTCGCTCACGAGGGTGGAGCCTATGGAGATATTTACGGTTACGCTTATCAACGGGATGATAACGGCAACATTATTATCGGTGCCGATGGTGTTCCTTTGAGAACGGACGATATGGTATTGTTGGGTAACAACCAGCCGAAATGGATGATGGGTTGGAGCAATACCTTGTCATATAAGAATTTCGTGTTGAACTTCATGTTCGATATGCGTTATGGTGGTGATGTGTATATGGGATCTATCCGTGCGGGTGCTTCATCCGGTAATTTAGAGATGACGTTGGATGGTCGTGATGGTATGGTTGTTCCGGGGGTATTGGCCGATGGTACTCCCAATACGAAGAGTATTACGGCTCAAGCTTATTGGAATGGTCTTTCTAGCAATAACGTGACAGAGGCTTATATGTACGATGCGACAAACATCCGTTTACGTGAGTTGAGTTTGGGTTATAATTTCCCGAGAACGATGTTGGCGAAGACTCCATTTACTTCCGCTCGCTTGAGTTTCGTGGCTCGTAACTTGTTCATGATTTATAGTAAGACAAAGGGATTCGACCCGGAGGCTGCTTATACATCTGGTAACGCCCAAGGTATCGAGTACGGTTCTATGCCTACTATGAGAAGCTTAGGTTTCAATATTAATTTGGCATTTTAATGAAACATAAATCTAAAAATGGAATTATTATGAAAAGTAATATAAAGATATTAGCAGCTTGTTCGTTTATGATGGCGAGTATGGCCAGTTGCGACCTGACAGGTATAAATGATAACCCGGATAAGCCGACGGATGATGTAAATTACAATATGAGCGAACCTCGATTGGCCTCTACGCTACGTGGTGGGATGATTATCGATGGTGATGTGGAACAACGCTTGAAACCTTTGCAAATTGATTTCTACTCTCAAATGTTGGTCGATGGCGGTGGTTGGGCAACTAAGAATTATATCCAAAATGACGAGTGGAACAATTTAACATGGCAAGCGTATCTGACACAGATTTCTTCTATCAATATCGTGATCCGTAGTTTGATGGAAAAAGATAAGGACTTATACGCTAATACGATCGCTTTCGCTCGTATCTGGCGTGTGTATATCCATAGCCTGGCTGCGGATAAGTTTGGTCCGATGCCTTTCCCGGCCTATGCTACCGTAGAAGATAATCCTCCTTATAAATCGGTGAAGGATATCTATTATGAATATTTCACGGAATTGGATGAGGCGTTGAATAGCTTTAGCGATAGCGCTGAGCCTATATTCTCGGATGCAGGTATCGACTTGGTCTATAAGAATGACGTTTCTCTTTGGAAAAAATTTGGAAACTCCTTGCGTCTTCGTTTCGCTGTTCGTCTATCTGAGGTGGATCGAGAGAAATGTGTCGCTGAGGCAAATGCCGCTTTGACATCTCCTTGTGGTTTGATCTCAAGCAAGGCTGATAATGCTTATATGCCTCCAAAAGCGGATGGTTCTTGGGGACAGGACTATAACTATACGATGTTCCAGATTACTTGGAGCGGTCCGATCTGTATGTCTAAGTCATTTGAGAAATTAGTGACTAATATCGGTAATATCGATTGGCCTGCCGGCGTGGTAAACCAGACATCCGGAGTTGCCGTATCGAATGTACATCCCGCTAAGGTAGACCCTCGTGCCCCGAAGATGTTCCAGCCGGGTATTGAGAATGGTGATTGGAAAGGTTTGGTATACGGTGCGAAAGCAGAGGAGGCGAATACTGGTATTTATCAGTCTAAGCAATGTGCAGAGATGGGCTTTATTATTAAAGATGGCGCTCCGTATAAATCTCGTCCTTATGATATGTTCCTTTCTGAGGAAGTTGATTTCTTGAAAGCTGAGTTGTTCGCCCGTAATTTGGTCGCCGGTGATGCTAAAGCTGCTTATGAGGCAGGTGTACGTGCTTCCTTCGAGACTTGGGGTGTATCGGGTGATGTTGAGGAGTATTTGGCTTCCACGGAAAAGAATGAGGCTGGTACCAGCGCGAAATATGACGATCAACAAGGCGCAGGCAATACGGCTTTAGAGAAGATCATCACGCAGAAATATATCGCCGGACTTCCAGATTTGGCGCAGGAAGCTTGGAATGACAAGCGTCGTTTGAACTTGCCTCGTTTGGATGTGGCTGTTTATCGAGATCAAGCTGTATATAATAATAGTGATACAAATATCTTGAATCCTCAAAATTTCATCAAACGTATGAAATACCCGATGAAAGAGCAATTGGTAAATGCTGCTGAATATGAGAAAGGCAAATCCATGTTAGGTGGGAAAGGTGATGTGGTTTCGACCCCGATTTGGTGGGATAAGAATTCCAACTATTGCACATCTTCAAAATAAATAAACAGACAGATTGATTATATTGAGCTTTAACAGAAGCTGATGGTTATTCTCGTTTGGAGATACTTATCTGTGAAGAACAGTACTCCAAGCGAGATTTTTTTGTTATAATTGAATAGTATTAGATAATAATTCTTACATTTACCCATGATAAATTGTGCGTGTGTAAATTATGAGATTATATATTTATATCTTCATTCTACTATTATTATGTATATTCCCGCTGGGCGCCCAACAGGAACGTTCGGAATCCTATATTCGTATCTCTCCCCCGGTTAGCTTGGCTGGCGCTCTGGATGAGATTGAGAGTCAAACCAATTATTCTTTTATTTATGACGCTCAGGTGATCAATTTATCTGAGAAAGTGCGTAAATCTTTATCCGGACGTACGGTTTTCGAGATTTTAAATTTATTATTTAAGAACACGGAGATCGTCTATACGGTCATGAATGACCAGATCATCTTGAATAAGAAAGAGGCGATAATCCAAATGCAACAAAAGCTGGATGGTAAGGTAAAAGGCATCGTGACCGATCACAAAGGAGAGCCTATTGCCTGCGTGAATGTGGTGGAAAAAGGAACGAGAAACGGTACGATTACGGATATGGATGGCAGCTTTGTATTGGAGCTTCCCGAGGAGGCTACTTTGGTTTTTTCTTATATCGGTTATCGTTCACGGGAAATTGAGTATGAGGGGCAATTGTCATTGAATGTGCAGTTGGAGGATGACGCCCAGATTTTGGACGAGGTAGTTATTACGGCTCTTGGTATCGAGAAGAAAGAATCTTCCTTGCCTTATGCCACCCAGTTAATCACAGGTGGGGAATTGGTAAGGGCCAAGGATTTTAATTTTATGAGTACGCTTTCCGGAAAGATGGCTGGACTCCAGATTAACCGGACTTCCGCCGGTCTGGGTAGCTCGTCCCGGGTGATTATTCGAGGTAGTCGTTCCGCATCCGGAAATAACCAGCCTTTGTATGTGATAGACGGTGTCCCGATCTTGAGCATTAGCAGTGAGCAAGCCTTGACAACGATCGGTGGTACGGCCGATGCCGGTAACCGGGATGCGGGCGATGGTATCTCTAATCTAAATCCTGATGATATAGAGAGTTTGAGTGTCTTGAAAGGGGCTTCGGCCTCTGCGTTGTATGGGGGACAAGCGGCGAACGGTGTGATCTTGATCAAAACGAAAAGAGGTAAGGCCGGGGTACGGAATATTCATTTCTCCTCGTCGCTGACTGTTGATCAAGCGATCAGTCTCCCCAAGTTTCAGAATGAGTTCGGACGGATGGAAGGGGCGGAAACTTGTTGGGGAGACCGGGCTTCTCTTCCGGTCTATGACCCTGTCGGCGATTTCTTCCGGACGGGTATTACCGCTATTAACTCATTGATATTTACGGCAGGGAATAGCCATGTGCAAAATTATTTTTCGTATGCCAATACGACCGCACGGGGCATCGTTCCTAAGAATAATTTAAGCAAGCATAATTTTAATCTCCGTGAAAGTTCTTCTTTCTTTGATGATCGTTTGATCTTGGAGGGGCAGGTAAACTTGATACTCCAAACAATCAAAGGAAAACCTACGGCCGGGGGATTTTATATGAACCCGTTACAAGGTTTATACACGTTTCCTAGAGGGATGGATATGGCACCTTATAAGGAGAACTTTGAGGTATATAACGAGAAACGGAATATGAACGTCCAGAACTGGTATACTACGATTACTGATTTTGAGCAAAATCCTTATTGGTTGGTCAACCGTACGGAAAACGAGGACAAACGTGCCCGTGTGTTGGCGTTGGCTTCCGCTAGTTTCAAGGTGACAGATTGGCTTACATTACAGGGCCGTGGAAATATCGATTATGTGAATGATAAGTATCAGCAGGAAATATACGCTTCTACCTCTCCGGGTATCGCCGGTGAGAACGGGCGTTACATTTATTACACCTACCAGACTACGTTGCTCTATGGGGATTTGATGGCCAAATTGAATAAAAGCTGGGGTGATTTCTCCTTGAACGCCGCTATCGGTACGAGCATAACGGACACACGCACCAGTGCGTTGAGGCTGGATTCGAAAACGGCTTCCTTGTATTATCCGAATGTCTTTACGATCGCTAATATTAACATGTCGTCCAGTGCCTACATCGAGGAGTCGGATGACGCACGCCGGCAAATGCAATCCTTTTTTGCTATGGCGCAGTTGGGATATAAGGAAAGCCTTTACTTAGATGTGACCGCACGTAATGACTGGTCATCTACCCTTGCGTTTACGGAACGTAAATCAAGAGGTTTTTTCTATCCTTCAGTCGGTCTTTCTTGGATTATCCCTAAATCCTTTTCGATGCCTTCCTTGATATCTTTTGGGAAAGTACGGGCTTCTTGGAGTAAGGTGGGTAATGATATACCCTTATTCGTTAGCAATACGGTAGGCCATATCGCCGCGGGCGGGATTCCCCAGCCGAATGATACGGCTCCGTTCGGTACCTTGAAGCCGGAGATGAGCAGTTCTTTTGAAATAGGTACCGAATGGAAATTCTTTGATTATCGTATGGACGTGGATATTACGTTCTATAAGACCAATACGAAAAATCAACTCTTCTCTTTACCTTCTTCCGCTGGAGCCGCATACAAGTATTATTTTGTGAATGCGGGAAATATACAGAATATGGGAGTGGAATTGACGTTCGGTGCGGTTCCTATCTTAACGAATCAGTTTAAATGGAATACGACACTCAACTTTTCCCGGAATAAAAATGAAGTAAAGAAACTACATGATGATTTGGCTAGCTTTATTCAAGGAGATGAAGGATTCTCCTCTAGCTATACGATGCGTTTGGTGGAAGGTGGCTCGTTTGGTGATATCTATGGGAAAGCTTTTGAGCGGGATAAATATGGTGCGATCGTGTATGGTCGGGACGGCTTGCCCCAAGAGATCGGCAGCGGGAATACGGCTAAGGTGGGGAATTGCAATCCGGCGTTCTTATTGGGTTGGGGAAATAGTTTCACGTATAAGGATTTCTCGTTCTATTTCTTGATTGACGGGCATTTTGGGGGAGATGTGCTGGCCCAGACTCAGGCTGTGCTTGACCAAACGGGAGTGAGTAAGGTTTCCGGAGAGGCCCGTACGATGGGGTATGTGGATTTGGAAGGGCATCATATTTATAACATAAAAGGATTTTATGAGCAGGTGGGAGGACGAAACGGTGTGACTGAATATTATATGTACGATGCTACCAATATCCGTTTGCGGGAGTTATCTTTGGGATATACGCTACCGAAGAGATTGCTGGGGAGAAAACAATTTCTCAAAAAGGCGGAACTGTCTTTTGTCGCCCGGAATCTATTCTTTATTTATAAAAAGGCTCCATTTGATCCGGATGCCGTGCTTTCGGCGAGCAATAGCAATCAAGGGATTGATATATTCGGGATACCGACTACGAGAAGTGTCGGCTTTAATGTGAAACTTTCATTCTAAGCGTATGAAGACGAGATTTCTGAATAAGATGGCAGCTCTGTTGGCTGTATTACTCCTTTTTTCCTGTACGGGTAAATTCGAGGAGTATAATACCGATAATACGGGTTTTACCGATGAGCAGAAAACGTATGATTATAATACGTTCGGTGTCTGGCTAAAGGTAGTCCAGATGGGGATTTATTTTAATTATGATTGGGGGAGTGGCAAGAACTGGCATTTCCAGACGATGCAAAATCTGAATGCGGATATGTTTTCCGGTTATATGCATGATTTTAAACCCTTCAACGCAGGATTGGGGAATACGGTCTATAATTTGCAGGATGGCTGGAATGGTACGATGTGGGATAATACGTATGGATATATCATGACGGAGATAAAGCAGACGGAAGATCATTCCCGTGATAAATATCCGGCTTTCTATGCGATCGCTAAAATACTGAAAGTAGAGATCATGCATCGGATCTCGGATTATTATGGCCCGATTGTGTATACAAAGTTTGGGGAGTCGGATGCCGGGGTAATGCCGGATTCCCAGAAAGACGCTTATTATGCTTTTTTCCAAGATTTGGGGGAGGCTATTCACCTGCTGTCTGAATATGATGGAGAAGAAACCTTTTCTCGTTTCGATATGATTATGCCGGAGAATTACAGGACGTTTGGGGAATGGATGCGTTTCGCCAACTCATTACGTTTGCGCTTGGCGATTCGTATCGCTATGGCCGACCCTGATAAGGCAAGGGATGAGGCGCATAAGTCGCTGACACATCCAGCCGGTTTGCTGGAGGAGGCTTATGAGGTCGTTGCGGTTTCTACCGCCGGAACCGGCTACTCGAATCCGCTGGGGGAGATCAATAAGGCGTGGGGAGAGGTTTTTATGAACGCTAATATGGAATCGATCCTTAAAGGATATAAAGACCCTCGATTATCCCGTTATTTTGAGCCTGCTACCGGACAGGGATATTCCGGGGAGTACCGGGGAATCCGGCAAGGGACAGGATTTAATCATTCCCGCTATAGTGAGCATTCGAGAAGCACGATTACCCAGAAAACGGACGCTATCTTAATGACGCCTGCGGAAGTTTGGTTCTTACGTGCGGAGGCAGCCTTGCGGGGCTGGTCCGGGGAGGACGCCGGGACTTGCTATGAGCAAGGCGTACGATCATCGTTCAATCAATGGAGGGTAGGAGAGGCGAACGCTTATTTACAAAGTGATCATGTAGCCGCCGATTTCGTGGATACGTTTACTCCCGACTATTCTGCGAAGGCGCTTTGCTTGGTGTCTCCGGCATGGGATGAAGAAGCCTCTAGGGAGACCAAGCTGGAGAAGATCATTACCCAAAAATGGATCGCTTGTTACCCCGAGGGCTGTGAGGCTTGGGCGGAGCAGAGGCGTACCGGTTATCCCCGTTTGTTCCCGGTTTTGGTGAATAAAAGCAATGGAAAGATCGATACGCGAACGATGATTCGTCGTTTGAATTTCCCGGTTAGCATTATTTCCGGTAACCCGGCTCAATATTCCGCCTTGTGTGAGTATTTGGGAGGTCCGGATACCGGAGGTACCCGCTTATGGTGGGATACCGGAGTGAATTTTCGTGATTAGCGACTGATTTTTCCTCTTCCTGCCAATATAATACCGAGATTCCCCTAAAAAATACTACCTTTGACATCGAAAATTATAAAAAAAGGGTTTATGTCTTTAAAACGTTTTGGTGTCTCTTTGGAAGACAATCTGTTGGAATCATTGGATCAATATGTGAATGAGAATGGCTTCGCCAATCGTTCACAGGCGATTCGTTTTCTGATAGAGAAGAATGTAGCCGAACGTAAATGGCAATGCAACCATATCGTAGCCGGGACGATCGTGATCATGTATGACCAAGTCAAGAAAGAGATCTCCTTGAAAATCACGGGTATCCAACAAAATTATAAGGATGTGATCTTGTCGTCTTCCCAGTATTATATCAATCAGAATTTTTGCTTGCATATAGTGACGGTGATGGGAACGGCTCACCGCTTGACAGAATTGTCGGATAAGTTGACGACAATCAAAGGCATTAAGCATGGTAAGTTGGTGATGAGCCGGGCGGATTAATGCTTTTTTTTGCAGGCTTGGTAACACGTTTTCTGGTGAACGTGCCACTACGGGATGTTTAAAATGATAAATATTATAGATGTAAGTAGTATATGAGAAAAGAACTTTTACTAGTTTCCGGACTGTTGATAGGCTCCATGGCGTTTGCGATAGATCCGGCAGAGATTGACAGTCTGATCAATTTGAAAGGGGTGGTGGTTTCCGCCAACAAGATCCATGTGAACCGGAACAGTGTGCCGTTATCTATCTCGGTCATCGAACGGGAAGAGATTGAGGCTAGCAGTGAATCGGCGTTGCTTCCCGTATTGTCGGAGCGAGTACCCGGGCTGTTTGTCACGGAAAAAGGGATTACAGGTTTTGGCGTCTCCGAGGGAGCGGCCGGGACGGTTAATATCCGGGGTGTCGGACAGAGTAATAAGGTCTTGATGTTGTTCGACGGACAGCCTCAATGGGCCGGTATATTCGGCCATTCGCTTCCGGATACCTATGTGGCTTCGGACGTGGAAAGGGTGGAGGTGATCCGTGGCCCGGGTTCCTTGTTATACGGCTCGAACGCTATGGGAGGTGTCGTGAATATCATTACCCGCCAGCATAATCGGCCGGGACGACGTACACAAGCCCGTATCATGTACGGCTCGTATAACACCCAGAAATATATGATTAATAATGGGTACAATATCGGTAACTTTAGTAGTTATATCTCATTGAATCATGACCGCACGGATGGACATCGTCCGGATTCGAAGTTCCATATCACGAATGGTTTCGCTAAGTTAGGATATAAGATTGATGATCATTATAAGGTGACGGGAGACGTAAGCTTAGCTAAGTTCAAGAACCAGAACCCGGGAGAGATAACAAATCCGCTTATCGATAATATAATGAATATCCTGCGAGGTACTACCTCCTTCGCTTTAGAAAATAATTACGGGAAGACAAGTGGTGCCCTTCGTGCTTTCTACAACTGGGGCCATCATAGGATTGATGATGGGTATAATCCGGGCGGGACGCCTAATCCTTATCTGTTTTATTCGGACGATCATAACGCCGGTTTCTTGCTTTATCAGTCTTTCCGCTTGGTGAAAGGGAATAGTTTTACGGTCGGCATCGATTATAAGAACTGGGGTGGTCACGCATGGCAGGATAGTATCAATGGTAACCAGAATGAGTTGGTGAATAAGACCGTGAACGAGGTAGCCGGATACGTTATCATGCAGCAGGATCTGTTTGACAAGGTAAGCTTGAACGCCGGGGTTCGTTATGAGCATAACAGTATCTTCGGCGGCGAGTGGATTCCGCAGGCCGGCTTCACGGTACGTCCGTTCGAGGGGAACGTGATAAAGGCTTCTTTGTCGAAAGGCTTCCGGAGTCCGAATATACGGGAGATGTACATGTTCCCGCCTCAGAACCCAGATTTGAAACCGGAGCGCATGATGAACTACGAGGTATCCATCGGGCAGACATTTTTGGACGGCAACTTGTTTACGGAGTTGACTGCCTTTTTTATCGACGGGCAGGATATGATCGAGACGACACGTATAGACGGACGGCCTAAGAATGTCAATACGGGTACTTTTACGAATAAAGGTATCGAGTTCGATTCCCGTTACCAGATTCTCAAGAATTTGAGCCTCGATATGAATTATAGCTATTTGCATACGAGCAAGGCCCTGCTGGCGGCTCCGGCACATAAATTTTTCGCTGGCGTGATGTATGCCCCGGGACGTTTCACTTTCAACGTGAACGTACAATCCATTTTCGACCTTTATATCGATACGGCGGACAAGGTGAAAGAGGATTACACGGTTTTGAACGCGAAGGCAGCCTACCGTTTCGGTACACGTGATAAAGGCTTGAATCTATTTGTCAAAGGAGAGAATTTAACGGCTACCCGTTATTCCATCAACGAAGGATTCCCGATGCCGAAGGCGATATTTATGGGAGGTATAGACGTAACTTTCTAGCATGGGTGGAAAAAGAACTTCCCCGAATACTCATATCTCCTTGAATTTTATGTCTACTTTCTAATATTTGTTTTATCTTTGCTTCATCAGAGTTTATTTGATTTTGATTAAAAGAATAAAACGTTATATATATGGATGTGAAAAATGATTTGGGTGGAGGAAAGCCCACGTTGCTAATCGCGGAGGATGAGGAAAGTAATTATTTACTTCTGAAGACCATTTTACATAAATATTGTAATTTGATCCGTGCTAAAACTGGTTTGGAAGCTTTGGCTCTCTTTAAGGAAAACGAGGTGGACTTGATCTTGATGGATATAAAGATGCCTGAGATGACGGGTATCGAGTCCTTGAAGGAAATCCGTAAGCTATCGAAAGATATCCCCGTAATCATGCAGTCGGCTTATGTATTCGACTCTGATATGGAAGCCGCTAAAGAAGCCGGGGCTTCCGGTTTTATCACGAAGCCGATCAATCTAAAGGTATTGAAAAATACGATATCGCAGTATTGTCCGTCGATCGTATGGTAAGGATTTATTAAGATGTTTTAGATTTGTATAAACGGCATTTTGCCGTATTTTTTGTTATTTTTGTAGAAAATCGTCAAGAGGGCGCTTTACAAATGTATTCTAATCTACAAAAATGACATGCTTATGATAAAAAAAGAACATCTTGTATCCGACATTTCTAAACTAAAAAAAGTATATAATCAGAGCTTCCCTTGGTTAGTGACCTTAGCGGAAGAAAGTGAGAACGCAAAGTATTTTAAGGATGCTTTGCGTTCTCTTATTTTATCCCGGCTCACGGAAAAGGAAAGTACCCAAGAAAACGTAGGAATGGCGGTGGCGAGACGTATCCTTCTTTTGATTGAGCATGATGATACTTTCGTGGACGAGCTGTCTACGGGCGAGCGTCTTCCGGTGCGGACGGTCACTTATCTTTGGCAGTTCCTGACCGGCCATTTGGAAAATGAGGTCTCTCCTGATTTATTCATTGACCTATACCATCAGTTTGATTTATTGGAATATCCGGTTGAGATCCTACCGGACCGGGCATTGGTGAAAAGGCAGATGAGCCGCTGGCCGACCGGGCTCGACCCGGAGGTAATCGCTATCCGTGAGAGGAACAAGGAGCGTATCATCTCTTGCTTGATCAAGAAGATAGAAAGACGCCATAGCCCTTCGTCACGTTTTCAGTTCGCCGAGGGCATCTCCTATGAGGAGAAAGAGGCCCGGGTACGTGAATGGTGGAATACCGCTCGTTTCCATTTGTCGATGGCGATCAAGAGTCCTACGGAATTGAACTTCTTTTTGGGATATTCCCTGTCGGACGAGACGATGAGCTTATTGGCCCGTGCCAAAAAGAAGGGGATGCCCTTTTTTGTGACTCCTTATTATCTTTCCCTATTAAATATAGAACATGAGGGGTATGACGACGCTACGGTGCGATCGTACATCATGTACTCGAACGAGCTGGTAGATACGTATGGAAGCATTAAGGCGTGGGAAAAGGAAGACATGGTCGTTGCCGATGAGCCGAACGCGGCGGGTTGGCTATTGCCGGAGGGACATAATATACACCGGAGGTATCCGGAGGTGGCGATCTTGATCCCCGATTCGATGGGGCGTGCCTGCGGTGGATTGTGCGCTTCTTGCCAGCGCATGTATGATTTCCAGAGCGAGCGGTTGAATTTCGATTTCGAGGCTCTGAAGCCTAAGGAGAGTTGGGACCGGAAGTTACGTCGTCTGATGCGTTATTTTGAGGAAGACGCCCAACTGAGGGATATCTTGATAACGGGCGGGGATGCCTTGATGAGCCAGAACGCTACCTTGCGTAAGATATTGGAGGCGGTATATAAGATGGCGGTGCGGAAACGGAAGGCGAACGAGAGCCGTCCGGAGGGCGAGAAGTACGCCGAGTTGCAACGGGTACGGCTAGGTTCCCGGTTGCTGGCTTATCTTCCGCTGCGTGTGACCGATGAGTTGGTCGGTATATTGAGGGAGTTCAAGGAGAAGGCTTCCGCTATCGGCGTGAGCCAGTTCTATATACAAACGCATTTCCAGTCTCCACTAGAGGTGACACCGGAGGCGAGGCACGCTATCGAGGCGATCTTGGCGGCGGGCTGGACGATCACGAATCAGTTGGTATATACGGTTTCGGCTTCCCGTAAGGGACATACGGCGAAATTACGGCAGACCTTAAACGCCCTTGGGGTGGTTTGCTATTATACGTTCTCCGTGAAAGGATTCCTGGAGAATTATGCGGTTTACACCCCGAATAGCCGCTCGTTGCAAGAGGCTCGTGAGGAGAAGATCTTCGGGCAGGTGCCGGAGGAGAAACAGGCGGAGTTGTATGATATGATCCGTAACCAACGTCCTTTAGGCAAGCGTTTGGTTCGTTTCCTGAAGGAAAACGGGTTGTTGTTCGCAGGTACGGATCGTAATGTATTGAACTTGCCCGCTATTGGTAAGAGCATGACTTTCCATACCATAGGCCTGACTTCCGAGGGAAAGCGGATTCTTAAGTTCGATCACGACGGGAGCCGTCGGCATAGCCCGATTATCGATCAAATGGGTGAGGTTTATATCGTGGAGAATAAATCCGTGGCCGCTTACCTTAGGCAATTGAAGGAGATGGGCGAGGATGTCAATGAGTACCGTACGATCTGGAATTATTGCGAGGGAGAGACGGAGCCTCGCTTCAGTATTTATGAATACCCGGCTTATCCCTTTAAGGCCACGGACCGAATGACTAATCTTGAATTATGAATTCTATCCTCATATGTTTGCCTTGGTTTCGTATATTTTGCTTAATTTTGTTTCACTGAATTTAGAAGGATATGATACAGAACGAAAGAGAAATCAGGCATGAGCTTGTGTTACAGGCCGCACGCCGTATGATGACAGCCGCTCGCACGGCTCCTAAAGGCAAGGGTATTGATATCATAGAGATAGCGATGGTGACGGATGGGGATATCTTGCGCTTGTCCGATGAGATGATCCAGATAGCGGCCGAGACCGGATTCAAGTTCCTGCTCCGTGACGCCGAGAATATAAAGAGTGCCGATGCCGTGGTGATTATCGGTACCTCCCAGAAAGTACAAGGCTTGAACTGCGCCCATTGTGGTTTCGATACCTGCGTGGAGAAGCCGGACTTGGTTCCGTGCGCTATTAATTCCGTCGATCTGGGTATCGCTATCGGCTCGGCTTGCGCTACGGCGGCGGACCTGCGTGTGGATACTCGTGTCATGTTCAGCGCCGGCTTGGCGGCCCAACGACTGGGGCTGTTGGGAGACTGTAAATGCGTGATGGCGATACCGGTCAGCGCCTCGTCGAAGAACCCGTTTTTTGATCGTAAACCGAAAGAAGAACCGAAAAACTAGAAACAAATGAGTGACTCTATTCTAAAATTCGCGAATAAGCTGGAGATACGTTATTCCTTTAATAATAAATCCAATTATATGGATGCCATGACCAAGCACCGGTGTGAGAAGGAGATTCTTACGCTGATACGTTCCTTGGCGGATATGCTGGACGTGAAGCTGACGGTTTACAACGAGCCTTACGATAAGGAGGGTGGTTTCCGTGAGAAGCTGGGCGTGGCTGGGGAGAGTAGCCGCTCTATCTCTATCGTGTTGAACTTGGTGATGCAGATATTGACCCGTCCTTCTTTGTCGGTGGGTGGACAGCCGCTGATGGATCGTACGCCGGCGGACGAGGAGGAGATGCAGCGTGAGCTGTTCAAGTTACGCCGTGAACTACGGCTGAAGACTGCGGGGGCTACGCCTTCACACCGCTTGATCGACCTGTTGAACGCCTCGCCCCGTTTCTGTAAGTGTAAGTCTAATTTCTACGAGGCTTTGAAAGGGTATCCGAAGGTGACGAAAATCTCGGTACGTGAGTTGAACGAGAAGGATCGTAACCGTTCCGGTTCGCTGGAGGTGAAACGGGACCAGTTCGATTATTTTATCTTGCGTAGCGACGATCTGCCTACGGTCAAGGATAATAAGGCCACGATAGAGATCATCTCGCCGGTACTGAAAGATAGTAAGTATCGGTGGAAAGGTATCTACAACAAGGGAGGCGAGACGATCGATTTCTATATGCAAGATGAGGATTTCAAGAAACAGATGTTCGAGGACAAGATCTCGTTCACGAGCGGCATGTGCATCGATTGCGTCTTGGAGATCGCCCGCCGTCTGTCGGAGCTAGGAGAGGTGGTCAACGTGAGCTATACCGTGACTACGGTGATACGTACCCGTTTCGATAAGATGGAGATCGTCACCCCTCAAGGCAAGCGGCATCTTCGTAAACTGGAAGCCGCGAAGAAGCAGCTTACGCTGGATTTGTTCGGCTAATCCGACAGCGGTATTCCCATCGCTCCCAAACACTACCGTGTTCCCACCTGAACACAGTAGTATTCATCAGCGAACACAATAGTATTCAATCCCGGACACAATAGTCTTTTTGCTTTGAATACTATTGTGTTTTTTCGTAAGGACGGGCAGCCTATACGAGTGTATATTTCCTCGGGTAATTGAATAAGATCGCCAATAAGGCGCCTGCTCCCAATAGATACGGGTAGTAAAGATATTGCATGATCTCGATAGGGGAGACATGCCCGAGTCCGGCGGCCATCAACATCTGGGCGCCGTAGGGGATGATTCCCTGTACGAAGCAAGAGAAGATATCCAATAGGCTGGCGCTGCGGCGGGGATCTATCTTGAACCGGTCCGCTATATCTTTGGCGATCGGGCCGGCCATGATGAGGGCGATCGTATTGTTGGCCGTGCAGAGGTTGGCGAAACTTACCAAGGCCGCTATGCTCATCTCGGCCCCCTTGGAGGAATGGATGCGGGAGGTAAGCTTGCGGATGATCCAGTCGATACCCCCGTTATAACGGATCATCTCCAACATGCCTCCTGCCAGAAGCGTCACGATAATCAGCTCGCCCATATTCGTGATACCTAGTCCCATGGAGGCGTTCCAGCCCCAGATATCGAAGCTACCGGTCCACAGACCTACTATACCGGACAGGACGATCCCGATGAATAGCACCAGCATGACATTGATCCCGCAAACGGCGGTTACCAATACCACTAGATAAGGGATCACCTTGACCCATTCGATCGGGGCCGGAGCGTAAGCGTTCTCCACGCCGCTTCCCACCAGCACGTATATCAATCCGGTCAGGATCGCTATCGGGAGGGCGATACGGATATTCACCTTGAACTTATCGGACATCTGGCAACCCTGCGTGCGGGTAGCTACGATAGTCGTATCGGATATGAACGACAGGTTATCGCCGAACATGGCGCCGCTCACCACGACACCCAGCATAAGGGCGTCCGGCATCCCCGTCTTGTCCGCTATACCGACGGCTACCGGGGCCAAGGCCACGATCGTGCCCACCGACGTACCTACCGAGATGGATATGAAGCAAGCGGCTAGGAAGATTCCGGCCGCCAACAGGTTACCGGGCAGGATGGACATCGCCAGATTCACGGTAGCGTCTACGGCACCCATCGCCTTGGCGGTCTGCGCGAAGGCCCCGGCGAGGATGAAGATCAATACCATCAGCATGATATTACTGTTGGCCGCCCCCCGGCAGAACTGCTCGATGCGGTTGCTTAATTTGCCTCCCTTGGAGATCGCTATCGCTACGATCGAGGAGATGACGAAGGCTACCGTTATTGGCATCTTATAGAAATCTCCCGCCACGATAGATACCACCAAATAAGTCAATAAGAATACCACCAGCGGTGTCAACGCCCAAGCGTTCGGTCTGCGTTCCAACTCCCCCATTTTTTCTTATCTCTCTTAAATTAACTGTCAACTGTCAATTCTCTACGTCCTTTCTCTTAGAAGGAGAACCGCAGCGCTATACGCACGCCCCCCTTCTTGATATTCGGTTGGTCCAGATACGTCAACCGGCGGTAATAATCGATCCGTAATATCTTGAAGATGTTCTCCAGACCTACGCTGGCCTCCAGGTAAGGCGTACGGCCCATCGGCGAGGTTCCCTCGGGGAAGCGGTATAGTCCCGTCGGGTCCAAGGCCGGGTTATTCTTATCGGTCAGTCCTCCGTAGAAACCGCTGAACGATATCACCTCACGCAAACGTAGCCACTTCACGCCGGGAATACGGTTTAAGATCCATCCCTTCATATAATACGTGAAGTAGAACGAAACATACTGGTCGCTTACGAACTCCAGCGCACGCATCATGTTGAAGGCTTGCGGCTGGATCGTGATGGACTGGTTGGTATTCGGCATGATGAGCAAGGGGAAAGGAACCTTGTCCCATACCTTGCCCGCCGTCACCAAGGCGTCGATATGTCCGAAGGAAGAGAGCCAGATCCGTTTCTCGGCGCTGATCTCCGTATGGTTGTAGTTGAAGTCGCCCCCCAACACGTTCTTCAATCCCATTTGATGGGATAGCTTGAATACGGGAGCGTCTTTCGAGAGGTTGAAAAGCGAGTTCTTACCCTCTCGTCCGTTATAGGCACGCTCGCCCGGGGCGAAACGAAGCTGGGTCCCTAGCTCCGTGTTGGTGAAACTCTTTAGGTTCGTCAATGTCCCGTCGGCGTCGTAACGGTCGTAGCGGAGCGTTCCGGCCGCCTCGTTGTTCTCGTTCCGCGCCCAAGTGGTAAGGGTCAGGCCATTCAGCCATTCCTTCTGGTACTGGAGCATGGTCTTGCGGATGTATTGCATCATGGTGACGGGCTCGCCCACCTTCCATGCCACGAACATATTATCCTTGCTGGTGAAGAGGAAGTCCTGACCAGGCGTATATACGTCGTACTCTTGGATCGCGGAGATGTTGTTCACCGGGCTTTCTCCCTCGTGATATTTCTTCTTGTTCACGCTATACGTCAGCTTGGCGTTATACTTTAGCTTACGGTCGTTTACGCCATAGGCCAGATAACCGCTACCGAACCAGTGCGGGTTGAGGTTTGCCGTCGTCATACCTCCCACACGCATGCGGAAGCCCTCCAGATGGTTGGCGCTGAAAGTGGTATTCATCGGTCCGAAATCGAACTTGCTCTTATCCTTGTCCGCCGTAGTCGGGATATAACCGGTGATCAATATCTCGGCGGTCTTGATGATCACGTTGAAAGCCGGTACCTTGCGGAGTTGCGCCAGCAAGTCATCCAAGGCGCTCTCTTTCTCTTTCAAGGGGACATGGCGGTTGTGTATCCAGAAGGTGTCGGTCTGGGCGGTGGCGTCGGGCAACTCATGGATCGGGCCGAGAAGGCCGAAGATCGAGTCGGCGTTCTGCACGTCGAACTGATACTTATCGAAATTCCTTAGCTGGTGGGCATAGAGCTGTTGCGCCCCTTTTACGATATAGAAATTAACGTAGGTATTCTCGTTGGCGAGCACCCAAGTGCTATCCGGCATCCGCTTGAACTCTTGCTCGATCCGGAGCTTGTCCACCCAGTTGAGGTTGATGTTCGCCGGGGTGTTCAAGAGGAATTTCTTGACGGCGTAATTACCGTCCAGCGTGATGTACAAGCGGCCCGTGAAGCCGTAACTCTGGCTGTTTACGGGCACGAAGGCGAGATCCACACATTTATCTCCGGCAACGTCCACCGTATCCATGATATAATATTTGTAATAGGAGACGGCCAGCGTGGAAGACAGCGGGCTCACGAAACGGTTCAACAAGATATTGATATTGTTGTCGAAGATATTGACGCCCTTGAATATCTCCTCAAGGTTGGCGGTGATGGCGCCTCCATCGTCCAAGGTCTTGTCGATACCCTGCTGGCGCTTGGCCTTGGTGATCGTCTTCTCCGCCTTGGGATGTTTGCGGTAGTATTGGTCGGAGATCGTCTCACGGACGGAGATCGTCAGGATCGGTTTCCCGTTGAACTCCGAGGTATCCAGATAGTTCTTGATGAACTTGAATTTCTTCAGGAACTTATTCTTCTCGAGATTGGGGTTGAAGTCGTCCAGCGACATGCTGAGCTTCTCGTACACCTCGCTTTGGTACTCGTCCTTCGCCTCGATGCGGTTGTCGTTCTTATGCTCTATGACTTTCTTGATCAGTTCCACGGCGGGGTTGTCCTTGCGGGAATATTTCTCACGTTTAGGCTTGACGACTACCTCGGCAATCTCGAACGAGGTAGGCCGGAGGAGCACGTTGAGGGCGTTGTTCTTTTGCCCCGCCTTTAGGTTTACGACCTTATTGTCATATCCAAGCGAGGATACGACCAGCCGGGTAAGCCCTTTGTCATTCTGGAGGCTGAAAGCCCCGTCATCGTCGGTCATCGCCCCGATCGTCGAGTTCTCGAACATGACGGATACGTAGGATAGGGGTTCCCCGCTTACGGAGTCTCTCACGATTCCGGACGCGGAAGTTATGCTCTGGGCGTATAGGACGGAAATGCCGGTCACGAATTGTAACAGGACTAGCAAAGTGATATAGCGAATAGATCTTATCATGTAAATGTCTCGTTATTCCTTCACGGATAATACTGTTGGCAAAGGTATGTTTTTTTCGTGGGAGGGAGGGGGGAGAGGCTATTAATAATCATTAATCACCGGGTTTCCCACCGCTCGATGGGAAACCCGGCGGTAGAAAACGCGAGCTTCATTATTTAACGAAAAAGATCTTCATTATTTTATATCTCTGATGGCGAGTCGCTGTCGGTAGCGGGCTTGTCGCCTTCTTGTTTCTTGGCGGCTGCGGCCCTCGCCTGCGCTATGCGTTGGTTGTAGAGGGCGTTCATCTCGTCGACCAGCGCGTTGAGGCGGCTGATGAAGGCGGCGGTCTCTTGAGTGGGCTTCACCACGCTTTGCGCAAAGGCGTAGGTGGACATCTCGTCGTATTCCTCGTCCATGCGTAGGCGGATTTTCTTGGCGCTCTCTAGGGGGTCGTCCGCCTTGGCGTTGGCGCGTTGCTCGGTGAGCGTGGCGTATTGCTTGTTCTTTTCTTTCAGCGCTGCTACTACTTCGGTGAGGTTGATCGCCGCCAGCGCCTCGGGCATCCCGGCCTTGTCGAGGTCTACTAGCAAGCCCTCGATGGCGGCCGTCTCCTGCAAGTTGGCGAGGCGTGCGGCTCCGATGTAGGGCTTCACGGGAAGGTATAGCTTCTCGGCCGCCGTGCGTTGCGCCGCCAGCGGGCTTTTCGTCATTTGGGTAATAGTGGAAGTAATGAAGATCAAGAGATCATCCCTCTCCTTGTCGAGGGCGGACATCTGCGCGGTCTCCTCGCTGGCCGAGGATTGGTTCACGGCGTCGGTCAACAGGGCGAAATCGGTGGCGAAGGCCGTACGAAGTTCTTGGGGGATGCCCAGCGGGTCGTTCGGGTCGAAGCTGATCTCGTCGGGAGATTCCGAGTCGCCTCCGCCACCTGCGAGCAGGTTCCCGTAGCGGGCCATGAAGGTTCGGTACTCGGCGTTGTTCAATTTCGTGATGTTAATGTCTTTTACTTTTGTAATCTTTTCCATTTTCTTGTTGATTTAGATCCATGATCAGGTTTAATACTGGCTAAAGGTAAGACAAATCGGTGGATATAGCTCTGGAAACTACCGTATTTTTCGCGGATTCGACCTCGCGGCAGGTGAAAAGTCGAATCTTGGGAAAATACGGGGCTTACATCGGGCGCGAAACGGAATCTTGGGGAAATGCGAGACCTCGCGGCGGGTGCACGGTCGAATCTTGGAAAAATACGGGGGGTACATCGGGTGCGCGGTCGAATCTTGGGGAAATGCGGCACCTCGCGGCAGGTGCGCGGTGGAATCTTTAGAAAATACGAGGCCCAACCTTGGTGGCCGGGCCTCGCGATAAATAGGGAGCCTTACCCGGGGGCGCATGGAGTAGGCGAGCACGCCGCGTCTCTACAACGCCTCCTTGTTCCACTTGTTCAGCGGGTTCTTCCCCTCGGGGGTATAGAGCTGGGCGATACGGGCGGCGTAGGCTTTCTCTACCTTGCCCCGGACGATCTTCATGGTGCTGTTTACCATGCCGTTTTGCTCGGTGAAAGGCTCGGGGAGGATGGCGAAGGTGGTCGGCAACCAACGATCCGGGAACATACTAGACAGGTCGCCTCCCTTGCGGAAACGGTCGATCTGGCGCTGGATGATACGGATGGCCTCTTCCCGGCCTTGATCGCTCGTAAGGTCCAGATTCTGGTGGGCCAGATGCTTCCTCAACCGTTCTTTGTTAGGGACCAACAGGGCGGTCGTGTACGGACTCTGGTTATTGTACAGGATCAGCTGGTCGATGCAAGAGGAATGCTCTACCAAGGCTTCCTCTATACCCTCCGGACTGTATTTCTCCCCGTCGCTTCCGATCAGCAGGCTCTTGAAACGCCCCAACACATAAAGAAGCCCGTCACGCATATATCCCATATCCCCGGTGTACAGCCAACCTTCCTTTACGGTATCGGCCGTCGATACCGGGTTCTTCCAGTAGCCGGCCATCACGTTCTCTCCCCGGATGACGATCTCGCCTTTCTCCCCCGGAGGAAGTACGTTGCCGTCCATGTCGCAGATCTTTAGGTCGAGGGGCCGCACCAATACGCCGCTACTGCCGAAGGTATGGCGGCGGGGGCCGTTGGTCGAGATGATCGGTGTCGCCTCGCTCAGCCCGTATCCTTGGTACATCGGGATTCCCAAGGCGTAATAGAACTTCTGCAAGTCCTTATCCAGCAAGGCGCCCCCTCCGATAAAGAACTTCAGTTCGCCCCCGAAGTTCTCACGGACTTTCGCGAACAATAGCTTGTCGAACAAACGGACCAGTGGCTTCAAGAGGACGCGGAAGCCTTTTCCTTCCTCCTCGTCGCTATCCCCGTTATAGATATAACCGATCCGTAAGGCTAGGTTGAAAAGGCGGGCGGCGTTCTTGCCTCGCGCCCGGATACCCTGCTCGATATTCTTCTTGAAGTTCTTCGCCAAGGCGGGGACGCTCAGTATCAGGTACGGCTTGAACTCCTTTATATTGATAGGGATATTCTTCAAGGTCTCCATACCGGTACGCCCTACCTGCACGGTAGCTACCGAGGCTCCCTTCGACATGAAGATGTAGAATCCTACCACGTGGGCGAAGCAATGGTCCAGCGGGAGTATCACCAACGTACGCCACGTATCGTCTATATCCACGCAAGTGAGCGCTTGCTCCACGTTCGCCGTATAGTTGCGGTGGGTGAGGATCACGCCTTTCGGATCGGCGGTCGTGCCGGAGGTATAGGTGATGGTGGCGTAATCATCGTTGCCCAGCGATTGCCCGATCGCCAAGAACTCCTCTAGCGGATGAATACCCAGATAGACCTTCCCCATCCGGCGTATCTCGGACAGCGGCATCTCACGGTCTTGGTATTCCGCTTGCTCGTCGAGTACGATGATCTTCCGTACGGCGGGGAGCTTATCCTTGATCGCCCGGATTTTCTTGAGTTGCTGGCCCGATACCATGATATATTTCACGTCGGCGTGGACGAGACGGAACAGGAGGTCGTTCGCCTCCTCCAGCTTGATCGATAGGGGCACGTTCGTCGCCCCGGCGTAGAACATGGCCAGCTCGCCGATGATCCACGCGTTGCGCCCTTCGCTCAGTAAAGCCATATTATCCCCCTTTCGCACACCCAGCGATATGAGGCCGGCGCCTTCCTCATAGACGAGGTCGCGAACCTCGGCGTAAGTGGTTGGCTCGAATCGCTTGCCCGTCTTCTCCCATAAAAAAGGATTACTCGGGAATCGCTTGGCTGAACTCTCAAAAAGGTCTATAATCGTTTTCTTTTCCATATCTTTTCGTGTTTGTAAGAGGATGTGTCAAAAGTTGGTTGAGTTTATTTTTTCCATCTCTTGCAGGTAGCCGCATGCCGCTTCCACCGTAGGGACGTTCTTGATCACGATACTTCGCTTGCCATTCTGCTCCCGGAGGTTGCATTCACGGGGATGCTTTTGGATGAAGCCCAGCAGCTTGCCGAACGCCTCGCTTTGGTAATACGGGCTGTCCGGGTTATTCACCAAGAAGAGGCTCATCTGCCCTTTCTTCAGGATCACCTTCTCCATACCCAGTTTCTTGGCCATGCGACGGAGGCGCACGATCCGGATCAACTCCTTGCCCTCCTTCGGTATCTTGCCGAAGCGGTCTTTCAGGCGCTCCGTAAAGGCGAGGATGTCACGTTCCTCCTCCATATTATCCAACTCCCGGTATAGGGAAATACGTTCCGAGTCGTTGGGGATGTAGGTGGGAGGGAACATCAATTCCAGATCGCTCTCGATATAGGTCTCCCGGACGTACTCGCTACCCGTATCCCGATGCCCTTCGGTGTTATCGGCGTAAAGATCGGCGAATTCCTCGCTTTTCAACTCGTCTACCGCCTCCTCCAAGATCTTCTGGTACGTCTCGTAACCCAGATCCGCTATGAAACCGCTTTGCTCGGCCCCCAACATATTGCCGGCCCCCCGGATATCGAGGTCTTGCATGGCGATATGGATACCGCTACCCAGCTCGGAGAAGTTCTCGATCGCTTGCAACCTGCGCCGTGCCTCCTGCGTCAGCGAGGTGAGGGGCGGGGAAAGGAGGTAGCAGAAGGCTTTCCGGTTGCTTCGTCCTACCCGTCCGCGTAGCTGATGGAGGTCGCTAAGCCCGAATTGCTGGGCGTTGTTGATGATGATCGTATTGGCGTTAGGCACGTCGATGCCGCTCTCCACGATACTGGTGGCTATCAATACGTCATACTCATAATTCACGAAATCGAGGATGATCTTCTCCAGCTTCTCCGGCTCCATCTGCCCGTGCCCCACGGCTACCCGTGCGTCGGGGACTTCCCGCCGTACCAAGGCTTCCATCTCGTAAATGTTCTGGATACGGTTGTTGATGAAGAACACCTGCCCGTTCCGGCTCATCTCGAAATTGATCGCTTCCCGGATGATATCGGGATTGAAACGCTCCACCTCCGTCTGCACGGGATAACGGTTGGGCGGTGGCGTGGTGATGCTGGAAAGATCCCGGGCCCCCATCAAGGAGAACTGTAGGGTACGGGGGATCGGGGTGGCCGTCATTGTCAAGGTGTCCACGTTCACCTTCAGCTGCCGAAGCTTCTCCTTGACGGATACCCCGAACTTCTGCTCCTCGTCGATGATAAGCAAGCCCAGATCCTTGAAACGTACATCCTTGCCGACGATCCGGTGGGTGCCGATCAAGATATTCACCTCGCCCTCTTTCAGCTCTTTCAAGGTAGCCTTGATTTGCGCGGCCGTACGGGCCCGGCTGATATAATCGATCTTGCAAGGGAAATCCTTCAAGCGCTCACAAAACGTCTGGTAATGCTGGAAAGCCAGTACGGTGGTGGGTACCAACACGGCCACCTGCTTATTGTCCGATACCGCCTTGAATGCCGCGCGGATAGCCACCTCGGTCTTTCCGAAACCAACGTCTCCACAAATCAACCGATCCATCGGACGGGTACTTTCCATATCCGCCTTGACCTCGGCGGTAGCCTTCATCTGGTCCGGCGTGTCCTCATAGATGAAGCTGGCTTCCAGCTCATGCTGCATGAAGCTGTCCGGCGTGTAGGCGAAACCCGTCTCTTGCTTGCGTTTGGAATAGAGGAGGATCAAGTCCCGGGCGATATCCTTCACCTTCGCCTTGGTACGTTCCTTCATCTTTTCCCAAGCGCCTGTGCCGAGCTTACTCAACTTAGGCGGCTCGCCGCTCTCTTTCCCCTTGTATTTCGATAATTTATGCAGGGAATGGATGCTGACGAATATAATATCGTTATTCTGATAAATCAATTTGATGGCCTCTTGCATCTTACCGTTCACCTCGGTGCGTACCAAGCCTCCGAACTGTCCTACGCCATGGTCGATATGTACGATATAATCCCCTTGCGAGAACTGGTTCAGCTCCTTGAGCGAAAGGGTAATCTTTCCGCTTCGTGCCTTATCGCTCTTCAAGTTGAACTTGTGGAAGCGGTCGAACAATTGATGGTCGGTGAAAAAGCAGATGCGTAGCGTATCGTCGGCGAATCCCTCGTGTATCGTGCGGTTTACGGCGGTGAAAGGGATATTGTCGCCCCTATCCTCGAAAATCATCCGGATACGGTTGGCTTGTTTCTCTTGATCGCTCAATATATATAATGTATAGCCCTCGTCGAGGTATTTATGGAACGACTCGCTCACCCGGTCGAAATTCTTATGATAGATCGGCTGCGTTTGCGTAGAGAAATGGATGGTAGCGTCCGCCGTTCCCATCGGCCGTGCCCCGAAATGAATGCGACGGAAATCCAAGACCTCCCGTAGGAAGTCCTCGCCCCGGACTAATTTCTTCCGCATCTGGTCGATATCGGCGAAGGATTCCTCGTCGGCTACCACCGGATCGTCGTTCCATACGCTTCCGATGCGCTCCTTGCACCATGCGAGATCTCTCGCCGCTATGCAGGTGTTCCGGGGAAGGGAGCCTAGCAAGGAAGTACTATCCTTGGCGTTCTTGCTCATCTCCGGTACGATATAGATGCTGTCCAGTTTCTCCTTGCTGAGTTGCGTCTCCACGTCGAACGTACGGATGGTCTCCACCTCGTCGCCGAAAAAGTCGATACGGTAGGGAAACTCGTTGGAGAAAGAGAAAACGTCGAGGATACTGCCACGGAGGGCGTACTGCCCCGGCTCATATACATAATCGACCTGCTCGAAGCCATACTCGTCCAGCACGTCGGAGACAAACATATTATCCAGCTTCTCGCCCACGCTGATCTTTAAGGTATTCTCCTTCAATACCTCCCGGGCCACGACTCGTTCCGCCAAGGCGTCCGGATACGTGACGATCACGAAAGAGGCGTCCGGGTCTTGCAACCGGCTGAGTACCTCGGTGCGCAGGATCTCGTTCGCCGGATCGACATGCCCGTACTTGATGGCCCTCCGGTAAGCGGATGGGAAGAAGTATACCTCATTGCTGGCGGTAAGTTGCATCAAGTCGTGATAGAAATAGCCGGCTTCCTCTTGGTCGTTCAACACGCACACATAACTTCCCCTTCCTTTCGTAAAAAGAGAGGCGATCGTCATTGCCGGACCCGAGCCATTCAGTCCCTTTAGGAATATATTGCGGGACGTATCGTTTTTCAGTAAGGTGTCCAGCGCCGTCACTTGCGGGTGAGCGGCATATAGTTTCAATAATTCTTGTACTTCCAAAGCGAAATCTTGTTTCCGCAAAGGTAACCTTTTTGCTTAAGTTTTTATAGGTGTTCGTCCGGTTTCTTTCTTTATCAAGTAACTTTTACGGCTCTCTAAAACCACAGCGATAATTCGAGTAGGGGATTTTGGGGGAAATGCTTTTGGGCCCCCTGAAAAAGGGAGACTTATCGTATATTTTTATGTATGTTCTAGTTCCTTGCCGTATGATTCTGTAAAAAGTCGTACGTGTTTCCCGAAAAACATGTACGACTTTTCAAAAAAACACGTACGTGTTTTTCGAAAATGATAATCGTCTTTTTAAAATGTTAGTATCCAATTATTTATGTATTCATGTCATTTGCATACTTATTGTATGGAATAGTTTAATAAATTTCCTCTATCTTGATATAAAAATTATCTGTTTGACAGCTACTTATACTTGCCGTATCTTTGTGGTACAAGAAAAGCAAAAAGTATAACAAATTAAAAAGTAGCAATTATGAGAACATTAGATTATATCCACTTAGACGCATCAGCGGTAAGTAACGTAGTAGCAAGCTTGAAACAATTATTGGCGGATTACCAAGTATTCTATACGAACCTTCGTGGTTTCCACTGGAATATCAAGGGACACGGTTTCTTCGTTCTTCATGGTAAATTCGAGGATATGTACAACAACGCTGCCGAGAAGGTTGACGAGTTGGCGGAACGTATCCTGATGTTGGGAGGCGAGCCGGAGAACAAGTTCAGCGAGTACCTGAAAGTAGCCCGTGTAAAAGAGGTATCAGGCGTATCCTGTGGTGACGAGGCGTTAAAGAATATTCTTGATACGTATGGTCATTTGATCGATGAGGAACGTAAACTTCTTTCCTTGGCATCCGGGGCGGGAGATGAGGCTACGGTCGCTTTGATGAGCGATTATCTGAAAGAACAAGAGAAGTTGGTTTGGATGTTAGTAGCATATTCAACTTGCGATTGCAAGAAGTAAAAAAGGTGATTCATTGCGTTTGGAGAAGGTCGGAAGTGATTCCGGCCTTTTTCTGTTGGTGCCAATAGGGGTTTTTTATTGTTTCATGTCTTATTCATATATGTCGTTCGATTATTTTATCAAAATAAAAAGTATATGAAAAGAGTTGTATTATTTGCGATGGTGTTAATGTTGGGTGTAATATCGGTACAAGCCCAGTGGTCGGTAGTTCCGGAAGCGGGTATGACAGTGATGAAGGCGGGTCCAATGGTTGATTGGAAACCGAGTTGGAAGATTGGGGTAGGAGTGGAATATCAGTTGAAGCCGGAATTTCTCTCTCTGAAGTCAGGTTTGTATTATACGCAAAGGGGATATAGTAATGACAAATTTCCCGGATATGGATATGGGTGTTATTGGTGGGCAGTGCCGGGACCTACTTATGATCCGTATGGATATGCGTATGATTACTCAAATAAGGTGACACGAAATTTCTTGCAATTACCGATTATGGCTAATTTCTCATTCAAATTAGCTGAGGATATTCGTTTGAATGTTGGAGTAGGCCCTTATATAGCCGTAAGCGTATTGGATAAAGGAATGTTCGGGGGATGGTCTGTCGCTTCGGAAGAATCCGCTAAGTTTTATACCCATGATCCCTGTGAAGGGCTTCGTGCTTTTGATTGGGGGATAAGTGCCACTGTAGGTGTGGAAATAAAACAATGCTTTATCAATTTTGGCTATGATGTATCGTTAGGTAAAGAGTATAAGGGAGGATCGATCGAGGCGAATTACCATACTTTGGCTCTTACCGCAGGATATAAGTTTAAATTGGGTAAATAGAAACCCAAGTTCTATCGCAAGTCTTCTTGCTGATCGTTTAAATATAGATTTTATCTATATATGTATAGGAATTATCTGTTTGACAGTTGTTTATATTTGCCATATCTTTGCAATATAAGAAAAACGAAAAGTATAACAATTAAAAAATAGCAGTATGAAAACATTAGATTATCTTCATTTAGACGCGTCAGCGGTAAGTAACGTAGTAGCAAGCTTGAAACAATTATTGGCGGATTACCAAGTATTCTATACGAACCTTCGTGGTTTCCACTGGAATATTAAGGGACATGGTTTCTTCGTTCTTCATGGTAAATTCGAGGATATGTACAACAACGCTGCCGAGAAGGTTGACGAGTTGGCGGAACGTATCCTGATGTTGGGAGGCGAGCCGGAGAACAAGTTCAGCGAGTATTTGAAAGTAGCCCGTGTAAAAGAGGTATCAGGCGTATCTTGTGGTGACGAGGCGTTAAAGAATATTCTTGATACATACGGTCATCTGATCGGTGAGGAGCGTAAACTTCTTTCCTTGGCATCTGAGGCAGGCGATGAGGCTACGGTCGCTTTGATGAGCGATTATCTGAAAGAACAGGAGAAGTTGGTCTGGATGTTAGTAGCCTACTCAACTTGCGATTGCAAGAAATAATAATAGTAGATTCATTGCGTTTAAAGAAGGCCGGAAGAGATTCCGGCTTTTTTGTTCTATGATATTTATGCTCTGCAACATACTTAACACCTTTTTACATATTTCGTATCTTGTTTAAATTCATCACTGCTATATTTGATTCAAATCTGAAACGCAATTTCAAATATGGAAAACACGCTACCAAATATGGAAAAAGTGGATGAGAACTATAAAGTGCCTAATTTAGAGAAGGGCATTGCAGTTCTTGAGTACCTTTCCTTGCGGTCGGCGGGGGAAACATTGCAAGATATTAAGTCGGCGCTCGATATATCGCAGACCACGGCTTACCGTATTTTGAATACATTGGTGCGGCTGGAATATCTTAATTTTAGTGAAGACACGAAACGCTATAAACTTTCCCGAAAATTATTGACTCTTGGTTTCAGATCCTTGAATGAACACAATCTTTTAGAGACCGTCTTGCCACATTTGCGTGATTTACGTGATCAAGTGAAAGAGACCGCTTGCTTTGGTGTCTTGGGAGATGAGAAAGGGATTTTTATCGAACAAGCGCAAGGACATCATACGTTCCGCTTCGTCCTGTCGCCGGGAAAGCCGTTTGAGTTGCATTGTTCGGCTCCCGGAAAGGCGATTATGGCTTATTTGCCGAAGACGGTGCGAGATCGCTACCTGTCCTACATGACGTTTACACGGTATAATTCCCGGACGATCACTTCTCGTGAGGCCTATTTGGAGGAATTGGAGAAGGTTGGTAAACAGGGATATGCCATGGATAATGAAGAGGAGCTGAGCGGCGTGATCTGCGTAGGCGCCCCGATCTTTAATTATACGGGATATCCTTGTGGAGCGATTTGGATCTCCGGCCCGAAAGACCGCTTATCGAAAGAGGTGGTGAAAAATACGGTGAAGGTGATCAAGGAGGTTGCCGGGGTGATCTCGAACGAACTAGGATTTAGAAAATAAGGAATACAAAATATACCATGAACACACGAAAATACTTGATAAAAAACTCATTGGTGGCTTGTCTTGTCGGCTGTTGCGTTTCTCTCGCTTCAGCCGGCAACCCACCTTTCTTTACTACGGATGCCGTATTAAACGCGAAGGGGGAGCTATTAATGACACAGAAAGGAACGAGACATCTGGATATCTTTTCAGCGGACGGTAAGAGCTTGCTTCATTCGTTTCCGTTTGATGAGATCCCGACCGGATTGCTTCCGGATGGGGATAAGGTGTATGTGACGACCTTCGAGAAGACTGGCCGTTTACAAGTGCTTTCCTTGGAATCGGGTAGGGTGGAATCGGCCATACCGACAGGATCGGGAGCCTGCCATCCGATGTTCGGACCGGATAAGAAACATATATATGTATGTAATCAGTTCGATAATTCGGTGGTCGAGGTGGATCCGGTGATGCGCAAGGTAGTCCGGAGCGTGAAAGTGTTGCGTGAGCCTAAATCGGCGGTATTCAGCAAGGATGGTAAATACATGTTTGTCACGAATTTCTTGCCCTCGCAGCGGGCGGACGTAGATGTGGTGGCCGCTTGCGTATCGGTAATCGAGATGGATGGGTTTACGAAAGTGAAAGATATCCAATTGGCGAATGGTAGCAATGCCTTACGGGGGATGTGTATCACGCCGGATGGGAAATATATATACGTGTCTCATAACTTGGGACGATTCACGGTACCTACTTCCCAACTTCAACAAGGTTGGATGAACACGAGTGCTTTCAGCGTGATCGATGTGGCGAAGCAGGAATTCGTTGGGGCGGTATTGGTGGACGAGCCGGATCGTGGCGCTGCCGGTATCTGGAGTATCGCTTGCGATGACAAGCATATCTTTATCACGCATAGCGGTACGCATGAGGTAAGCGTGATCGATCATCCGGCGATGTTGGCGAAGTTTGAGTCTTATAAGGATAAGAGCCGTCTGGATTACGACTTGAATTTCTTGTATGGACTTCGTGAGCGAGTTCCCTTACAAGGAAACGGTCCTCGAAATTTTATATTTTCGGGAGATAAGTTGATAATCCCTACTTATTTCGCCGATATTTTGAATATCGTCGATATAAATACATTGGAGGTAACGGCTACCGACATGAATCCGGGTCGTACGGAAACGCCGGAGAACAAGGGCGAGAAATATTTTAACGATGCGAATCATTGTTATCAAGGCTGGCAGAGTTGTAATGGTTGCCATCCGGGGGATGCCCGTACGGACGGGATGAACTGGGACTTGATGAATGATGGAGTTGGTAACTCGAAGAATTGTAAGAGCATGTTGTATTCGCATGTGACTCCCCCAAGCATGATCTCGGGTGTTCGTGAGAGTGCGGAATATGCGGTACGTGCCGGTTTTAAGTTCATCCAGTTTTTTGAGCCAGAAGAGGAAATGGCGAAATGTGTGGACGCTTATATGAAATCCTTGCGTCCGGTGCCTAGTCCGTATTTAGTAAATGGGGAATTATCGGATAAGGCGAAAGAGGGAAGAAAGGTGTTTGAGAAACTGAAATGTGGCGAGTGTCATAGCGGTCCTTATTATACGGATATGAAGATGCACCGTATCGGCGAGGATATCGAATTTGAGAAAGGGTGGGACACTCCTACTTTGATTGAGGTTTGGCGTACGGCTCCTTATCTGTTTGATGGGCGTGCGGCTACCATGGAAGAGGTGTTCGAGGTCCATAAGCATGGTATCGATAAAAAGGTCTCCAAGAAAGATGTCGAGGCATTAACGGAATATGTAAACTCCCTGTAAAATAAAAGGATATGAATTATTGTGAGAAAATACATTATACGATATTAAACACTGAGCCGGCTGAGTTTGCGGTTATGGTGGACGATCTATTGTCTCAATTACCTCAAAACGAGGTGATCATGAGACTGGCCTTTTTCGGTACTCCGGGTACGAATGAGGAATACGTGGCACGCCGGGTTTTGCTGCGGGAGAAAATCCGTCGGTATTATGGGGATTGCGAACCGGCTTTGAGCTATGTCTCCCAACCGCCGCTGAACGCTCCTTTGCTGATGGAGGTACATAGCTATGTGCCCGATGCGCAGGATCGGATTACTTTCCGTCATTATCAAGGTGTTCCTTATGTCTTGTTGGAGAATGTCTCGGGACGTTTCCTTTTTGCCGGCGGTTTTCAAGGGGATGTACTCCATTTTGGTATAGAGCCTCAGTCGGTGGAAGCTTTCCGGTTATTGGGGGATGTGCTCCGTCGGGAGGGTTTTCCGTTGAATAGCATTATCCGTCAGTGGAATTATATCGAGCGTATAACAGCTTTCGACGGTCAGGATCAGCATTATCAAGCGTTTAATAACGCCCGGTCTGATTTTTATAGTAAAACGGAATGGACGAATGGTTATCCTGCCGCTACGGGTATCGGGGCGAATCTGGGAGGTATCTTGATTGATGTGGATGCTGCCGTATTTACTACGCCGGACGCTTTCGCTACGCCGATCGATAATAAGTTGCAGGTGGCTGCCCATGCGTATTCGGAACAAGTACTGGAAGTTGCCCGACAAAAGAAGACGACCCCTAAGTTCGAGCGTGCCAAGAGTATGTCTTTTCAGGATCGTAAATTGATTTATATCTCCGGTACAGCCGCTATCCGTGGTGAGGAGAGCTTGAAGGGAGTAGGTCTGGAACGTCAGCTACGGATCACGATGGAAAATATAGCGGAACTGATCGCTGACGCTAAATTGGTTAAGTTACGAGTCTACTTGAAGAATAAATCCGACTACGAGGAGGCTGAGCGTTTGATGAATACCTACGGATTAAATATCCCGATCTCTTATATGTGGGCCGACGTTTGCCGGGATGAGTTATTGATCGAGATCGAGGGAATAGCGATACGTTGAAACAAATAGTACTAACAAATATACACAGAAACAAATGAGAAAAGGTTTGAACATGAAAATGGCGGCTATGGGATTGGCGTTGGCATCTATGGTCGCATGTACGGGAAAGACAACGACAGACGCTACTTGTTGCGCCGCTAACGGGGAGGGTAATTGTCCGGAAGGAACTTGCCGCAAAGAATGCACGAACGCATGTAATACTAACAATCAAAAAAATAAAACAATGGCTTATTCAAAGAAGTACACGAACGCCGATTTTTATAAAGACGGCAAGTTCCAACAAGATGTCGCTATGGAAGCGATGAAAGATATGTTTGCTTTCTACGATGTTCCTTTCACGGAGTTGATGGCGAAAGATATGTGGGTGACAGACTTTGGTTTGGGTGATTTCGAGAATGTAGGTATGGGGGGTATTTTCTGGATCAACGATCCGGAGTATAAGTATTTCGCTCACGCTATCTATTTGTTGCCGGGCCAGATGATTCCGGAACATGCTCACGTAAAGACTGACTTCCCGGCTAAACATGAGTCTTGGATGGTAGAGAAGGGTTGGGTATACAACTTCTCTGAGGTAGGTGACGAGACTCCGAACGCACCGGCTATCCCTGCTGGACACGGACCGATCAAGAGCAAGAATTTCGTGGTTCAGAAGGTCGGCGACGTATTACGTCTGAAGAAATTGGAGACATTCCACTTTATGATGGCAGGTCCGGAAGGCGCTATCGTAGATGAGTGGGCATGCTATCACGACAACGCTGGCTTACGTTTCACGAACCAGAAGGCCGCTTTATAAAAACCTCTAGGGTTATGCTTCGTAATTCTAAGGGTTGCCGATCGTGATCCTTAGGGTTTCAATAAACAACCTTCTAAATTTAAATTTAATACATGAATAAATACTATATAATGGTATCACTCTTGTTGTCGACCTCTCTTCTTGTTTCGGCAGGTCCGAAGCAAAAGAAGGTGGATAACTGGATTGACGCCTCAGTAAAACAAAAGTCTGAGCTTCGTGCCTCTTTGGTGAAGGCGAACATGCCGATCATGTCGGCTTGGATCAAGGCGAAGCAGAAGGCTGTCCCGATGTCCGCCGATTTGACGGGGCTGGATCAGTTGGTGCTTGTTACGGCCGCCGGACCGGATGGTACGGATTGGGATTGGGGTACATGGGCGAACGCCCGTTTAATCAAGGCGGACGGTAGTTCGGTTTGGTTGGATGAGTTAGATCCTGATTATTGGGTTTCTGGCTCGGGCAGTATCCGCAAGAATACGGATTTATACGGGAATCCTTTGTTGATCGGCGGTAAGAAATACGATCATAGTGTATTATGCCATGCCAATGGCGTGATGGTGTACAATATCAATAAGGAATATGTACGCTTCGAGGCTGAGGTGGGTTTGGCCGATCAGTCGACGGTAGGTAGTGTATTCTTCCGTATCATGAATGTTTTCCCGAAGGAGGAGGCCGCACGTTTGCTAGCCGCTTATCCGAAGGAATTGGGGGCCTTAAACGCTAATATCGATGGGTTGGAGAACTGGTTGACTGCCAGTGACGCTTCCGCCGAGCGTGATATTGTCTTGAATCTGGCTTCTCGTCTGAAAGACGCTGCGTATGTAAAGAACGCTGTTAAGCAGATCGAGACGGAAAAAGATATTGATACTCAGATCCGTGAGTATTTGAAACTTTATGAGAAAACTCAACGTATCTGTAATTTGCAGAGCGACTTGAGTTGGTTGAATATGGAGGCGATTCGTTTGGCTTTCAACGATATGAAAAAGTTGAAAGGCTTCGACGCCACTAAATATCAACCGGTTCTGGATGAGTTGGAACAGCAGGTAAAGAAAGGTTTCGATGGCATTTATAGTGGTGATGAGGCCGCTTTGGTTAATGCCGAGAAAGCGATCGCGAATAAACGTACGATCTTGCTGGCGAACCCGTTCTTGGATGGTGATAAAGTCTTGGCTGCCCGCTTTAAATTAGGTGTAAACGCTCATAAGGCAATGGCTCCGGATTTGGGTACGCAGGGTAATAACTGGAGTAACCAAGAGTCCGCCCGCCGTATGGGCTTCGACGCCGATATCGTGGAGTTGAGTAATTTACGCGGGGAGGATGTACAGGTACGGTCGATCTATAAACCGGAAAACGGTTCCTCTGTCGCCGACTTGCGGATGCATTGGGATGGCGATCGTGCTATGTTTACCCAGACGATGCCCGATAAGCGTTGGAACGTATTCGAGGTGAAATTGGATGGCTCGGGCTTTAAGCAATTAATACATAACGAGGAGCCGGATCTGGAGTTTTATGATGGAACCTACTTACCTGACGGACGTATCATCGCCAACTCGAATATCGGTTATCAAGGCGTGCCTTGTGTAAGCGGTGATGACCCTGTCGGTAATATGGTACTTTATACGCCGGATACGAAGAACTTGCGCCGTCTGACTTTCGATCAAGACGCAAACTGGAACCCGGTAGTGATGAATAACGGTCGTGTGATGTACACTCGTTGGGAGTACACGGACTTGACGCACTATTATTCCCGTATCGTGATGAACATGAATCCGGATGGTACGGAGCAGAAAGCGCTGTATGGTAGCGGATCGATGTTCCCGAACAGTACGTTCGATATTCAGCCGTTGCCGGGCCACGGTTCCGCTTTCGTGGGAATTATCTCCGGTCACCATGGTATTGCCCGTTCCGGTCGTTTGATCGTGTTCGATCCGGCGAAAGCCCGTAAAGGCGCCGCTGGTATGGTACAGGAGATCCCGTATCGTAACCGGCCGATCGTGGAGGAGATTAAGGATGAGTTGGTAAATGGCGTATGGCCGCAGTTTATCAAACCGACTCCGCTGAATGATAAATATTTCTTGGTGGCCGCTAAATTAGATCCACAGGATTTATGGGGTATCTATTTGGTGGACGTATTCGATAACGTGACTTGTTTGCGTAAGGTAGAGGGTGAGGGCTATATCAGTCCGGTTGCCGTACGTAAGACACAGACTCCTCCGGCTATTCCGGACCGTGTGAAATTGAATGACAAAGAGGCTACGGTCTTTATTCAGGATATTTACGAGGGAGAGGGTTTGAGAGGCATTCCTCGGGGTACGGTTAAGTCTCTTCGTCTGCACGCTTATGAGTATGCTTACGTGAAGACTACCTCCGATCATAACTGGCATGGAATCCAGTCCGGTTGGGACATCAAGCGTATGTTGGGTACAGTACCGGTAGAAGAGGATGGCTCCGCTATCTTCAAGATCCCGGCGAATACGCCGATCTCTATCCAGCCGTTAGACAAAGACGGAGTGGCTATCCAGTGGATGCGTAGCTGGTTGACCGGTCAGCCGGGCGAGGTGGTATCTTGTATCGGTTGCCATGAGGACCAGAACCAGATTCCTATCCCGAAACGTGTGATGGCTTCGCAGAAAGCCCCGCATGCGTTGACTCCGCCGGAAGGGGGGACCCGTTCGTTCACGTTCGATCTGGAGATCCAACCGATCTTGGATCGCGCTTGTATCGCTTGCCATAATGGTGAGGGTAAGGCTTTCGACTTGCGTGGGGGCAAGAAGGATAAATTAGGTTATGGCACTTCTTACTTGAATCTGCATCCGTATGTACACCGTCAAGGTGGCGAGGGTGATATGGTGGTTCTTCAACCGTATGAATATCATCCGAACACGAGTGAACTGGTTCGTATGTTGAAGAAAGGGCACTTTAACGTGCAACTGACGGATAAAGAGTGGAAAACCCTTTATAACTGGATTGATTACAACGCTCCGGATAAGGGTTATTTCAATGCGAATGTGCTTTCGAAGGATATCATCCCGTATCAAGGCTTCGACCAGATCAAGCGTCGTAAAGAGTTGACGGATAAGTATGCGAATGGCGCAGGCGTGGATTGGAAGAAAGAGATCTCCGATTATGCCGCTTACTTGAAGGGTAAAGGTGAGATCAAACCGGAGATGCCGGAGAAATTGGCTCCTGTCAAGGAAAAAGAGTTGAAGGTGAAAGGTTGGCCATTCGATGCGGACCGGATCAAGGCTATGTTGGCCGACGAGAAGGAAACCCGTAAGGAGATTGAGTTGGCTCCGGGTATCAAGATGACATTTGTTCGCGTTCCGGCCGGACAATTCGTGATGGGTAGCTATCGTGGGCAATCCGATACTCGTCCGACGGCGAAAGTGAAGATTGACAAAGCTTTCTGGATGGGTGAGTTGGAGGTTACGAATCAGCAATTCAACGTGATTTTCCCGGATCACGACAGCCGTTTCGTGGATCAGCAATGGAAGGATCACGTGGTTCAAGGATATCCCGCTAATAAGCCAGAGCAACCGGTAATCCGTGTAAGTTACAATGACGCGATGGATTATTGTAAGAAGCTGAGTGAGAAAACAGGCTTGAACATCACGCTTCCGACCGAGGCGCAATGGGAATGGGCTTGTCGTGCCGGCAGCGATCAAGATTTCTGGTATGGCGATATGAATGCGGACTTCGGCAAAAAGGATAACCTAGCCGACGTAACCACGCTTCTGCTTGCCGTAAGCGGTATAGACCCGCAACCGATGCCTAAGACTTCTTATTGGTACAAGTACTATACTTACTTACCGAAAGAGGAAGGCGTGGATGATGGCAATTTGGTTCAGGTGGGTGGTAAGCAATATGAAGCGAATCCGTTCGGTTTGTATTGCATGCACGGTAACGTGGCGGAATGGACTCGTTCAGATTACTTGCCTTATCCTTACAACGAGAAATCGAAAGAGGTTTCCGAGTATAAGGTGGTTCGTGGCGGTTCTTATATCGAGCGACCGAAATTCTCGACGGCTTATACCCGTAAAGGATATTATCCGTACCAACGTGTATTCAACGTAGGCTTCCGGGTAATTATTGAGGATTAATAGACAAGGTCTATTTATAGATAGATAACATGGATGCGGCAAATTAATCGCCGATTCTTTCAAAAATGATTAATCTGCGTACATTTGTCGCATCAGTGTTATTAATAAATGAGCAAATGAAAACTCTAGAAAGATTTATCTCTTCTTCTGTGACGACTATCGTCCTACTATTGATCTACGCCTTTGGCTTGGCTATCGCTACTTTTATAGAGAAGTATCATGGTACTGCCGCCGCTAAAGCGATGATTTACTATTCTCCTGTATTTTTCTTACTCCAATTCTTATTGGTAGCCAATTTCGTGGCTATCGTTATCAAGCACCAGTTACTTAAGCGGCGTAGATGGGGATTGATGGTCACCCATGCCGCCTTTATTGTCATCCTTCTGGGTGCCCTTATTTCCCACCTTTTCGGCGAGGAAGGAATCCTTCACCTGCGTGAGGGAGAGGCTAGCGATCGTATCATGATCCGTACCTCGGACCAGACTCTCTATCATACGCTTCCTTTTAGCGTAGAACTCGTGAAATTTACCTTAACCCGCTATCCCGGCTCTGCCAGTCCCTCTGCTTATGAGAGTGAGTTGCTGGTACATGTAGATGGACAGACTCGCCATGCCCGGGTATATATGAATAATGTATTAGACGTGAAAGGCTATCGCTTCTTCCAAGCCTCCTATGACCCGGATGAGCAAGGAACGGTACTTTCCGTGAACCGAGATGTGGCCGGAAGGAATATTACGTATACCGGCTACGTGATTTTAGTGATCGGCTTTATACTTTGCTTGGTAGGTAAAAACTCCCGTTTCATGAAATTAAGCCGACAGTTGAAAGATTTAAGATCGGGCGCTCGTAAAACGACCCTGTTAGTAGCGATTCTTCTTTCCGTAGGGGGCTTGCGGGCGCAAGGTGCGGCCGCTCCCGAGATGAAGGAGGCCATACAGAAATATGCGATAAGTCCGGAACATGCCGCTAAGTTCGGTGCGTTGCCGATCCAATCGGTAAGCGGACGTATGTTGCCGATCAATACATTTTCTTCCGAGGTACTGCGAAAGTTGCATAAATCGGATCAGTTCGGTTCCTTGAACTCTGATCAGTTCTTGTTGAGTGTCTTGGCTATGCCGGATATGTGGGTCCGGGTGCCGTTTATCGCCTTGTCTAATAGTGAGCTGGCTAATTATTACGACCTTACGGATAAGGATTGCGCCTATATAGAGGTATTCGATAGTAACGGACGCTATAAATTGCAAGAGAAGCTGGAAGAGGCCTACAATAAAATGCCAGCGGAGCGTACCCGCTTCGATAAAGACTTGATCAAGCTGGATGAGCAGGTAAATATCTTCCATCAATTGATCAATTACCAGATGTTAAACCTTTTCCCGAAAGAGGACGACCCGGATCACAAATGGTATGCGCCGGGCGATGATTTATCGGCGTTTTCCGGAAAGGACTCCATGTTCGTTACCCACATTATGGGCTGGTATTTATCGGAGGTACAGGAAGGATTGAAGAGTGGTGATTGGGAGAAAGCGGACGAGGTAATCGGAATGATCCATACGTATCAGCAAGCCAAGAATAAGACGGTAGACATTCGCCCTGAGAAAATACAGGCCGAGATTAAATATAATCAAATGGATGTATTCCGGCAATGTAAGAAAGGGTACTTGATTTTGGGAGGCTTGTTGCTGGTCTTCGCTTTCGTGGCCTTATTCAAGAAGGAAAAATGGGTTACCTATATGACTTGGTTATTGAGTCTGGGCATTTTGGCCGTATTCGTTTTCCATATGTATGGGATGGGAATGCGGTGGTATATCGCAGGTTACGCCCCTTGGAGCAATTCGTACGAGACGATGATTTATGTGGCTTGGGCTACGGTGTTCGCCGGGTTGTTGTTCGTACGCAAGAGTACGCTTACGTTTGCGTTGGCTACTTTATTCGGGGGGATCATCTTGTTCGTGTCCGGCTTGAGTTGGATGGACCCGCAGATCAATCCGCTGGTTCCGGTCTTGAAATCCCCATGGTTGATGTTCCATGTGGCGGTTATCGTGGGAGCTTACGGTTTCTTCGGTATTAGCTGTCTGATCGGCTTGACGAATCTGGTGATGATGAGCGTAAGCGGGGAGAAGAACAGCGTGATGCTCAAAGAACGGGTACGAGAATTGAGTATCGTGAACGAGATGTCACTTTGGATCGGATTGGCCCTGATGACGATCGGTACTTTCTTGGGAGCGGTCTGGGCGAATGAGTCGTGGGGACGTTATTGGGGCTGGGACCCGAAGGAGACGTGGGCGTTGATTACGATGGTGATATATGCGATCGTGACGCATCTCCGCTTGATACCGAAATGCAATAACCTGTGGTTGTTTAATTTTACGTCTATCTTGGCCTTCTATTCGGTGTTGATGACCTTCTTCGGCGTGAATTATTTCTTGAGTGGCATGCACTCTTATGGCCAGAATGACAACGTGAACGGGATATTTATTTATCTTTATCTGTCGATCATCCTAGTATTGGGGGCTGGCTTTATATCCTATCGGAAGAGAACGAATTTTAATAATATAATTGTCTAACTATAAATTGAATAGATCATGAGAACATTTAATCACGTAGGAATTGTCACTACGGAAAGTAAAGAAGGGGCGGTTTATAACGAAGGCCTGAGTGTATGGTTGACGGATTACAGCAAGAGTCCGAACCGGATCGAGTTCTTGAAATTCGAGAAAGGCAGCTGCTTACCGGAGTTGGTACAGACCAATGGCCATATCGCTTATACGGTTCCTTGTTTGGAAAAAGAGTTGGAAGGTAAGAAGGTAATCTTCGGCCCGGCTGTTTGCGACGAGCACTTGACGATCGCTTTCATCGAGGAAGAAGGTATCGCTATCGAGATCATGGAACTAAAATAATTCGTAAATCAAAATTCATAAATCTAAAGGAGGATAATACCATGTCAGACATCAAGACAAAATTCATAAATGATCCTGAGAATATTACGGCTGAGTTATTGGAAGGTTATGCGTTAGCGTATCCGAATCAAGTAAAGTTGGCGGCTGAGAATATCGTCGTACGTGCTAACCCGAAAGGCAATGATAAGGTAGCGATCGTTACCTTAGGCGGTTCCGGTCATGAGCCTGCCTTGAGCGGTTTCGTAGGAGAGGGCATGTTGGATTGCTCCGTCGTGGGTGACGTATTCGCCGCTCCGGGTGCCCAACGTTTGTTTCAGGCACTGCAATTGATGGATCGTGAGGCCGGGATCTTGCTGGTCGTATTGAACCATTCCGGCGACGTGATGAGCGCTAATATGGCTTGCCAGTTGGCTGCTCGTAAGGGTATCAAGGTGAAGAAATTACTTACGCATGATGATATCAGCGCAGGTATCGGGGCGAATGTAGATGATCGCCGTGGCTTGGCCGGTTGTGTTCCTTTGTATAAGATATTAGGTGCCGCCGCCGAGGAAGGGAAGTCTTTAGACGAGTTGATTGAGATAGGTGAACGCTATAATAAGAACGTGGCTACCTTGGCTGTCGCTATGCGTTCTTGTACGCATCCCCAGAACGGAGGTACGATCACGAATCTTCCCGATGGAATCATGGAGATCGGTATGGGCCAGCATGGCGAAGGCGGTGGTGGACAGAAACCGTTGGTATCCGCCGATGATACGGCAGCGGAGATGGTAGGCCTACTTTGCCAGCAGTTACAGCCAAAAGCCGGTGATAAGATGTTATTGATCATTAACGGCGTAGGCGCTACTACCCATATGGAATTGAATATCATCTTCCGCAAGGCTTATAAGGAATTAGAGGCTCGTGGCTTGCAGGTGGTGGTAAGCCGTATCCAAGAGATCTTGACCGTACAGGAGCAAGCCGGATTCCAGATGATCATGGCGATCTTGGATGAGGATCATATCGATTATTTGAATAACAAACGTGCGGACGCACCTTATTGGACAACCCTAGGTAAATAAATAATATACATGAAACAACTTACTATCGAGGCCTTCAAGGCCATGTTAGACAATGCGCTGAAACAGATCAAGGCACGTGAGGAGGAATTTTCTAAATTGGATGCCGTAATCGGGGATGGAGATCATGGTACCGCTATCGTTGCCGCTATGACTGCCGTGAATAAAAGCGCTCAGTCTGGAACGGAGTTCAAGCAAATGCTTGGTGATATGGGTATGGACGTGATGATGGAAGTGAGCGGATCGACAAGTACCTTGCTCGGCGCTTTCTTCTTGGGCATGAGCGATCATGCAGAGGGAACCGAGTTGGATGCCGCAGGCGTGAAAGCTATGTTCGCCGGTGGCTTGGCGAATGTGCAACAACAAACCCAAGCGAAACGAGGCGACAAGACGATGATGGATGCCTTGATCCCGGCGGTGGAGGCTATGCAGGCTTGTACGTCGGATGATATCAAGGAAGTCTTGAATGCTGGCGCTAAAGCGGCGCTTGAGGGAGCGGAGGCTACGGTACCGATGAAAGCTAACTTTGGCCGTGCCCGTAACTATGGCGAGCGTTCGATTGGTTTCGCTGATAGCGGGGCTACTTCTTGGAGCTGTATGTTCGCTTCTTTTGCTGAGGCGCTATAAAATAATACACAGCGTGAGACGGGGCGTGCCCCGTCTCTATAAAATATAATAATATAACGAATAATAAATATGGCAGATTTAGATGATTTAAGAGAAGGTGCGGACTTCGGTTTAGGCATCAATTGTGAGAACCAGAGTTTCCATGTGAAGGGAGCCGAGAACTTACCTTGGGGTATGAAAGACCGTTTATCCCGTATCTTCAACCCGAAGACAGGCAAGGCGGTTATGCTTGCTTTTGACCATGGTTTCATCATGGGGCCGACTTCCGGTCTGGAGCGTATCGACTTGAATATCGTTCCTTTGATTGAATATGCGGATTGCTTGATGTGTACCCGTGGTATCCTGCAATCTACGATCCCTGCGAATACGACGAAACCGATTTGTCTTCGTTCGGACGCTGGAACGTCTATCCTTACGGATTTGAATGATAATGTATTGATCGATATAGAGGACGCTATCCGTATGAACGTCTCCGCCATGGCGGTTATGTTGGCTATCGGCGACGAGGCGCATGAGGCTAAGACTGTGGCTAACTTATATAAGGCGGTCGATAAGGCTAGCCGTTACAATATCCCGGTAATGGGTGTTACCGCCGTTGGTAAGCAAATGGCTCGAGACGCTCGTTATTTCGGTCTGGCTTCCCGTATCTGTGCGGAGAATGGCGCTAATATCGTGAAGACCTACTATTGTGAGGGCTTCGAGAAGGTAGCCGCCGCTTGCCCGGTTCCCGTGGTAATCGCCGGTGGTAAGAAATTACCGGAGAAGGAGGCGTTGGAATTATGTTATAATGCGATTAACGACGGTGCGGCCGGCGTGGATATGGGACGTAATGTATTCCAGAGTACTTCTCCTGTCGCCATGATCCAGGCGGTTCATGCGGTCGTGCATCAAGGTATCACGCCTGATCAGGGATATGAGTTGTTCCGTGACTTAGCGAAATAAAGAAGAATGAACCAATGTGTCGTTTCGCTAAATGTGTCAATATGCCAATGCGAATACAACACACATGATCTTTTTTTGCAGGGTGGATCCCATGTGTCCATCCTGCTATAATTGGCATATTATCTAATTAGTACATTATTATATACCATGAAAATCTATACTTTTATATTATCCGCATGCCTGCTACTCGTATGTTCCGCATGTCATGAGGCATCGCATCATCTTTTATTAGGCGGTTCCGGCTGGGACAAGATCGCCATCGTAAACAAGAACACGAAAGAAATTGAATGGGAGCATCCCTTGGAAAAAGGATGGGAATGTAATTCCGTAGCTGTTACTCCCGATCGGAATATCCTTTTTTCCTATTCGAAAGGGGCAAAGCTAATCACCCGGGATCATGAGGAGGTCTGGAATATCTCCGCTCCGGAAGGGTGTGAGATGCAGACAGCCCGTGTACTTTCCAACGGTAATTATTTATTGGCGTGGTGTGGAAACCCGGCTACGATCATGGAAGTGAACGCAAAAGGAGAGATCCTGTCGAAAACAGATTTCGATACCCGAATTGAGCAACCCCATGCACAATTCCGTCAAGTAAACAAGAATAAGCGGGGCAATTATCTAGTGCCCTTGTTCGCTACCTCCGAGATCCGGGAAATATCCCCGTCCGGTCAATTGCTGAAAAGCGTGAAAGTAGACGGTAACCCGTTTAGCGTGGCTGCGTTGGATAACGGTAATTATCTGGTCGCTTGCGGTGATGCCCATTGCTTCATAGAGCTGAATTTCGAGACCGGAGATATCGTTCGCAAGGTGAATGCGAACGATATCGAGGGAGCCCAGCTTTTCTTTGTTGCCCAGTTGCTCCCTAAACGGGACGGTGGTTTGTATATCTGTAACTGGCAAGGCCATGACGGAGAGGCTGCGAAAGGACATTACCCGCAGTTGATCGAGATAAACGGAGCCGGAAAGATGGTCTGGGATTTGAATGATAACGCTACCTTCGGGATGATCTCCTCTATTTGTCCGATCGATTAAAGATATATCCGGATTATTAATTATATTTGTACACCTAAATTCTAAATAAAGCATGGAAGAGAAAAACACGAATGCTACTAAACGTCGAAACCCTGTGACTTGGGTCCCTAGTGTCTATTTTGCTATGGGATTGCCTTTTGTAGTGCTGAACATGGTTACCGTACTCATGTTTAAGGGATTGGATATATCGGATGCCCAGATTGCGTTATGGACCTCGGTTATCATGTTACCTTGGACCTTAAAGCCTTTATGGAGCCCGTTTTTGGAAATGTATCGTACTAAGAAATTCTTTGTCGTATTGACCCAGTTGTTATCCGGTTGCTTATTCGGTTTAGTGGCCTTGGCGTTAAACTTGCCGAGTTTCTTTGCTCTATCTATCGCATTATTAGGTATTATAGCGCTTAGCGGGGCTACGCATGACGTGGCAACGGATGGCGTTTATATGAAAGAGCTCTCGCCGGAGGATCAAGCCAAATATATCGGTTGGCAAGGTGCGTTTTACAATTTGGCGAAGATCGTAGCCACGGGTGGTCTGGTTTATCTGGCGGGTTATATGATGCAATATTTTACCGGGATAGGATTGGAGAAAGAGGCCGTGATATACGCTTGGATGATCGTTATGCTGCTTTGCGGTACGATCATGATCCTGCTTGGTTTTTATCATATGAAGATGTTGCCTTCGGGTGGGAAAGCCGCTACCAGAGAACATTCGTTGAAGGAAAGTATGGCTGAGTTATGGCTGGTCTTCAAGGAGTTCTTCACGAAGAAGTATATCGTGTGGTATATCTGTTTCATCATATTGTATCGTTTTGCCGAGGGTTTCGTGATAAAGATCGTACCTTTGTTCTTGAAAGCTCCGATAGCTGATCAAGGATTAGGACTAACGGAGCAAGAAATTGGTTTGTATTATGGTACGTTTGGGGCGGCGGCGTTCGTGCTGGGTTCTTTGCTTGGTGGATATTATATCTCGGCCAAGGGATTGCGAAAGGTATTGTTTACGCTTTGTTGTTGTTTCAATATACCGTTTTTGGTATACACGTTCTTGGCGTGTTTCCAGCCTGATAATGGTCTCATTATCGCTTCCGCCATCGTATTCGAGTATTTTGGCTATGGATTCGGTTTCGTGGGCTTGATGCTGTTTATGATGCAACAGGTAGCTCCGGGCAAGCATCAGATGGCGCATTATGCGTTCGCTTCAGGTATCATGAACCTTGGCGTAATGCTTCCGGGAATGATGAGCGGTTTCGTGAGCGACTGGCTAGGTTATAAGTATTTCTTTATCGTGACCTTGCTGGCGATGATCCCTTCATTCTTGGTAGCCTATTTCGTACCGTTCACGTATGACGATAAAGGTAATAAGTTAGTACAGTAATATTTTAATAGGATTAGTTATGGATAATTTGAAAATCGTAGGCGCTCCGCTGCCTAATATGCCTTGGGAAGATCGTCCCGAGGGTAGCAAAGAAGTATTGTGGAGATATTCGAAGAACCCGGTGATTCCTCGTGATATCCTTCCGACATCGAACAGCGTGTTCAACAGTGCTGTTGTCCCTTTCAAAGGTGGTTATGCCGGTGTGTTCCGTTGCGACGATACGAATCGCCGGATGCGTTTGCACGTAGGTTTTAGCGCAGATGCCATTCATTGGAGTATCTCCGAGACAAAACTCGAGTTTGAGTGCGACGACAAGGAGATCGGCGAGTTTGTTTACGCCTACGACCCCCGTGTATGTTTTATCGAGGATCGTTATTATGTGACTTGGTGTAACGGTTATCATGGCCCGACGATCGGCGTGGCTTACACGTTCGATTTCGAGACCTTCCATCAGCTGGAGAACGCTTATCTGCCTTTCAACCGTAATGGCGTGATGTTCCCTCGTAAGATTAACGGAAACTTCGCCATGTTAAGCCGTCCGAGCGACAACGGTCATACTCCGTTCGGCGATATATTCTATAGCGAGTCTCCGGATATGTGTTTCTGGGGTAAACATCGCCACGTGATGTCTCCGGCTGCGTTCGAGGATAGCGCTTGGCAGTGTACGAAGATCGGTGCGGGCCCTATCCCTATCGAGACTTCCGAGGGCTGGTTATTGATTTACCACGGCGTGCTTCGTTCTTGCAACGGGTATGTGTATAGCTTCGGTTCCGCTATCTTGGATTTGGAGCAACCTTGGAAAGTGAAATTCCGCTCCGGACCTTATTTGTTGTCCCCGCAAAAGGATTACGAGTGCATGGGAGACGTTCCGAACGTAGTCTTTCCCTGTGCCGCCTTGCATGATCCGGAGACGAAACGTATCGCTATCTATTACGGCTGCGCGGATACGGTAACAGGATTGGCTTTTGGCTATATTGATGAGATTTTGGACTTTACGAAGAAGAATTCTATCATTTAACAGACTCGAGAAGAACAATATACTTTTGTTGTCGAAACAATATACTTTTACACACGAAAGTATATTGTTTTAGAACAAAAAGTATATTGTTTTTTTTATTAGGTAAAAGAGTAAGAGTTATGACAAAGATACAACAGTTTTTGGCAGATCTGCCCGAGGAGAAGAAATCCTTGTTTGTCCCTGTTTTCGGGAGCATGGAGAAATTTTATACGGTAGTTTACTTGATCGCCCGGAATGAGCACGTCACTGATCAGGAGAAGCCAGATCGTTATGAGGATCGTTTACAGGTGATTCGCCAGATACGTAACCGGGTGGAGAAACTAGTTTCCTCGTATGGCTTGGACGGAGGGGAGATCGTAGCCGATATCGCCAGCGACTATTTTGAGGATTATGTCAATTACAAAGAGCCGGAGCTAGACATTACGAATGATGAGTTTATCGCTATCCTCCAGAAAATATAGGAGATAAATATAATTTTATTGTGTGATAGTATCTTTTTGATTGTGAAAAAGCAATCTTGTAAGTCTAAAATGAAAAACAAAAGCTTGTAAGGTTGCTTTTTGTTTTATTATTCTTAACTTGCGGCATCATTATTTAAAAATGTAGGCAGATGATGCAAGAGTTGAATAACTTACTATCCCTTATTGACGCTCATTTTGGAGGATCACAATGGTTTGTTTTTCTATTACTGGGAACCGGATTGTTCTTTACGGTCTATCTTCGGTTTCCGCAATTGCGCTTTTTCGGGCATGCGATCAAGGTCGTGCGGGGGAAGTACGACAATAAGCAAGACATAGGAGATACCTCCCATTTCCAAGCGTTGGCAACTGCTCTTTCGGGCACGGTGGGGACCGGTAATATCGCCGGTGTCGCTCTGGCCATACATCTAGGTGGTCCTTCTGCCTTGTTTTGGATGTTGATGACGGCGTTCTTGGGTATGACTACCAAGATGGTAGAGGTCACCCTTTCCCATAAGTATCGTGAGCAGACGGAAGATGGTACGATTTCCGGCGGTCCGATGTATTATATGAAGCATCGTTTGCATATGCGTTGGTTGGCGGGACTTTTTGCGGTCGCTACTATTTTCTCCTCTTTCGGTACGGGTAGTCTGCCACAGGTAAATAGCATCTCGAACGCCATGTTTTCGGCGTTCGGTATTCAGCAATATATTACCGGGGCGGTTTTATCGGTCTTGCTGGGATTGATCGTGATCGGGGGAATCAAGCGTATAGCGCAGGTTACCGAGAAGTTGGTACCTTTTATGGCGGTCGTCTATCTGCTCGGTGCCTTCAGCATATTGGCCTATAATTACCAGCATATCCTACCTTCGTTTATCTCTGTTTTCTCGAATATCTTTTCCGGTACGGCGGCTACGGGTGGTTTCTTAGGAGCGACGGTTGTCTGGGCTTTTAACCGAGGTGTGAACCGTGGATTATTCTCGAATGAGGCGGGGCAAGGTTCCGCTCCGATCGCTCATGCGGCAGCCAAGACGGAAGAGCCGGTATCCGAGGGTATGGTCGCTTTATTGGAGCCGTTCATCGATACGATCGTGATTTGTTCGATAACCGGCTTGGTTCTATTGTCATCCGGTACTTGGCTGAAAAAGTTTGAGAATAAGTTTCAGCAGGCGGATACGGTAGTCTTGTCCGGTGCTTATCATGAATCGGACCCGGACGGTAAATCCGCAGTGTCGGAGCATGTACTAGGGAATAAGCCCCTGCCTTTTTATACAGGCTCCTTGGAGGTCCGGAACGGACAGATCCTAAATACGGATATAACGTTACTACACGCACGTTCCTTTGCGGATAGCGTGCGGGTCAAGGAAGGGAAGGAGGTGTTGTTTAGTGGTACGCTCTCTGTACGTGACGGACGTATCGAATTACCTATGAATAAAGAGCGTGCGGTGTATTTAACCGGTAAGTCGCTGCTTCATTCCGCCCCCTTGTCTACGGAGGCGTTTAAGAAAGGTTTTTTAGGGGATTGGGGGCAGTTTATTATTCCGTTTTCCCTGTTGTTGTTTGCGTTTTCTACAACGATAGCATGGTCTTACTACGGTGATCGGGCGGTGACCTACCTTTGGGGAACGAAATATGTCCGTATTTACCACGTAATCTATATTGTCGGATTTTTCTTGGCCTCGTTCACGGATACTACTATTGTTTGGACATTATCCGGTATCACCGTGGCTTTGATGACGCTCCCGAACTTGATTGGTATCTTGCTGTTACATAAGGAAGTGAAAAGCTCTGTCAATGAGTATTGGCGACGGATGAAAGAGAAGTTATGAATGTCAATAACATTTTTTGTGTATAATACGCTTTGTATGTGTTTAATAACGCCTATCTTTGCCAATTGCCGGAATTTCAGGTTCTGGGTATTAGTTGAGAAGAGTAATGATTGAGAGTTGGCAAAGTTTTGATTGAATGAAGTATTTTACAAGGTTAATACGCTGGATATCTTCACAGGAGCATTTATATTTCTTATTTGCCCTGTTATTTATCATCCCAAACTGTGTGTTCTTTTTTACGGAACCGCTTCCCGTCACGGTCGGTATCGCCTCGTTGCTGATACCTTTGGCCTTTTGGATGTGTGTTTTATTAGTGGCCCGTAAACCGGGGATCGTGGTTTGGTGCCTGTTGCCGAAGGTTATATTAGATGGGGGGCAGTTGGTGCTTCTGTATCTTTTCGGACAGTCCGTGATAGCGGTTGATATGTATTTGAACCTTACCAGCTCGAACGCTTCCGAGGCTAGTGAGTTATTGGGGAATATCATTCTGGTGATCGGTTGCGTATTCTTTTTCTATACATTACCTACGCTGGTGCTCGCTTGTCGTTCGATACGGCAGAAAGAGAAACTGCGAAATCCTTTCCGGAAGAAATGGGCCAAGATCAGCCTAGGCATGTTTGTCGTGGGTTTGCTCCTTTGCTTCCTGTCTCCTTCGCAAGATCACCGGTTCTCATGGAAGGACGATGTATATCCGGCTAACGCCCTATACAATTTATATTTCGCCATAAATAAGGCGGAGAGGAACAGCAAGTATCATATTACTTCCGCCGACTTTAAGTTCGACGCCACTAAGCCGGAGCAAGCGGAGGGAAAACGGGAGATCTACGTCTTGGTAGTGGGAGAGACCTCCCGTGCTATGGAATGGAGCCTTTACGGATACGAGCGCAAGACGACTCCCCGTATGGAGGCTTTAGACGGATTGGTGCATTTCACGGATGTGGTGACGCAATCGAATAATACGCATAAAAGTGTCCCCATTATCCTGTCCGCTGCCAGCGCCGAGAATTATGGAGTCCTTTACGACGAGAAAAGTATCGTGACCGCTTTCAAAGAGGCTGGTTTCCGTACGCTCGTGATCGCCAACCAGAAACTAACGACCTCGATGATCGGCGCTTTTTACCGGGAGGCAGATACCTTTATCGATATGAGCGCATTTAATACGGGTTCTACGCTAACCTCCTTGCACGATGCGGCGATCCTGCCTTATCTAAAGAAGGAACTGGATAAAGAGGACGGTAATCTTTTCGTAGTACTGCATACTTATGGCTCGCATTTTAATTACCATGAACGTTATCCGAAGGAGTTCCGTTTCTATAGGCCGGATAAGGCGGAGGGAATTCGTGCCTCGTATAAAAAGGAGTTACGGAACGCTTATGATAATTCCATCCACTATACAGATTACGTGCTGGGGGAAATCGTGGATATGTTGGCGAAGACAAATGCTCCGGCATCCATGCTTTACTTAAGCGATCATGGAGAGGATATCTTCGATGATTCCAGAGCCCGTTATCTGCATGCTTCTCCGATACCGACCTATTACCAGTTGCATATCCCGTATGTGATCTGGTTCTCGAAGGCTTACCGGGAGTCATATCCCCAGAAATATCTGGAAGCGCAGGCACACGAGACTTATCCGGTTAGCACGAACAGCGTATTCCATACGATGCTTGATATAGCTGGCGTGCGGACTCCGGTGGCCGATTCCACGTTTGCCTTAACGAATCGTGCCTTCAAGGTACGTGACCGTATGTATCTGGGAGACCATGACGACCCGATCCCATTTTGGAAAGTCGGCTTAAAAAAGCAGGATTTTGAGATGATGGATAAATGGGATATCGCTTATGATAGGAATTAGACTGATCTCAACCGTATATGAAAGAGCAAAGCGGACATATTACTAGCAAGGTGATATTAGGCTATATTTTGCTGATTACCATTGCGGTCTGCTCGGTCGCTTACATTTATAATATAGTAGAGAAAGTGGCCGAGGAGGACGAGCCGGATCATCAGGCACGCCGGAAGGTGTACTTGGTCACCAATACGCTCTCCCTGCTCTATGAAAGCGAGGCGTTGGGGCAGTTGGTAGGCATGCCCCAGAACGAGTTCCGCCACTTCAATCGTACGTTGAATAAGGCCCATAATAACATGGATTCGTTGAGGACCTTGGTGACGGACTCCATGCAACTCCTGAAAATAGATACGATCGACATACTGCTGGAGCGTAAGCGATGGAATACCCGTCGTTTGCTTGAGACTTGGCAGGAAGCGAACACGGAGCGTCTTTATACGGAGAATATCGAGAAAATAATTGCCGTCCGGGATACGATCGTAAACGAGGTGCAGGTACAAGAGCGGGTAGAGGTCAAGCAAGATACGGTGGTAGTTCCCCGTAAGAAGCGGGGATTCTTCAAGCGTCTGGCCGACGTGTTCTCTCCCGGCAAGGAAGATACCAGCATCGTGGTGAACACGACCCGGGAGATCGTTACTGATACGTTGGTGAACGCTTATAATCCGACCGATACGATTGTCAGCGTGCTGAAAAGCATCCAAGACAGTGTGGCTTGGCAACGGCAACAACTGATGGATCAGTTGTTGGAAAGGGCCTCTAACTTACGGTATAACAATAGCGTGATTACCCGGGAGATCAACCAGATGCTCCGTAATATAGAGGAGGAGGAGATGGAGGCGTCGCTGGAAAGGGTCTATAAGAAGCAGGTACTATTAAGGGAGACCTCCCATTTGATCGCCGGAATCGCGATCGTCTCCGTGGTAATCGCCTTTCTGTTCCTCTTCTTTATCTCACGGGATATCTCACGAAGTAAATATTACCGTATGCAACTGGAAAAGGCGAAACAGGTCGCCGAGAGCTTATTGCGAAGCCGTGAGAAGCTGATGTTGACGATCAGCCACGATATACGGGCTCCGCTCTCTTCCATCATCGGATATATCGAGCTTTTGCTACGCCGCCATCCAGACGAGCGTCAGCAATATTATCTGGAGAACATGAAAGGTTCCTCGGATCATATCCTTTCCTTGGTGAACGACCTGTTGGATTTCCAGCGGTTGGAGTCCGGCGAGATGGAGGTGCATAGCGTTCCCTTCCGTGTCCCAGTCTTGTTCGATGAGATCTATACCAGCTTCCAGCCGATAGCGGAGGCGAAAGGCTTACGGTTTGTCTTGAACCTGAAACCGGAGGAGACTGGGCAAGTCTATATGGGCGACCCGATCCGTATCCGGCAGGTCGTAGGAAACCTCTTATCCAACGCTATCAAGTTCACGGAAGCGGGACGAGTCGTTTTGCTTGTCTCCCTCCAAAAACTTTCAATTATCAATTATCAATTATCTATTACCGTCAGCGATTCCGGTCCGGGCATCCCGAAAGAGGAACAAGAGCGGATATTCGGGGAGTTTACCCGCCTTGCCGATACGGAAGAGGCGGAAGGTTTCGGTCTGGGCCTCTCCATCACCCGTAAGCTTCTGTCCTTGATGAACGGTACGCTTGCTTTGGATAGTACCCCGGGAAAAGGCAGTGATTTCACGATCTTGCTACCTCTTCCCTTGGCTGATAACCAATCTTTGCCGGACGTAATGGCGGAGGCTCCGGATGCTGGTGAAGCCGAGGCTTTACCCTTGTTTGAGGGGCAAGATGTCTATTGTCTTCTGGTAGATGACGATCCTCTACAACTGGCCTTGACGGAGGAACTCTTGAAGCAGAGTCACGTGCAGGTGGTAGGTTGTACGAATCCGCATAACGTCCTCGAGCTATTGCGGAACACCGTATTCAACGCCATTATCACCGATATACAGATGCCGACGCTGGATGGCTATCATTTACTGGAGCGGATACGTACGTCCGGTATCCCCGGAACGGATGAGATCCCGGTGATCGCCCTATCTGCCAGTATCGCCAAGGAGCACGAGCATTATCTGGAGGCTGGTTTCACGGGTTTCTTGAACAAGCCGTTTACCGCCGCCCAATTAATCTCCTTGCTGAATGAGTTGCTGACACTCCATCTGGAGGCAAGGAGCGAGTTGAATTTCTCTTCGTTGACCGCTTTTGCCGGAGAGGATCCGGAGGCCTCAGCCTCTATACTGAAAACCTTCTCGGAGGAAACCCGCAAGAGCATCGACTTACTTCGGGATGCGTTAGAGGGAAAAGACCGGGAGGAAGCCTCCCGGATATCTCATAAGTTGATTCCCCTGTTCACGATGCTGGGGGCCAATTCATTGGTACAACACCTGCGGATCTTGGAGAAGAATGATGAGGAACTGACCGATTCCGGCTGGTACCACCTGCTGGGCGAGGTAATCGAGCAAGCGCTTGCTATCGTGAAGGATGCGGAGTCTGCCATCGGGTAATCTTGTGGAATCCGGTGTGGAATAAATACCCATCCGTGGAATGCCTTTCCCCATGCTTTTGAAATAAAATTCTACTTTATAGAAACAAAATTTATCTATTACTTGTTAAAGGATAAGTAGTTAGATATTCATTATCGTGCGTTTCGCTGGCTTTGGCACGATATTCGCTATCTATTTAATGAAATCGCAAGTGGGCGTTTCTACATTTAAACCGTTAAAAACGAAAGTCATGAATTTATTCATGGCGAAAGATTAAGTCCTGAGTATTCAATTTAAGTCTGCAAAAGAAAAAGGCATCCTTTCGAGGATGCTTTTTCTATTTAGTTTCGTTACTTTTGCCACGAAATAATAAAATCTACTGAATCATATCATGGAACACGCACTACAAGCCCGGCCCCGTATCGAGGTGGTCGACGCATTACGAGGATTTGCTGTTATGGCTATTATCCTATTGCATAATATCGAGCATTTTAACTTGTATAATTTTCCGGAGGCTACTACCGATTTTATGAAAGCCTTGGATAAAGGGGTATGGGATACCTTGTTCTTCCTCTTTTCCGGGAAGGCATACGCTATTTTCGCCCTGCTGTTCGGTTTTAGTTTTTTCATCCAGTTTGATAACCAAGCGAGGAAAGGGAAGGACTTCCGGCTTCGTTTCTTCTGGCGGTTGGTGCTCCTATTCTTTATCGGTTGCTTCAACGCATCGTTCTTCCCGGGGGAGATCTTGGTGCTTTATTCGATCTTGGGTATTGTGTTGATACCGGTTTGCAAGTTGAGTAATAAGGTGGTCTTGGCGATCGCCGTGGTCTTGATGCTACAGCCTATGGAGTGGGGTAAATTCATGTATGCCCTGATGCATCCGGAATATGTGGCATCCAAGGAACAATGGCTGGTGCACTGTATGCGGATCTATCCGTATATGGAAGGTACCAGCTTTTGGGAAATGGTCAAGTCCAATCTGTGGGACGGGCAGCTGTATAGCCTTCTCTGGGCTTGGAGCTATGGACGTTTCTTCCAGACATCGGCTCTCTTTATGCTGGGCATGTTGTTGGGGCGCAAGGGATTGTTTGTCGATCCGGAGAAGCACCGGACGTTTTGGACAAGGACCTTTGTTATCGGGGTAGTTTGTTTCATTCCCCTCTATTATCTGTCCCTTTCCCTACCCGGTTTGCTGGAGCGTACCGAAGAGCTTCGCCCGATGAGCACGATCGTGTCTTCCTTGCGTAATTTCTCGTTCATGTGCGTATTGGTATCCTCCTTTATCTTCTTGTGGCAGTGGAAGGCGCCGCATAAGGTGCTTCACGGGCTTGTGCCTTACGGGAAAATGAGCTTGACGAATTACCTCACGCAATCGATGGTAGGCTCTTTCATCTATTTCGGATACGGTTTATCCCTGTATGACGATCTGGGGACGACCGCCAGCTTCGCCGTAGGAATCCTTCTTTTCATTCTCCAGCTAGGTTTTTGCCACTGGTGGTTAGCCCATCATAAACAAGGTCCTTTCGAGGGAGTATGGCGTAAAGCTACGTGGATGTTTTCTTGATTCGTTTTATTTATTTACCTTTGTGGTTACTATAAATAATCTGAGTGGGTATGTTGTCGATTCTAATCGTTGAAGATGATATAACTTTTTCCTTGATGCTTACCACATGGCTGGGTAAGAAAGGGTTTGTCGTAAGATCCTCGTCCTCTGTTTCCGATGCTAAACGGAGGCTGGGGGAGGAAGCGTTCGATTTGGTTATATCGGATTTACGCCTGCCGGATAGTGACGGGATCGACTTATTGAAATGGCTGAAAAGCACTCATCCTTCCTTACCCCTTATCATGATGACCAGTTATGCGGAGATACAAACGGCGGTTCAGGCGATGAAGCTGGGAGCGGCGGATTATATTGCCAAGCCGCTGAACCCGGATGAGTTGCTGGGAAAGATCAAGGAACTTGTGCGCGTGGAGGAGAAGGCTCCGGCGAGAGTCCCGGTTTCTTCGGCCCCGGATCTTTATATCGAGGGGCAGAGCCAAGCGGCCCGCCAGCTTTATGAGCATGTGCGTTTGGTGGCTCCGACGGATATGTCGGTATTGGTGACCGGCGCTAGCGGTACCGGTAAGGAGTACATCGCCCGTCGGATTCACGAGCAAAGTAATCGTAGCAAGGCTCCGTTTGTCGCCGTGGATTGCGGCGCTATCCCCAAGGAATTGGCGGCTTCCGAGTTCTTCGGCCACGTGAAAGGTTCTTTTACGGGGGCGATCGAGAACAAGACTGGGGCGTTTGTGGCGGCCCAAGGCGGTACGATATTTTTGGATGAGATCGGGAACCTGACGTATGAGGTGCAGGTCCAGCTTTTGCGTGCCCTGCAGGAGCGCAAGGTAAAGCCGATCGGGAGCAATCAGGAGGTCGCTATCAACGTGCGCTTGATATCCGCGACGAACGAGAACTTGCGGCAGGCGATCGAGAAAGGAGATTTCCGTGAGGACCTGTACCATCGTATCAATGAGTTCACGATCCGTATCCCGGACTTGAAAGAGCGAAAAGAGGATTTGCTCTTGTTCGCCAATCATTTTCTCGATCTGGCGAATAGCGAGCTCCAGAAAGATATCATCGGTTTCGACATCGATACCATGCAATTGTTCCAATCCTATCCTTGGCCGGGCAACCTGCGGCAGATGAAGAACGTCATCAAGTACGCCACCTTATTGGCGACCGGCCGCTACATCACCCGCAAGGAACTCCCGGAGGAATTGACGGAGAACCTCCCGTCGCACGCCAACATCCAGCTAAAGAACGAGGAGCACGAACGAGACCTTATCCGTAAGGCCCTTCAGGAGTGCGGCAACAATAAGACCCGTGCGGCCCAGTTATTGGGCATCGACCGGAAGACGCTTTACAATAAGCTGAAGATTTATCAGTTGGATTGATAACCCCTTCCTCCCCTTATAACTCAGCGTATTCGCTACGTGCGTCGAAGCAAGGGCAGGCTTTCCGGATGTAGGGGCTTAATTGGTAATGGCCTAGGATCTTAGCCTTCGGATAATCCCTCCTCAATTGGCGGAGCAGGTCCATGAGGGCGCATTTTTGGGCGTAGGTACGGGTGTCGGTGGGTTGGAGGCTCTCGTCCAGCCCCCCCTCGTAGCAGATACCGACGCTTTGGTCGTTCCAGCCGGCGGCGTGCGCCCCGATCTGGTTCAGTGGACGGCAGCGGTGTATCTCGCCGTCGCGGGTGACGTAGAAATGATAGCCGATGTCGGCGAATCCCCGGGCCTTGTGGGAGGCCCTAAGGGCTTCCACCGGGAAATCACGGTCGTAACGAGTGGCGCTGCAATGGATTACAAGGAGGCGCACCTCCCTGTAATTCTGGTAAAAACACGAGGCTACCATACTCCGCAGGCGGTTAAGCCCAACGTTCCCGCCAAGGCGGTGGCTACGGCTATGATTACCTTGATGATAACTCCCCATACAGACTTTTTCTTCTCTTGTTCCATATTATAAATAATGAATGATTAATACCCCGTTTTTTCAATTCCCGATTCCTCAGATCTCATCCGGGCTCTCGCTATCGCTTCCCTTATTCTCGCTTGCCCCATACTCGGTGAGTTCCCTGATTTTCACGTCGAGTTTCAGCGTCGTGGGAGTAAGGTTGCCGGTAGCCCTCGCCCGGAGGCGTACGCCGGTGATGTTGGTGTTGGCGTTGAAATCATCGGCGGTAGGGGCCCCCGTGGTATGCAGGCCTACGGAGAAGATGGCGAGGTCGTCGATCTTTACGTTCTTGCCGTCCAGCAGCAACTCCTTGGTGCAGTTTACCATGTCCTTCAGCATGCCGTGGATGGCGCCTGTGGAGTAAGGGGTGTTGTGGCTGGCCATGTGTGCGGCTAGCCCCTTGATGTCTACGGTCTCGTCGCACACGGCACGTGCGTACCATTTCCCGAAGGCCGTCTGGTTCTTCTCGTTCTTGTTCTGGAATTTCATGAATCTGATCATAACCTATTGTTTTTGATGATGTCACAAAGATACGTCGCTGCCGTATCGAGTTGCGACTTATGGGGAGTTCGAGGGAATAGGGGGAGGTTAAAGGGAATTAAGGCTCACCCAGCGCCTCTACGATGGCCCGTACCATGGCGGGGGAGTAGAGGCGCTCGGTGGGCCGGTAGCCCATGTCGTGGAGGCGATCTGCCAGCCCGGGATAGATCGCTATCCAGTGTTGTAACTTGCGGTGAGCCGCCTTGGGAGTCATGGCGGGCAGGTAGGCTTGCGCCAGTTCCATCCGTCCGTAGGGCCGTATCCTGAATGTTGTTTCCATACCCCTAAGATACGGAATTATTATTGAAATACAAAGGGTTTTGCCGGATATCGCATGCCCTTTCTCTGGGGGTGGGGCGAGGCATATATAACCCTAAGGCTTACGAGTCGTTACCCTTGGGTTCGCGGGGCGTAAACCTTGGGTTCGCGGGGGGGATCCGTAAGCCTCGATGGTAGGGTACGATTCGGTACGGTTACGGATTTTCCTGAAAAACACAAATCCTTGTATATGAGCGATCAGGCTTTCTTACGGTACGATGGTACGATTAGATCCAAGCGCTCACCGCATAAAAACGGGTATGTATAATATTGTTTATCAGTCTATTATTATCAAAAACCTAAAAATTTTAATAAGATATTGAATCGAATCGTACCATCGTACCCCGGCCACGCCTCGGACCGCTTGTCAGCGGGCTTTCAATTTACGCTCGGCCTCGATGAAGGTGGAGGTTTTCTCGATCACCAGATAACCGGTTTGCTTGCCGTTTCCCCTCCTGACGCACCTGAATCCCTGCTTCGTCATCACCTTGCCCAGCTGCCGGAGGCTGAGCGGCCTGCGAATGGCGCCCCAGACGGTCAGCTTGGCGCCGATCTCGGCTAGGGTGAGGAAGATGGCGTTGCCGGCCTCTTCCTGCCCGGGCGTAGGCACGGCGAAGTAAACGGGGATCAACTGCCCCTCGCTGGTCTCCTCCATGAAGCCCTCCACGTGCTCCTCGAGGCCCTTTATCTCGTCGAGATCGAACCAATGCCGGAAGCCTTCTTTCGAGAGCTGGTAGGCTTGGGCGTATATCCCGGCGTAGGGGAGGGGATGCTCGAAGGGCGAGTCGATGCTCTCGATCTCGAAAGGGAGCCAGCGGCGGTTGCCCGAGGTATCGGTGAGGAATTGCTCCTTATTGCCGCTGGCGGCGTAGGAGGCGAGGCGTATGCGACGCTCCTTGTTCGTGGCGTAGACGGCCCGTACGATGATGTCGTCCGAGGTGATGAGCGACTTCAGGGTATTCACCTCACGATCCGGCATGCTGTCGATCTCGTCCATGTTGATCAGCCCGAACTCGCAGAAACGTAGCATCTCATCCTTGTCCAGCCGTCCGGTGGCGCTCTGCTTGCTACGGTAACGGACGAGGTGAGGGGGCATCAGCCGGTCGATCCACGTGGTCTTGTAGATACCTTGCCGGCCGATGAGCACCAGTATCTCATGGTTCGTCACCTCGTCGGCCATCCATGAGGCTACCATGGCCACGAACCATTTCTTGAAGCAGGAGGCCCAGAGGGACTGCTTGGCGGGGTCTTTCACGTGCACCATGTCGCCCACTTGGGAGATATAGTCCGTCTGCCCGTCCCAAGGCGGCAGCTCCTCGATGAACTCGCGCAGCGGGTGTACCTCGCGGATGATGTCGCTGCTCAGCACGGCACGGAAGGTGGGCTGGTTGATGTTCTGGGAGGTCGTCCGGCAACACTCGCAGTAGAGCGAGTTGGTGTCGCGGTCTGTCATATCCTTCCAATTCGCGTTGGGGGAGGATTCCGTGTCGCGCTGCGTCTTCTGGCTGATGATATCGTATCGCAGGGGCTTGTCCCGCAGGAATTGCTCCACGATCTCGGTACGTGTCATTTTCCTCTTCCCGTCATCCGTCTCGCCCTCGTCGGCCGCCCGTGCCTTCCTCCCCCCGGAGGTCTTGGTGTCCTTGGCCTTCCGGGCGGAAGGGTGGCGGGAAGGGCGCTCACGGCACCCGAAGCTGGCCGTGGCCCGTTGGTAGACGGAGCGGACGAGGAGGGCGGGGTTCTCGTCGTGATAGTCGGCGTAGTTCATGGCGATCCACATCTCGGTATCGCTTTCGGACACGCCGTAGTCGTTCAGCAAGTAGCAGAGGCGCACGAGGTGGTTATGTCGTTGCCCCTGCATGAATGGCATCCGTCGCTCCACCAGCTCCCGTGCGTGGCGGCAGATCTCGTCGGAGGTCAAGGGCGTCGTCCCGCCGGTGTTCCCCACGGTCTCGGGAGACATGCCGGAGGTAGTCCGCACCGGCTCGGGACGTTCGCCATGCCCGTCGGGAACGAAAACCGTAGCCGAGAGGTTGAGATAAGCCTCCGGGTCGTGGCATAACGAGCTGAGATGCACGATCGGCTCGCACGACGGGTCGTAGGGAAGCGACGCCTGCTCGGCGAAATATTGGTTGCCTTGCCGGAAGGCCTGCCGGTAATCGCCCTCGTAGCGGTAGAGCAGGTGGAGGCCGTTGCCCATCGAGCGATAGAGGAGAAGGGTCTCGGGCAAGGCCTTGAGACGGAGCGCCACCTCATGCGTCCGCTCTGCGGGCACCTTGTCGAAGTCTACTTGGCAAAGCCCCGTATATCGCGTTACGCACTCCTTTCGCCGGAATCCGGCGCATACGCAGGCGGGCATCAAGGCGGGAAATGCCGTCCGCTTCATCCTCGCCGTCACTTCGGGGTCGCCTTTCCGCATGGCACGCCTGTACTCCTCGGTCGTCGGTCGCAGCTCCTCGCCCACGATCCGGTTGTATATCTCAAGGATTGTCTCCATTCTTGGCTCCTCTTTCGACACGCAAGAGGCGTAAACAGGTAATTGTAGTTGTTCCATATGAAAATAAATTATTAATTTTGCTCAAATTAAGGCCTTTCCGCTTGCTTGGCCAAGAAAGTGTCCCTGCAGGGGACATAATATGCTAAAACATTCAAAAAAGAATTCTACATGGAAAAAACCGGAACATCCCAAACCTCCCGTGCGCTAACCGTACGTGTACTCACTTATCTGGACCGCCTTTATCCCCGCATGCGGCATACCTTCGAGCGGGAACTACATATCCGTCACGGCGTTTTCGCGCGGGCATGAATGGATCAACTCCAGCCCAACGAGGCGCTGTCCCTCGAGCAACTCATCATCGCCCACCGCCATATCCTCCGCTATTACGACGAGAAGATCGCCAAGGGCCTTATCCCTTCCGACACCGACCGCCTTCGCCGTGAACGGGAGTCTTGGCGTAAGGAGTTGCTTGAGTGGCTGGAGTAGGGGGGTAAAAGTGTGTTTTTTATTCTTTTTTAATACGGCATGAGATAAATATTGTCTATTTATCAATGGCTTTTTATTGGATATGTTGTTAATTATAGTTAATAGGTGTAATAATATTTGCCTGTTGAAAGACTTCGCGTCATAATAAAGTCTATCTTTGTCGTTGATAATATTCAACAAGTTGATTGAAATATACAACTTTTTTTCTTAACGGTGTTATAGGGTAATATTTAATGATTAAGCATATGAAGAGATGTGTTTTTACGAAAGTGAAATTTATGGTGCCGCTCTTGTTCGCGGCGCTGATGGCCGCTTGTACGGCGGATGTGTACGAACCTAAGCCGGATCCGGTTCCACCTACTCCGGAAAAACCAGATCCATCTTTGCCTGATGATTTCAATCAGTCTACCGCCACTATTCACCAAGTGACTTTAACCGTAGAAGTGAATGATGAGTACAATAGTCAGTATGATTATCAAGTATGGGTATATGACGTGAATCCTTTCTATACTGATGACGCTGAACCATTATATGGTGGTGTGGCTAACGGGAATAAGCCGTATGTTCGCAAGATGACATTGCCTCGAGCTTTGGAAACGATTTACATTATGCAAATCGATCCCCAAAAAGGAAAATCGGTGAAGAACGTATTAGTAGATCCCTCAATGAAGGATTTGGCTTGCGATTTTAAACCGGGTTCTGCCGTTGGTACGACAACTAAATCTTTATTGAGAAGTTCGGAAGATAATTATAATTCAGGAAAAGCTAAACTGATCACTGCCGAGGACTTTTTTAATATGGCTCTGAAGGGCCGGGGTGATGTTACTTTGTCTGATGGAGTGTATAAGTTTGCTGCTGGAAATGATACTTATGATGCGAGCACTCTAACCTTGACAGGAAATGTGACATTATATGTAGAAGGAACATTGTCAGTCTCGATTCTTAAAGGAAGTAGTGGAGCTACTATTGTTTTGGAAAAGAGTGGTAGGTTGAATATCCTTGAGGCTGATGGAAAAACAGATGGTAACAACGCTAAGCTAGTCGTGAAAAGTGGAGCGAAGTTCGGTGAGCCGGATGATCTTTTCAAACCCGCTTACAAATTAGTTGATTATAATCTAGAAAACTATGGAGAGGTAATTCTTTCGGGATATGAATCGAAAAAGCATGCTGTTGAACTAATAAATTATGGTACGATTAAGGCTACTAATATTAATATGACAGCCGAAAGTTATGGTAATGGCGGACGGATAGAGAATCATTGTAAGATTAATGTTGAAGCCGGACTTTCGCTTTACAATGTTAGTATGTCCTTGGCTGAGTCCACTCTGCTTGAAGCAAGGTATATGGACGCGAAAGAAATTGAGTGTGAAATGGGAAAATACTCGATTTTCAGAATTACGGATCTAGGTGATGCGGCAGGAAACTATTTGGCATCTTTTAAAAGTTGGAATAAGATAGTGTGTAAGGATTCAGATTATGCGTTATTAGATTTCACGCAAACTAAATTATTGGAAGGTACGCTTTCGTTGGATGGGAATTTGGAGTTGTTGGGGAATTTATGGGAAGGGAATGAATTTTCGAAAAATCTAACGTTGTCTGGTGGAAGTAAGCAGGTTGATAAAAACGCTTCAATCGCAATTCCTGCGGGCGATTGCACGGGGGCTGGTAATCAAGGCTCGACAAATCCTCCTTCCAACCCGGATTATCCGATAGTGGTTCCCAATGGCACTTACTATACGTTCGCTATGGAAGATAACTGGCCCGCTTTTGGTGATTATGATATGAATGATTTGGTTTTGGGGATTAGTAGCCAACTTGAACTGGGAAGATCTGGGAACGTAGATAAAATGGTTTTAGTTGTTGATCTTATTGCGGTAGGGGCGACAAAGACATTAGGGGCCGGTATTCAATTTGATAAATTATCTGCCACTAATTTCAGCGGGGTTTCCGCTCCGGTAAGTTTGTTTGTCAATAATAATTATTTTGAATCAGCCGGAAACATAGAACCGAATCCTTCAGCGGCGGTGTTACCTTTGTTTGATGATGCGCATTGGATATTAAGCGGATCGCAGGAACGGACAATGCTGAATACCTCAAATACCTCTAAGACATTTTATCCGGTACGTACCATCATGTATGAATTGACTTTTGCCGGTGGCGTATCACAGGATGATTTGGATATATCTGCTTTGAACTTCTTTATCGTGAATGGCGGAAATGCAAACAATCGTTCAGAAGTACATTTAGCGGGCTATAGACCGACGGATAGAGTGAAAACGGAAACAAATGGTTATATCGCCAATGATCCGAATAACCTAGATAAGAAGATGTGGGGCTTTATAATTCCTACGGAGTTTAAATATGCGGCGGAAAATAATTCTATAAATGATGCCTATCCAGAATTCTCAGAGTGGTCTATAAGTTCAGGCAAACAATATAAAGATTGGTATGAACATCCTAATATGGATCATGTGTTTAAACCGAAAGAAACTGAGTAAAGAATAAGAAATAAAAACGGATTGCTTACCGGCAATCCGTTTTTATTTTAGTCATTAATCCAGCATCAAACTCATATAAGCCATCCTCCCCTGATAACCCATCAGCTGTCGTGTTAGCGTTTGGTTATCCATTTGTTCCAAGTCTTTTTTGGAGACGGGGCTTTCGTGTTGTTTGGATAGCCAGAGGTGAATCATGCGTTTCGTGTCGATGATGCGGGCCATACCCATAGGTAAGGTACCCGGAGGGGTGGGAGGGGTATTGACCGTCGCTTGCGATATGTTATTTTGCAGGGTAAGCTCTTGCAATAGTAATTCCTTGATCTCTTCCGAGTCGTAAAGAAGTTCCTTGATAAAAAGCTTTTTGTCGGACGGCGCTGTACCCGCCTCAAGAGGCAACGCGAAAGCCATGCCAACCACCTTCTCGTTCTCGTCCAAGGCTGTGTACATTCCTCCGTTATCTAATTGCAGATCCCGGAGTATTGTGATGAAATCATCCTGCGAGTGCAAGATACAGGAAGGGCGTTCACGTAATTTACGGTTGAAATAAGCGAACAATTCGTCGGTTGTCGGTACCTCCGGTTGGATAACCGTTATCTTCGGGAGTTGAACCGGCGTATTCGGGCGGATATACGTTTCCACGGAATAATCGAATGCCTCGGTATAACCCTGTTCCCGGTAATAGTCGAATAGCCAAGGATCGGCAGGGATCAAGGCGGAGATAGCGACCTCACGCCGTTCCATTTCCTCGAATGTCTCTTGCAAGAGTCGCCGCATAAGCCCCTGACCCCTTTCTTCCGGAGCCGTGCACACCCCCGAGATATAGGCCACCGAGATCTCGGTACCCAAATAAGTCATCGTATAAGGAACTATCTGCAAGGCAGATACTATTTTACCGTCCTTCTCGATGGTCATTGCGTTCTCGTCCTTGTAAACACGATCAAAATAAAGGCTGATAAATGCCTCGGAATCCCCGAAGCAGGTACGCCATAAGTTTACGATTTGTTGTTTCTTGTCCATAATTTATTTAGTTTGCGTAAGTTGCTTTTTTATTGCGGCGCTCTTCTCTAATAGTATGGTAGGCTGATAAGAAAGCTTCGCTTGGCGCAACCCCGGTATGCCGAGATCCTCCTCCCGGTTCACGTAAGTATACTGTTCCGGAAGGTGAGAAGCGAACTCTTGGTTAATCACCGTATAGGCACCGTCGAAATTCACGTCCGCTTTCTCCACGTGGACCCCGAACGTATTATGGTTGATGGGGGCCCCGAAAGAGAAAGCGATAATCTCGTTATCAACCCGGAGAGCGCCGCCGATCAGGCCTAGGCTGTCAAAATGATGCAAGGCATAGGTAAGGGAGCGACGTTCGTCATTAAGCTCTTCCTCGTCATTATCTCCATTGTTCGCCTTATACCATTTACATTCCAGTTTCAGGCATTGGGGGACGATATCCGGCGTGATAGGGACATACTCGTACGAATATTGTTTCTTGAAATTATTGATATGATTACGCTTGGATTGATATTTCTTGCCCCGTAAGGTAGCTAAATCCTCCCGTAAATAAATATAGTCGAAATAATCCCGTTCCGGGATATAGAAAAAGCTTCCGGGAAGTACGCCTTCCAGTTGCTCCTTGGCGTCGGGGGTGATACCCAGCATGCAGAGCGGATGTCCATATTTTAAGGAATCCTCTTCCAGCAAACGGACGGCACCCGCTAAATCTCCATCCCCGACAGGCATCATATAGGCGAAACGGCTCTTGTCCTCGATCATGAAACGGATTAATAAATAGCCATCCACGATAGCGAATTCACTGTCATATAAGAAACGCCAACTACACATGTTCGCGAATGAGAAATCACAATTGCGATAATCGCTGGGAAATGTAAATGAGGTTATAATCTCTTTGTCTTCTAACCTGATCGGTTTAAACGGTATATCCATAAATTTTCTTGTACTGTTTTACGAACTGCAAATATAAAACTAAAATGCGTGTGCGAATGTTCAAGGAAAAGGAAAAATGGCTAAACTTATAGGTTGAACAGCCATTTTGTAAAATAGGGGCTGGAGCTATTTTTGCAATATGAAATTCGCAACAATTAGGTTAAAACGAATGTTATTTTAATGTCTAACGAAAAGAAGATAAATCAGAGATGAAAAAGTACGACGCGATTATTATTGGTTTTGGGAAAGGTGGAAAAACCTTGGCGGCGGATTTGGCCAACCATGGATGGAATGTAGCTGTGGTGGAGCGTTCGACGGGTATGTACGGAGGTACTTGTATCAATATCGGCTGTATACCGACGAAAGCGCTTGTACATTACGCTCAAGTGACAGGGTATCGCAGACCTTCTACCTTCGAGCAATATGCGGAGGAGTTTAAGCAGGCTATCCTCGCCAAGGAGAAACTGACCTCTTTGCTTCGTGAGAAGAATTTCAAGAATCTGGATGATCGGGAGACCGTAACGGTCTATACCGGAGAGGCTTCTTTTCGTTCCCCTTATGAGATTGTCGTGAAAACGGATACGGACTCTTTCTTGCTGGAAGGCGAGAAGATATTCATCAATACCGGAGCCACGACGATTATTCCTACGATAAGCGGTATCGAGGATAATCCTTACGTATATACAAGTACTTCCATTATGGAACTGGAGAAACTGCCACGGCATCTGGTTATTGTCGGAGGCGGATATATCGGGCTGGAATTCGCTTCCATGTTCGCCGGTTTTGGATCGAAGGTAACGATCTTGGAGGCAGGGGAGGTGTTTATCCCTCGTGAGGACCGGGACATCGCCGATTCGGTGAAGTCTACGCTAGAGAAAAAAGGGATCACCATTCATTTGAATACGGTCGTGCAGACGATCGAGCAGGATGCCGAGCGGGCTACGGTGATCTGCCGTAACGCTATCTCGGGAGATACCTTGCGGCTGGATGCCGAGGCGGTGCTTTTGGCTACCGGCCGTAAACCGAATACGGAAAGCCTAAATCTGCAAGCCGCCGGAATACAGACGACTAATCGTGGCGCTATCGAGGTGGATAGTAAGTTGCGTACCAATATCCCTAATATCTGGGCGATCGGGGATGTACATGGTGGATTGCAATTCACCTACCTATCTTTGGATGATTACCGTATTATCCGGGAGGAGCTGTTTGGTAATGGTTTCCGGAGCTTGGACGATCGGGAAGCAGTGGCTTATTCCGTATTCATCGATCCTCCGTTGGCCCATGTCGGGTTGAACGAGACGCAAGCCCGTAAGATGGAGAAAAATATAAAGGTGGCCAGCCTGCCCGCCGCCGCCATGCCTCGTACCCGTACCATCGAGCAGACGGATGGCTTACTGAAAGCCGTGGTAGATGCGGATACCGGGAAGATCCTAGGATGTACCTTATTCTGCGCCGAGTCCAGCGAAGTCATAAATACGGTTAGCTTGGCGATGCGTCTCGGGCAAGATTACACGTTCCTCCGGGATTCGATATTCACCCATCCGTCGATGAGTGAGGCTTTAAATGATCTATTTGGATTAATAAAATAAAAACATAAATATGAAAACATCAAATATTGGATTAATTGGCTTGGCCGTGATGGGAGAAAACCTTGCGTTGAACATGGAAAGCAAGGGGTTCACTGTATCCGTTTATAATCGTACAGCGCCGGGAGAGGAAGGTGTGGTAGACCGCTTCATGAGCGGTCGTGGAAAAGGAAAGAATTTTATAGGAACCCATACGATACAGGAATTTGTCGAGTCTATCGAGCGTCCTCGCAAGATCATGCTGATGGTAAAAGCGGGTGCCCCGGTGGATGAGCTGATGGCTCAATTGATTCCTTACTTATCACCCGGTGACGTGATTATCGATGGTGGCAACTCGGACTTCCATGATACGGAACGACGGGTGAAGGAGATGGAGGCGCATGGGATGTACTTCGTAGGTACCGGAATCTCCGGAGGGGAGATCGGTGCCTTGTACGGACCTTCCGTGATGCCGGGTGGCTCGCCTGCCGCTTGGCCTTTGGTGAAGGATGTCTTGCAAAGCATCGCCGCCAAGCTGGACGATGGGACGCCTTGTTGCCAATGGATTGGTCCGGGTGGAGCCGGCCATTTCGTGAAAATGGTACACAATGGTATCGAGTATGGAGATATGCAGTTGATTTCCGAGGCGTATTCCTTATTGAAGAATCGTCTGGATCTGGACAATGAGGCCTTGGCTCGTATCTTTGAGGATTGGAACACGGGAGAGCTGGATAGCTACCTGATCGGTATTACGGCCGATATTCTCCGCTTCAAGGACGAGGCGGGAGAGGGCTATCTGCTAGATAAGATATTGGATGCCGCCGGCCAGAAGGGCACCGGTAAATGGAGCGCTATCGCCGCTATGGACGAGAATGATCCGCTGACGTTGATTACCGAGGCTGTTTATGCCCGTATGCTTTCTTCCATGCAGGAAGAACGGAAAAAAGCGTCCTCGCTTTATCCGAAGAGTGGCGTGCTGGGGCAGACCTTGATCTCGGAGAAAGAGATCAAGCAGGCTTTGTATGCCGCTAAGTTGGTTTCCTACGCACAGGGATTCTCTTTGTTGTGCCAAGCCTCCAAGCGATATGATTGGCAGTTGGATTACGGTACGATCGCCAAGATCTGGCGGAAGGGATGTATCATACGCTCTGTCTTTTTGGAGAAAATTACGCAGGCTTATGAGAAGAACCGGAATCTGGAGAACCTCTTATTCGATGAGTTCTTTATTCAAAAGATCGAGTCTTCCTTGTTGGCTTGGCGGCAAGTGGTAGCCGAGGGTGCCTTGCATGGAGTGGCTTTGCCGGCAATGAGCTCGGGGTTGAGTTATTTCGATGGATTGTCTACCCCACATTCTGCCGCTAACCTGATTCAAGCTCAGCGGGATTATTTCGGGGCTCATACCTATGAGCGGGTCGATTGGGAGCGTGGTAAGTTTTTCCATACCAACTGGACGGGTGAGGGAGGAAAGACGGTTTCTGGAACTTATAACGTATAAAGGTATGAAGAAAGCAGATAATCAATTATTAGTTATATTCGGGGCGTCGGGCGATCTTACCAGTCGCAAGTTGCTTCCCTCTTTGTTCGAGTTATATGTCCGGGGCTTGCTGCCCGACCGCTTCTGCATCTTGGGGGCCGCCCGTACCGCTTATGGTGATGAGGAGTTCCGTGCGGAGCAACATACGCATATCTTGGAGGCACAGAAGGGAAAGACTTACGACGAGGGCTTGATCGATGACTTCTTGGAGAATGTCTATTACCTCGCCTTCGATTCCACGAACGCCGATGAATACTACAAATTGCGTGAGCGCATCGAGTTCTTGCAAGAGAAACATGACTTGCCGGATAAGATCATCTATTACTTGGCTACCCCGCCGGTGATGTACGAGATCGTCCCGCAATGTTTGCTGGAGAGCGGTTTGAACAAGACCGAGTCTCCAGATGGTTTCAGGCGGATCATCGTAGAGAAGCCGTTCGGTACCAGCTTGGAGTCTGCCCGCCAGTTGAACGATCATTTACGACATATCTTCCATGAGGAGGAGATTTATCGTATCGACCATTATCTGGGGAAAGAGACCGTGCAGAATATCTTGGTATTGCGTTTCTCAAACGGTATTTTCGAGCCATTGTGGAATCATAATTATATCGATTCCATCGAGATCAGCGCTACTGAGACTTTGGGGGTGGAGAATAGAGGGAAATATTATGATGGAGCCGGGGCGATGCGGGATATGATCCAGAATCACTTAATGCAATTGATGTCGTTTATCGCCATGGAATCTCCCTCTATATTCGAGCCGGAACCGATTCGTGACGAGATCGTGAAAGTATTCCGCTCCATACGCCCGTATACGGTGTTGGATATGGATAAGATGGTTGTCCGCGGACAATATATCGGTTATCGGGAAGAGAAGAACGTAGCTTCCGACTCGAATACCGAGACGTATGTGGCGATGAAATTCTTCATCGATAACTGGCGCTGGAGCGGTGTGCCCTTCTATTTCTATACGGGAAAGAAGTTGCCGGAGAAGTCATCGGAGGTAGTGATCCACTTCAAGTCTACGCCCCATCAACTGTTTGTCGGTCAATGTTCGGGAGGTTCCTGCAATAAATTGACCATCCGTATCCAACCGAACGAGAGTATATCCTTGAAGTTCGGGCTGAAAATGCCGGGAGCCGGTTTCGAGGTGAAGCAAGTCAGCATGGACTTCCGCTACGATTCCCTCTCGAAGAGCTATCTTCCTGACGCTTACGAGCGTCTGTTGCTGGATGCCATGCTGGGCGATTCCACCCTGTATGCTCGTAGCGACGCTTTGGAGGCTAGTTGGAAATTTATCGATCCGATCTTGCTCCATTGGAAAGAGGAGGGTTCGAAGAACTTATTCTTCTATGAGCCGGGCGAGGACGGACCGGAGGAAACTGTTATTTTAGGTGCGGAAAAGAAAGTCTGCGCCTGCCAAAGAAGATAATTTTATGGAAATAAAGAGATACAATGAGATGAAAGAGGCGCTTCGGTCGATGACGGAGGACATGATGGCGATGATTCGCCGCAAAGACTTCGCTCCGTTTAACTTAGCGCTCTCGGGAGGGGAGACGGCGAAGCATATGTTTTCCCTCTGGGTAGATGAGTATAAGGATAAGATTGACTGGAATAACATCCGTTTCTTCTGGGTGGACGAGCGTTGCGTTCCACCAACGAGTCCGGATAGTAATTACGGTCATGCGAATCATTTGCTTTTTAAGCCTTTGCGTATCCCGGCGGACCATATCCACCGGATCAAGGGCGAGAACGAGCCGGGTACCGAGGCGATGCGTTATTCATGGGTCGTAAAGGAATTCTTGCCGTTGTTCAATCAAATGCCTACGTTCGATTGCATCATCCTCGGCGTAGGTGAGGATTCCCATACGGCATCCATTTTCCCTACCACCATGGAGCTATTGTCGGATAGCCGTAACTATGCGGTATCCCAGCAACCTTCTACCGGCCAATACCGGATCACCATGACGGGACCGCTTATCTTGAACGGCGCCCCCTTATTGGTCCCGATACTGGGCACGAACAAGGAACCCGTAATCCAGAGGCTCTCCAAAGGCTATTCCCCCTCAAACGACACGCCTGCGGCCTATATCTTATCGCATGCCGTACAGGCTACGATTTATGGGCTGAACCCATGATTTTGCTACATGCCGAGTCCTTCCAAAAAACATGTACGTGTTTTCGAAAAAACACGTACATATACTCTTCTCCTTGGAGAAGATATACTGCAAGTACCCTAGGAGATATACTTCACCGTCCAAGTAAGTACTACTTCTCGTGATATCCTATTAGTATATACAAGACTGTTGCCCACATTTAAAGTGAATGTATTTGTTGGATTCATGTTTTTTTGCGAAGTTTGTTGCTTGAAAAGTAAGCTTTGAGACATGAATATGAGAAATATTGTACTGTGTATATTATATTTGTTTTTGGTGCCGATGGGAGGGTTTGCCCAATCTGAGGTCGTTGTCTTGTATCCCGATACTGAAAATAAGGATTTGGATGAAGCTGTATACCAAAAAATCTTTTTGGCCGGCACGATCGATATGGGGAAAAGCGTGGATTGGCAGAAGGCTACCTGCGACTGGTTCCGGGCGCTTCCGGAGGGACGGTATCTCTTGTTCAATCCTCGTAGGGATAAAGGGTTGAGCGGGGAGATGTCCGATTTTGAGCATCAGGTGAATTGGGAACTGGAGCATCTGGAGAAAGCCGATCTGATTATCATGAACATTCTGGCGAGCAGCAAATCCCCGATAACTTTATTGGAGATGGGGCTGTTTATGCGCTCCGGAAAGTTGCGGGTGATTTGCGAGCCCGGCTTTTACCGGTATGATAATGTGCGCTTAACTTGTGCGCGCTATGGCGTCCCATTGTATCAGAATATGGACGATTTTTTGAAAACCATGCGCTAATCTATTATTATTTGTTTAACTTTGTATAGTTTTAGGGACGGTGTGGAATCGATCCTAAGCGAGTATTGTCGAACAAAATGGAAAGAATATGAAAGGTATAGTTTTAGCCGGTGGATCGGGTACCCGCTTGTATCCGATCACTAAAGGAGTTTCCAAGCAACTTCTACCTATTTATGATAAGCCGATGATTTTTTATCCGGTATCCGTGCTCATGCTGGCAGGGATACGGGAGATTCTTATTATATCGACCCCTCAGGATTTGCCGGGCTTTCGTCGTTTACTGGGCGATGGCTCCGATTATGGCGTTCGTTTTGAATATGCCGAGCAGCCTTCGCCGGACGGATTGGCGCAAGCTTTCATCATTGGAGAGCGCTTTATCGGTGATGACTCCGTTTGCTTGGTACTTGGCGATAATATCTTTTACGGACAGAGCTTTACCCGTATGTTAAAAGAGGCCGTTGACAAGGCGGAGAACGAACAAAAAGCGACCGTGTTCGGTTACTACGTAAACGATCCGGAACGCTATGGCGTGGCCGAGTTCGATGCGGATGGGAACGTCCTCAGTATCGAGGAGAAACCGAAGGAACCGAAATCGAATTACGCCGTGGTAGGATTGTATTTCTATCCGAACAAGGTGGTGGACGTGGCCAAGAATATCAAGCCTTCCGCCCGTGGAGAGCTGGAGATCACTACCGTGAACCAGTGGTTCTTGAAGGATGGGGAGTTGAAAGTGCAGCTATTGGGACGTGGATTCGCTTGGTTGGATACCGGGACTCACGACTCGTTGTCTGAGGCATCTACTTTCGTGGAGGTGATCGAGAAGAGACAGGGACTGAAGGTGGCTTGTCTGGAGGAGATCGCTTTCAAGCAAGGATGGATTGATGAGAAGCGACTTGAGCAAGTGGCTTTGCCGATGATTAAGAATCAGTACGGCCAGTATTTGATGAGGTTGATTAATAAGTAGAAGTAGTTCAGAATACGAGATATCGATGGAAAAAGACAGTAAAATATTTGTTGCCGGTCACCGGGGCTTGGTAGGCTCCGCCATCCTGAATAATTTGCGTAGCAAAGGGTATACGAACTTCCTGCTTCGTACGCATGCGGAACTGGATCTGACGGATCAAGCCGCTGTGAACGAGTTCTTTGCAGCCGAGCGGCCGGACTATGTGTTCTTGTCGGCGGCGCACGTCGGCGGTATCATGGCGAACAGTCTGTACCGTGCCGATTTTATCTACAATAATTTGATGATCCAGAATAATGTCATTCATGCCTCTTGGAAAAACAATGTAAAGAAATTATTATTCTTGGGAAGCACCTGCATCTATCCTCGTGGGGCTCCGCAGCCGATGCCGGAGGATTGCTTGCTGACATCTCCCTTGGAATATTCCAACGAACCTTATGCGATCGCCAAGATAGCGGGTATCAAGATGTGCGAGAGTTACAACCTGCAATACGGTACGAACTATATCGCCGTGATGCCTACTAACCTCTACGGGCCGAATGATAATTTCAATCTGGAGACCTCGCATGTGTTGCCTGCCATGATCCGTAAGATCCATTTGGCGAAATGCCTGCATGCGGGAGATTGGGAGGCCTTGCGTAAGGATATGGACATTCGTCCGGTAGAGGGCGTGTCTGGGAAGGCCTCCGAGCCGGAGATACTCTCCGTATTGGATAAACAGGGTATCCGTCCGGGCGAGGTGGAGCTGTGGGGAACCGGCAAGCCGCTTCGTGAGTTTTTATGGAGCGAGGAGATGGCCGACGCTTCTGTTTATATCATGGAACACGTGGATTTCGAGGATGTCCGCCAGAAGGAGGGCGAGGTCCGGAATACACATATTAATATAGGTACGGGTATCGAGCTTTCGATCCGTGAGGTCGCCGAACTGATCCGGCGAGAGATCGGGTTCGAGGGCGAGTTGAGGTTTAACTCGTCCAAGCCGGACGGTACACTTCGTAAGCTGACGGATGTAAGCAAGTTGCATGCCTTGGGTTGGCGCCATACGATCGAGATCGAGGAGGGCGTGAAGCGACTCTATGAATGGTACTTGGAAATTGAAAAATGAGAATTGAAAATTGAAAATTAGAGAAATGGGCAAAGTAGCGTTAATAACGGGTATTACGGGACAGGATGGGGCTTATCTTACTGAGTTCTTGATCAAGAAAGGATATACGGTACATGGTATCAAGCGTCGTTCTTCCATGTTCAATACGGATCGTATCGATCATTTGTATCAAGACCCGCATGTGGAAAACCGTAATTTGATTCTGCATTATGGCGATTTAACGGATAGTTTGAATCTTACACGTATCATTGGCGAGGTTCAACCGGATGAGATCTATAATCTGGCCGCCATGAGCCATGTAAAAGTAAGTTTCGACACTCCCGAATATACGGCGAATGCGGATGGTTTGGGCGTATTGCGTATCCTAGAGGCGGTCCGCTTGCTGAACTTGATCCCGAAGACACGTATTTATCAGGCATCTACATCTGAGTTGTATGGCTTGGTGCAAGAGGTGCCGCAGAGGGAGACTACTCCTTTCTATCCGAGAAGCCCTTATGCCGTAGCGAAACTATACGGTTACTGGATTACGGTGAATTACAGGGAAGCCTATCATATGCACGCTTCCAATGGCATCTTGTTTAATCACGAGTCTCCATTAAGGGGAGAAACATTCGTGACCCGTAAGGTAACCCGGGCGGTTTCACGTATCGTTTTGGGTATGCAAAAAAAGGTTTATATGGGTAATCTTTCCTCCAAACGGGATTGGGGACACGCAAAAGATTACGTGCGTGCCATGTACGCTATTTTGCAACAAGATGAACCCTCGGATTATGTCATAGCTACCGGGATTACTACAACGATTCGGGACTTTATCCGTATGGCTTTTGAGGAAATTGGCGTGGGAATCCGCTTTAAAGGAGAAGGGATAGACGAGGTTGCTATCTTAGAGTCGATAGACGAGGGGTTGTTCGTCAAGAAGGTTGGTGATGCCTATCTGGAAAACTTTAAGAAACGTGTGGGTGAGGAAGTTGTAGGAGTAGATCCGCAGTATTTCCGCCCTACGGAAGTAGAGTTGCTGATCGGTGACGCTACGAAGGCACGTACTCGTTTAGGGTGGGAACCGGAGTATTCATTAGCGGCTTTAATTGAGGATATGATGAAGAACGATATAAAACTAATGAAGAAGGAGTCTTATCTGAAAGAGGGGGGATATAAAATTTTGAACTATTTCGAGTGAGTTCGAAACAATTTGAAGATTTTATTTGTTGTAATTACAAAAAGAGTTAATTTTGTGTCAATTTTAAGATATTAGGTAATTGATTGTTTAATTAAAATGTTGAAAATATGAAGACTAAGGTTTTACTTTTAGCTTTGTTATCAGGTTTTGTATTCTCTGTGGCAGCACAGGAATATCAACCGCAGGTGGGGTTCAGCAATGAGGCTGGTTATAAGACTAATTTCAAGAAGAATAAAGCTCGCGACAATTGGTTTATTTCAATTGCGGGTGGAGCCAGCGTATTGTTAGGAGACCAAAATGGAGAGGCTGATTTCAAGAATCGTTTAAACTTCGCTCCACAAGTATCTTTTGGTAAGTGGTTTAATCCGTATTTAGGATTCCGTACCCAGTTAAATGGTGGTATTATCCACGGTTTTGAAGGTGATGGCGCACAGTTTATGCAACATAATAAATATGTAGCCGCTCACGTAGATTTGTTGTGGGATGTTACTAACTTCTGGGCTCCTTACAGAGAATCTAAAGTGTTCCGCTTGATTCCTTGGGTCGGTTTTGGTTATGCGCAGCGTTTCAAGACTACAGAGTCTTATGATCGTCCAAGAACGGAGTCTCCTACGTTGAACGCTGGTATCTTAACCGCTTTCCGTTTGAGCAAACGTGTTGATTTGAATGTTGAGATCCAAGGTTCTTTGTTGAACGAGCAGTTTAACCGTGTCGAGATGAATCACCTGACAGATGGTATCGTTCAGTTGAGCGCTGGTTTGACATTCAAATTGGGTAAGACAGACTTCGAGGTATTGGAGCCGATGGATTACGCTTTGTTGAACGACTTGAACGGCCAGATCAACTCTTTGCGTGCTGCTAACGATGAGTTGAGCAAACGTCCGGTTTCTTGCCCTGAGTGCCAAGAGACAGTTACTGAAGTTGTAAATAACTACGTTGACAATGTGGTTTATTTCCGCATCAACAGCGCTAAGATCGACAAGAACCAGCAGATCAATATCTATAACACAGCTGAGTTCATGAAGAACAACAACGCTCCGATCAAGGTAGTTGGTTACGCTGACAAGAAGACGGGTACTTCTGATTATAACATGGGTCTTTCTGAGAAACGTGCTAGAGCGGTCGCTAAGGAACTTATCGATAAATACGGTATCTCTTCTAGCCAGATCACTATCGAGTGGAGAGGTTCGGACGAACAACCTTATGGCGAAAATAGCTGGAACCGTGTAGTAATTATGAGCGCTAATAATTAATTTACGAATTAATACTTTAAAAAGGCCGTACTTCTAAGTGCGGCCTTTTTTTTGCGCCGAAAAATACTTACTTTTGTGAGAATTTATCGAATTGCTATGATATTGAACAAAAAACATGGTTATTTAATCCAATGGCTGATTGGTGTAGGAGATTTGATCGTATTGAATCTCTTGTTTATGGCCGTTTTTCATCTGCTTGGCCCGAAATACACGGAAGCGATATCCTATAATTTGAGAGAGGTTATTTTGTTATTGAATTTCTGTTATTTCTTCTCTTTATATTTTATCCCGATTCAATTGCATCAGGCGGTCGTGTTTATCGACAAGATTGTGCAACGGGCGTTCGGATTGGTTACCGTACTTATCTTTTTATTCGCTACTTGCTTGATCTTCTTGAATGTAGGGGATATTCTGGCTACCTTCCTCTTGGTCTATTACGGGGTTTCTATCATCTTGTTTTCGCTTTGGCGGGTTTTTGTGCGCTTATCCTTAAAGTTTTATAGGCGAAAAGGCTATAACTTTAAGAAGGTGGTGATTGTGGGTGCGGGAAAGAATGGTATGGAGCTTTACCAAGTTATGAAAGATGATTTGAGCTATGGGTTTAGTGTAAAGGGGTTCTTTGATGACAATGACTCGTTGAAAGACGTTTTACCTAATTATTTGGGTAAGACGAGTGAGGTGGAAGCGTATGTGCTGGAGCATGATATCGATGAGATTTATTGTACCTTGCCGGGTACGAACAACGGAAAGATCGTACGGCTTCTGAATTTCGCCGAGAAGAAGATGGTGCGTTTCTATATCGTGCCCGAGTTTTACCGGGATGTAAAGAAGAGTATGGTGATGGAGGTGATGGAATCGATCCCATTGCTGACGGTCCGCCGGGAGCCTTTGCAATCCGCCTATAACCGGTTCTTGAAACGGACGTTCGATATATTTTTCTCTTTGGTGATTTTGCTCACGATTTATCCGATCCTGTACATCGTGGTCGGTATAATGATCAAGTTAAGCTCACCCGGCCCGATCTTGTTTAAGCAGAAACGTACGGGATTGTATGGGCATGACTTCGAATGTTTCAAATTTCGTACGATGAAGGTGAATGCGCAGGCTGATACCTTGCAGGCCGTTAAGAACGATCCTCGGAAGACCCGGATCGGCGATTTCTTGCGCCGGACGAATCTGGATGAGTTCCCTCAGTTCGTGAACGTCTTGCTGGGCGATATGTCCGTGGTAGGCCCTCGTCCGCATATGTTGAAGCATACCGAGCAGTACTCGGCGTTGATCGATAAGTATATGGTGCGGCATTTGGTGAAACCGGGAGTAACGGGGTGGGCGCAAGTCACCGGTTACCGGGGTGAGACCAAGACGCTGGAGCAGATGGAAGGACGTGTGAAGAGAGATGTGTGGTATATAGAGAATTGGACGTTTTTCCTTGATTTAAAGATTATTGTGGTTACGGTACTGAATATGTTCAAGGGAGAGAAGAATGCGTATTAATCCGATTTGTTGCACACTTTTTGCGGATTTGTGTAATCTGTATTTATATTTATGCTATATTCGCGCTCGATGGGAAGAATAATTGCAATAGATTACGGCCGGAAACGTACGGGGATAGCCGCTACGGATATTTTACAAATGATCGCTAACGGCGTGGCGACAGTCCCAAGTGGAGAGGTTGTGAAATACCTGTCGGATTACATATCGCGGGAACCGGTGGATTTATTTGTGGTCGGGCTTCCGAAGCAAATGAACAATGAGCCTTCTGAGAACATGAAGTATGTGGAGGCGTTCGTGACCCATCTGAAAAGGACGATACCAAGTATCCCGGTAACTTATTACGACGAGCGGTTCACGTCGGTCTTAGCTCATAAGGCCATGTTGGAAGGCGGTTTAAAGAAAAAGAAACGGCAAGATAAAGGATTGGTCGATGAGATTAGCGCCGTTATTATTTTGCAAGCTTATTTAGAAAGTAAAAAATATCAGTTATAACTTATGATTTTACCCGTATTTTTATATGGTCAGCCCGTACTAAGAAAAGAGGCTGAGGATGTACCTAAAGATTATCCCGACTTGAAACAGTTGGTTGCCAATATGTTTGAAACGATGTATAATGCCGATGGGGTAGGACTTGCCGCTCCTCAGGTGGGCTTGTCTATCCGTTTGGTGGTTATAGACGGTGATGTGATGGGAGATGACTTCCCTGAATGCAAGGGTTTCAAGCGTGCGTTGATTAATCCCGAGTTCTTGGAACGTAGCGAGGAGGAAATAGCTATGGAGGAAGGCTGCTTGAGCCTGCCGGGTATACACGAGAAAGTGTCTCGCTCGAAAACGGTTCGTGTGAGATATTGGGATGAGAATTGGGAGGAGCACGAGGAAGTGGTGGAAGGTTTCGCCGCCCGTATTGTGCAGCATGAGTGCGAGCATCTGACGGGGCATGTCTTTATCGACAATGTCTCCGCTATTCGCCGTCAATTGAACAAAGGCAAATTAAATAGTATTATTAAAGGGACGGTTCGTTGCTCTTACCGGGCAAAAGCCGTTGGTAAATAATAAATCTATAAATAATCAATATGACAGATTTAAGTAAAAACATTGAGGCCCTCAGGGAAAAGAAAGCCGTTATCGAGATGGGCGGTGGTGAGGCTGCTATCGAAAAGCAGGTGGCGATGGGTAAGCTTACTGCCCGGGAGCGTATCTTGGCTTTGTTGGATAAGAACTCTTTCCATGAGTATGACATGTTCGTGAAACACGATGGCCGTGATTTCGGTATGGAGAAGAAGGTTCTGCCGGGTGATGGTGTGGTTACCGGTACGGGTACGATCTTTGGTGCCCCGGTTTGCATCTATGCGCAGGACTTTACGGTTGCCGGTGGTTCGTTAGGTTTGCAGCATGCTCGTAAGATCACCAAGATCATGGATCATGCGTTGAAGATGAAATGTCCGATCATCGGAATCAATGACTCGGGTGGCGCGCGTATCCAAGAAGGTGTTGGTGCTTTGGCTGGTTATGGTGAAATATTCTATCGCAATACGATCGCCTCGGGCGTGATCCCTCAGATTTCCTTGATCCTCGGTCCTTGTGCCGGTGGTGCCGTTTATTCTCCGGCGTTGACGGACTTCGTGTTTGTGGTTGAGAACATCTCTAAGATGTTTATCACGGGACCGAACGTTATCAAGACCGTGCTGGGTGAGGATATCTCTATGGAAGACCTTGGTGGCGCACGTGTTCATGCGGAGACTACAGGTAACGCTCATTTCTATGCCTTGAGCGAGCAAGAATGTTTCGATCAGGTGAAACGTTTGGTTAGCTTCATCCCTTGGAATAATCAGGAGCGTGCGAAAGTGGTTGAGCCGAAAGAGCCGTCTGCTATGCTGAATATCGAGCAAGTAGTTCCGGCGGACCCGAAACAACCGTATGATGTGCGAGACGTTATCAGATGTATCGTCGATGACTCGGACTTCTTGGAGATTCAAGAGTTGTGGGCCGCTAATATTGTGATCGGTTTTGGTCGTATGGCAGGAGAAACGGTAGGTTTCGTTGCCAATCAACCGATGGTTTTGGCCGGCGTGCTTGATTGTGATAGCGCTGACAAGGCCGCTCGTTTCATCCGTTTCTGCGACTCATTCAATATTCCTATCATCACGTTGGAGGATATGCCGGGTTATCTGCCGGGCGTAGATCAAGAGCATGCGGGTGTGATTCGTCATGGGGCTAAGGTTCTGTATGCGTATTCGGAAGCTACTGTTCCTAAGATCACGGTTATCTTGCGCAAGGCGTACGGTGGAGGTTATATAGCTATGAACTCCCGTCACTTGGGCGCTGACTTCATGTTCGCTTGGCCGAGCGCGGAGATCGCTGTTATGGGTCCGGAAGGCGCAGCTAACATCATATTCCGCAAGGAGATCATGGAGGCGGAAGATCAGAACGCTATGCGTCAGGAGAAGGTGAAAGAATATATCGAGAAATTCGCGAACCCGTACGTGGCGGCTTCCAAGGGATTTATCGACTCTGTGATCGAACCGAAAGAAACCCGTTCATTATTGCTACACGCACTGAAGCTTTCCATTCTAAAAGAGGAATACAGACCGGCCAAGAAGCATGGTTTGCCTCCGTTCTAAATTGATGAGAGTATGGAAAAGAAACACCAGCAAGAAGAATATGTAGACTTTGTGGTGACGGCACGTAAATATAAGACGTTGCTGACAGCGAAGTATAAGAGCCGACCGATGTGGCATAAGCCGTCGGCTGGTGACGTGGTTTCTCATCTTCCCGGAACGATTATCAAGATTATGGTAGAGGAAGGACAGGCTGTGGAGGCCGGGCAACTTCTGCTAATCCATGAGGCGATGAAAATGCAGAACCGGGTGGTCGCTCCCATATCGGGAGTCGTTGTCGAGCTCAATGTAAAAGAAGGTGATAAGATAACGAAGAATCATTTAATGGTAAAAATAGAGTCTAAGTAAGATAATTTACTTATTTTTGCCTCTCAATCATTTTTAATAGGATGAAGAAGGCAACACTCTTTTTGATATTACAGATATTTACGATTTCGCTTTTTGCGCAGATTAATACGGACCGTGTATTGGCCATTGGTAGGAACGCCCTTTATTTTGAGGATTATGTTCTTTCCATTCAGTACTTCAATCAGGTTATCAAATCCAAACCTTGGTTGGCGGAACCCTATTTTTATCGTGCGGTGGCGAAGATAAATCTGGACGATTTTAAGGGGGCCGAGGAAGACTGTACTTTATGTCTTCAGCGGAACCCTTTTTTAACGCAAGCGTATTACGCTCGCGGCATCGCCCGTCAAAGTCAGGAGAAATACGACGAGGCGATCGACGATTACCAGAAAGGACTTGAGTTCAAACCCGAGGACCGGCAGATGCTGGTGAATATGGCGGTGGCTTTTATCCAGAAAAAAGACTACAACGGGGCGGAGAAGACATTCGATGATTTAATGACCGCCCATCCGAAATATTCCATGAATTATATGACACGGGGCGCTATGTATCTGGAGAAAGGGGATACGTTGAAAGCCTTGGCCGATTATAATAAGGCGATCGAGATGGATCCTTATTATGCGCCGGCGTATGGCAATCGTGCGATCCTTCATTATCAAATGGATGATTACAAGGACGCTTTGGCCGATTTGAACGAGGCTCTACGTCTGGATACCCGTGAGAGCGGATATTATATTAACCGGGGGCTAGTTCGTTATCAGATGAATGACTTGAGAGGTGCGATGGCCGATTACGATCAGGTGATCAGCATGGATAGCCGGAACTTGATCGCACGGTTCAACCGAGGTTTGCTTCGGTTCCAAGTCGGGGATAATAACCGGGCTATCGAGGACTTTGATGTCGTTATCCAGCAAGAGCCAGATAACTATATGGCTTATTACAACCGTGCGTTGCTCCGTTTCGAGACGGGCGACTACCGGGGGGCCGTGCAGGATTACGACGTGGTCTTGAAGCAATATCCTACTTTCCTGCCGGGCTTTGTGAGCCGTTCGGAAGCAAAGCGTAAGCTGGGGGATAACGTGGGGGCAGACCGTGATTATTGGGCAGCCATAAAGATGGAGGAGCAGGCCAAGAACGGACAGCTCCCGAAGACATCGTCTTCTGGCTCCAATACGGCGGTGAACGGAGATGCCAAGGCGGACGATTCGGAGGAGAATACTCGTGAGCAATCCGATAAGAATATCAATAAGTTCAACCGCTTGGTGGTATACGATAAGGAGCAGGAGCGTAAAAGTAAATACCAAAGTGAGGTCCGTGGGCGTGTACAAGACCGGAATGTCCATGTGGATCTGGAACCCCAGTTTGTCTTGACCTATTACGAGAAGGCGGATCCCGTAAAGAAACTTGTTTATTACGACAAGATGGTGGAGGATTACAATGGCCAGATGGTCTTGAAGCGTAAATTGCGTATCACGAACGAGGAGGCCGCTTTGACTGAGGACCAAATCGCCGTGCATTTCGCCTCCATCGACGAGTATTCGGCGGAGATCGAGCGTGATCCGAACAACGCTAACGCTTATTTTGGCCGTGCGATGGACTTCATGTTGGTGCAGGATTTCTCGGAGGCGATCAAGAATTTCTCGGAAGCGATCGAGCGAGACCCGTCGTTCACGATGGCTTATTTCAATCGTGCCGTGGAACGTTATAAGCAATTGATGTACACCCAATCCCAGCAGGCTAGCAAGGATACGTACGACTTGAGTGGCTCGGGAATGAACTTGAATATTGGTAAGTCCGCACAGTCGCAGGTAAACGCCAACACCTCGGTGGACCTCCGGAGCGCTATGCTGAAGGATAATAAGCGAGCCTATGAGCATGAGCAGATCATGAGGGATTACGATATGGTGATCAAGCTGAACCCGGGTTTTGTGTACGCTTACTTTAACCGTGCGAATCTGCGTTGCGCCCAGCGTGATTTCCGTGCCGCTATCGTTGATTATAACGAGGCGATCGAGCGGGACCCTGAATTTGCCGAGGCTTACTACAATCGTGGGTTAGCCCGTCTGTCGCAAGGTGACGTGAACCGGGGCATCGCCGACTTGAGCAAGGCAGGGGAATTGGGTATCTACAACGCCTATAGTATCATCAAGCGAATGACAAGCCGGTGATAACGCAAATTATTCGAGTTAAATGTTTCGCTGATAGAAAAGAAATATTAACTTTGTGGGCTGAATATAAAGAATTTTAGAGAATAGAATATGATAAAGATTACATTTCCGGACAATTCCGTAAGAGAATATGCAAAGGGAACGACTGCTATGCAGATAGCGGAAAGCATTAGTTCTCGTTTGGCACAGGAAGTCCTAGCCGCAAGCGTGAATGGGGAGGTTTGGGACTTAAGCCGTCCTATCAACGACGACGCTACGGTGAAACTTTTGAAGTGGGAAGACGAGGAAGGTAAACATGCGTTCTGGCATTCCAGCGCTCACCTTATGGCAGAGGCTTTGCAGGAATTATATCCGGGTATTAAATTCGGTATCGGTCCGGCGATCGAGAACGGTTTCTATTATGACGTGGATCCGGGTGAGGCCGTGATCAAAGAGGGTGATTTCGCTGCTATCGAGGCTAAGATGCTTGAGCTGGTAGCCAAGAAAGAAGAGATCAAACGTCAGGACATTACCAAGGCGGATGCCATGAAGATGTTCGGCGATAGAGGTGAAGAGTATAAAACAGAGCTTATCAGTGAGTTGGAAGACGGTACGATCACTACCTATACGCAGGGTTCTTTTACGGACTTGTGTAGAGGGCCGCACTTACCGAATACCTCTTATCTGAAAGCTGTCAAGATATTGAGCGTAGCCGGCGCTTATTGGCGTGGCGATGAGAAACGCAAGCAATTGGTTCGTTTGTATGGTATCACTTTCCCGAAAAAGAAGATGTTGGATGAGTATCTGACATTGTTGGAGGAGGCCAAGAAACGTGACCACCGTAAGATCGGTAAGGAGATGGACTTGTTCATGTTCTCCGATACGGTAGGTAAGGGCTTACCGATGTGGTTGCCGAAAGGTACCGCCTTGCGTTTGCGTCTGCAAGAGTTCTTGCGTCGTATCCAAGCTCGTTATAATTATCAAGAGGTAATGTGTCCGCCGATCGGTAATAAATTATTGTATATTACCTCCGGCCACTACGCTAAATACGGAAAGGATTCTTTCCAACCGATCCATACACCTGAGGAGGGTGAGGAATACTTCTTGAAACCGATGAACTGTCCTCATCACTGTATGATCTATAAAAACTCTCCTCGTTCGTATAAGGACCTGCCGTTGCGTCTCGCTGAGTTCGGTACGGTTTGCCGGTATGAACAGAGCGGAGAGTTGCACGGATTGACCCGTGTACGTAGCTTTACGCAGGATGATGCTCATATTTTCTGCCGCCCCGATCAGGTAAAGCAGGAATTCTTGAACGTAATGGACATCATCTCGATCGTATTCAAGACGATGAATTTCGAGAACTTCGAGGCTCAGATCTCCTTGCGTGACAAGGTGAACCGTGAGAAATATATCGGTAGCGACGAGAATTGGGAGAAGGCTGAGCAAGCGATTGTAGAGGCTTGTGAGGAAAAAGGCTTGAAAGCTAAGATCGAATATGGAGAGGCCGCTTTCTACGGTCCGAAACTCGACTTCATGGTGAAAGACGCTATCGGCCGCCGTTGGCAGTTAGGTACGATTCAGGTAGACTATAACTTACCGGAACGTTTCCAATTGGAATATACGGGTGCCGACAACCAGAAGCACCGTCCGGTTATGATTCACCGTGCGCCGTTCGGTTCCATGGAACGGTTCGTTGCCGTATTGATCGAGCACACCGCCGGAAAGTTCCCGTTGTGGTTGACTCCGGAGCAGGTATGTATCATGCCGATCAGCGAGAAGTTTAATGATTACGCTTGGCAAATCGCACGTGAGTTGGGTAATCAGGAAATTCGTGCTATCGTAGATGACCGAAATGAGAAGATCGGTCGTAAAATTCGTGACAATGAATTGAAAAGAATCCCTTATATGCTCATCGTTGGAGAAAAAGAAGCAGAAAATGGTGAAGTTTCTGTAAGAAAACAGGGCGAAGGTGATAAAGGTTCGATGAAAATTGCTACCTTTGCAGCGCTTTTGAATGGCGAGGTAGAGGAAATGATGAATCGCTGGCAAAAAAGTAATGATTAAATAACTAATAACGAGGAGAATAAATCTTTTTGAATGAAGAATGACAATCTGAAAGAACAGTATAGAATCAACGAACGTATTCGTGTTCGTGAAGTTCGTTTAGTAGGTGACAATATTGAGACGGGTGTTTATCCGATCGCTCAAGCGCTGAAAATAGCGGAAGAGCAGGGGATGGATCTAGTCGAGATTTCACCAAATGCTGCGCCCCCCGTTTGTAGAGTAATCGACTACCAGAAATTCCTCTATCAGCAAAAAAAGCGTCAGAAAGAGCAAAAAGCGAAATCTGTGAAAGTGGTCGTGAAGGAGATTCGTTTCGGGCCTCAGACTGATGATCATGATTACAATTTTAAATTGAAGCACGCTAAGGGATTTTTGGAGGAAGGTTCGAAGGTCAAAGCCTACGTGTTCTTTAAAGGCCGTTCTATCCTTTTCAAGGAACAGGGAGAAGTCCTGCTGCTTCGTTTTGCCAACGATTTGGAGGATTATGGAAAAGTAGAGCAGTTGCCGGTATTGGAGGGAAAACGTATGATTATCATGCTTACTCCGAAGAAAGCGGGCACTGGTTCAGCCCCGGCTGCGGCCGCAGCTCCGAAAGTTGTAAAGAAAGTGATCACGACACCTAAGCCTAAAAGCGAGGGTGATAAGAAAACAGAAGAATAAAATCCGTCCCTGATAGAAGGGAGGTTAAGTTTAATAATTAAAATATAATTGGAAAATGCCTAAGATGAAGACTAATTCCGGTGCCAAAAAGAGGTTCGCCCTTACCGGATCAGGAAAGATCAAAAGAAAACACGCTTTTAAGAGTCATATCTTAACAAAGAAGACTAAGAAGCAAAAGAGAAATCTTACTCACACGGGTTTGGTAGCTAGTGTTGACGTAAGCAACGTAAAGCAGATGCTTTGCATGAAGTAATCTTTATTCATTAAGCGAGTTTTATAACGATTTTTATTAACCGAATGCATTTAGCAATCAAGTTCATCCTAAGAGATGACGCTAACATTCAAAACAGATTAGAATTATGCCTAGATCAGTAAATCATGTTGCTTCAAGAGCAAAAAGAAAACGGATTTTAAAACTAACCCGTGGTTATTATGGTGCACGTAAGAACGTTTGGACCGTAGCGAAGAATACATGGGAAAAAGGTTTGACTTATGCTTTCCGCGACCGTCGTAACAAGAAACGCAATTTCCGTGCTTTGTGGATTCAGCGTATCAACGCTGCCGCTCGTATGGAAGGTTTGTCTTACTCTCGCCTAATGGGTGCTTTGCACGCTGCCGGTATCGAGATCAACCGTAAGGTTTTGGCAGACTTGGCCGTTAACCATCCGGAAGCATTCAAGGCTATCGTAGCTAAAGTAAAATAAGATTTTTGCTATATAGTTAATAAAGAGCCTCCCCGAAAAGGAGGCTCTTTTTTTGTTGTTTTTGTTTGGTTATGTCGATACGATTACATATCTTTGTAACAAGAAAAAGATAAACAGGGAATGAGTTAAGCCGCACTTGTTCGATTGGGAAACTCATCAGTTTATTTTAATTCCGAGACATAGCTCTTGTCGCCAATGGCGGGCCGCGCCCTTCGGGGTATGCTTAGCACGGCGGATTACAAAGGTGGCAAAGCACTCAAATCCTGTCATACGGAGTTTGTTCACATCTACAGTGCGGCTTTTTCAAATAGGGAAGAGGATCTTTAATTAGATTCTCTTCTTTTTTATGCGGTTCACGCAGGTAGTCTCGTTAGCTCATATAAGTAGTCTTCTGAGGATAAAGTGAATTATTTTGAAAATAAATTAGGTTTTATAGTTGGTAATCCAAAAAGAATGCTTTCCTTTGTACCAACAAACAAAAGATAGTTTGTCTTGCTCTTTATCTTCGAGTTTCTATTCTCAGTAATGATAATATATTCTTCTAGAAATCGATCTTCACTAACATCACTTGTTTTATTATTAATTTATTTTTAATTTTTTTCGTATGAATATTTACATTGGAAACTTGAGTTATCGAGTAAGAGAGTCTGATTTGCAACAAGTATTAGAAGAGTATGGTGTTGTTGATTCAGTAAAGTTAATTGTTGATCGTGATACTAGACGTTCTAAGGGTTTTGCTTTCGCTGAAATGCCTAACGTAGACGAGGCTCAAAAAGCTATCGAGGAATTAAACCAAGCTGAGTACGAAGGTCGTCAGATGGTTGTAAAAGAAGCAATTCCTAGACGTTAATTTTAGAAGATATACATCTTAAAATAACTCTGAAGCGGGGAGACGATAGTCTTTCCGCTTTTTTGATATTGTCTATTATTGTTGTATATTTACGCACCAAGAATAACACAACTAAAAAATAAGTATTATGACGTTGCCAAAACGGTCTTACATGAAAGTAACCGGACTTGCTCTCGCTTGCTCCTCGCTACTTTTTTCCTGTGTTCCCAAGGAGGTTCCGCAGGTGAATTTAATCCCTAAGCCGGCCCATATCGAGGTGACTGGCGGTTATTTCAAAGTAGATAGTAATCTCATATTCGGGAATGATCAATCGGGTACGATCCGTTACGTGGTCGATGAGTCTTTCAATGGCGGAAATCCGGAGGGATATGCGTTGAACGTGACCAAGAAGGGGATCGAGTTGAGAGCCGCCTCTAAATCCGGATTGTTTTACGGGGAACAAACGTTGCGCCAGCTGTATACGTCGAAAGGGATTCCTTGCGTATCGATCCAAGATAATCCCCGTTTCCCGTATCGTGGCTTGCATCTGGATGTCTCCCGTCATTTCTTCCCGAAAGAGGAGGTGATGAAGTTATTGAACGTCATGTCTTATTATAAATTGAATACGCTTCATATGCATTTGACGGATGCCGGTGGTTGGCGTATCCAGATGGATAAATACCCGAAACTGACTACGGACGTGGCTTTCCGTACGGAATCCGATTGGCAGAAATGGTGGGATGGAAAGGATCGCAAGTATCTGCCGGAAGGAACTCCGGGGGCATATGGCGGTTATTTTACGAAAGAAGATATCCGTGAGATCGTGGATTACGCTACGGCTCGGCATATTAATATAATACCGGAAATCGAATTCCCGGGGCATTCGGACGAGGTGTTCGTGGCGTACCCGGAGTTGAGTTGTGCCGGTAAACCTTATACGACGGGTGATTTCTGCATCGGCAACGAGAAATCGTTTACGTTCATGGAGGATGTATTGTCCGAGGTGATCGAGTTGTTCCCTTCCGAATATATCCATATCGGGGGAGACGAGGCCGGGAAGGGAGCTTGGAAGACCTGCCCGAAATGTCAAGGCTTGATGCGCCGGAATGGGATGAAGGACGTGGATGAGTTGCAGAGCTATATGATTCATCGTGCCGAGGAATTCCTGATTTCCAAAGGCCGCAAATTGATCGGTTGGGATGAGATTCTGGAAGGGGGTTTGGCTCCGGAGGCTACCGTCATGTCTTGGCGGGGCGAGGAAGGGGGAATCAAGTCCGCTCGCATGGGACACGACGTGGTCATGACACCGGGTGGTTATATGTATTTCGATTTCTATCAAGCCGATCCGAAGACACAGCCGTATGCCATCGGCGGTTATACGCCGATCAAGCGGGCGTACAGTTATAATCCAGTGCCTGTGGATTCGTTGACTGCCGAGGAAAGTAAGCATATCCTAGGGGTACAGGCGAATACATGGACGGAGTATATCAAGGATGAGAAGCATCTGGAGTATATGATGTTCCCTCGTGCCTTGGCGGTCGCCGAGATCGGATGGACTCCGCAAGAGGATCGTAGTTGGGAGGATTTTAAGCCTCGTATGAATGCGAATATCCCGGTTCTGCAACGGATGGGTATCAATACGTTCACGCTCTCGGACGAGATCGAGACCACGATGGAGGTAGATACCTTGCGGCGAGAGATCAAGGTCATGTTGGATGCGGAGAAATATCCGGCGGAGATACGTTACACGACAGACGGCTCTATTCCCGCCGCCTCTTCCCGGGTCTATAACGGCCCGATCGTGGTGAAAGACTCCGCTGATATCAAGGCCGCTATCTTCCGTGACGGGCAGCTTCAAGGAACGCCTACCGAGAAGAAGGTGGATTATCACCGGGGTATCAATAAGCCTATACATTATAATAGTAAGCTGTATAGCGGTTATATGGCGGGTGGCATGAACGCCTTGCTGGACGGCTACAGGGGAGGCTTGACTTATCTGGACGGTCGTTGGCAGGGTTATTTGAATGACTTGGATTGCGTGGTGGACATGGGCGAGGTGACGGATATCCATAAGGTATCGTCCCGCTTTATGCAATTGATCGGCCCGGGCGTGTACCAACCGGGAGAGGTGGAGTTGCTGACATCGGAAGACGGGGAGAGCTATATCTCGCAGGGAGTTATCCCTACTACGATATCCAATACGGATAAAGACCTGTCTTTTCAGGAATATACGTTTAACGGCGATTGGAAAGCCCGTTATATCCGTATCAAGGCAAAAGAGGCAAATAAGGGTTTCATCTTTACGGATGAGATCGTGATCTGGTAAGTATGAATCAATTAATTATCAACTAAAATACATTTATCAAATGAAGAAACAGTTAATGACCTTCCTGTTGTGTGGCAGTCTGTTCGCTACGGCGCAGCAACCGGTAGATTATGTGAACCCCTTCATCGGTACGAGCAATTACGGTACGACGAATCCCGGCGCGGTTTGTCCGCAGGGTATGATGAGCGTGGTTCCTTTCAACGTCATGGGGTCGGAGAAGAATCGTTTTGACAAGGATAGTCAATGGTGGTCTACTCCTTACTCGGCAGACAATAAATTCTTTACGGGATTCGCCCACGGCAGCTTGAGCGGCGTGGGATGCCCGGAGCTGGGAGGTTTGCTATTGATGCCGACGACGGGCGAGTTGAACGTGGACTATAAGGCTTACGGCAGTGAGTACAAGGACGAGGTGGCTCATCCCGGTTATTATAGCAATACCTTGACCAAGTATAATATCAAGGCGGAGGCTACTGCCAGCATGCGTACGGGCTTGAGCCGTTTTACCTTCCCGAAAGGGGAGAGCCATATCCTCTTGAACCTAGGCGAGGGCTTGACGAACGAGACCGGCGCTACGGTACGTATCGTGAATGATACGGAGATCGAGGGGAGTAAGCTTTTAGGTACGTTCTGCTATAATCCACAGGCCGTATTCCCGGTTTACTTCGTGATGAAGGTAAACAAGGCCCCGAAGAAGATGGGTTATTGGAAGAAACAACGTGAGATGAAGGGGGTAGAGGCCGAATGGGATATCTACTCCGGCAAGTATAAGTTATATACCAGTTATACCCGTGAGATGAGCGGAGACGACATCGGCGTATGGTTCGATTATGATACGGACGAGGGCGAGGCTATCGAGGTGAAGATGGGTATCTCGTACGTGAGCATCGAGAACGCCCGCCTGAACATGAATACGGAGCAGCCCGGCTTCGATTTCGACAAGGTCCGTACGGCGGCTAGCACGATGTGGAACAAGGATCTTTCCAAGGTACAAGTGGAAGGAGGTACGAAAGACGAGAAAACGATATTCTATACCGGTATGTATCATTTGCTGATCCATCCGAATATCCTGCAAGACGTGAACGGCGAGTACCCGATGATGGAGAGCCTGAAAGTAGGCCATACCACCGGAAACCGTTATACGGTCTTCTCCCTGTGGGATACGTACCGCAACGTAAGTACCCTGATGACCTTGCTCTATCCGGAGCGTCAATTGGATATTATCCGTACGATGCTGGATATGTACCGGGAAAACGGTTGGTTACCGAAATGGGAGCTTTACGGACGTGAGACCTTTACGATGGAGGGCGATCCCTCGATCCCGTATATCGTAGACGCATGGATGCGCGGCTTGCGTGACTTTGATGAGCAAACCGCTTATGAGGCGATGCGTAAAGGCGCTACTACCCCGGGAGAGTTCAACCTGCTTCGTCCGGACGCGAACGATTATTTCAGCAAGGGCTATGTTCCTTTGCGTGAGCAATACGATAACTCCGTATCTCATGCGCTGGAATATTATATCGCCGACTGGAACTTGGCTAATTTCGCTCAAGCTTTGGGTAAGAAAGAGGATGCCAAGTTATTCCGTGACCGTTCTTTAGGTTACAAACATTATTATAGCAAGGAGTTTGGAACGCTGCGTCCTATCTTGCCGGATGGCACTTTCTACTCTCCGTTCGATCCGAAACAAGGCGAGAACTTCGAGCCTAGTCCCGGTTTCCATGAGGGCAACGCATGGAATTATACGTTTTATGTTCCTCACGATATCAAGGGACTGGCCAAATTGATGGGAGGCGATAAGAAATTTGTCGATCATTTGCAGAAGGTATTCGATGACGGCAATTATGATCCCGCCAACGAGCCGGATATTGCTTATCCTTATTTGTTTAGCTATTTCAAGGGAGAGGCTTGGCGTACTCAGAAGTTGGTCCGTCAGTTGTTGAAGGATTGCTATCATAACGCCCCGAACGGTGTCCCGGGTAACGAGGATACAGGTACGATGTCCGCTTGGGCTATTTTCTCCATGATGGGCTTCTACCCAGCTTGTCCGGGCGACGTGAACTATGTATTGACTTCCCCGACTTTCGATAAGGTTACGATCCAGCTCGACAAGAAATTCTATCCTAAAGGCGAATTGGTAATCGAGTCTAAGCATAGTAATCCGGAAGCGATCTACATCAAGGACGTTTTCGCCGGCGATAAAAAGCTAAAGGGCTACACCATCTCGCAAGAGGACTTGGTAAATGCCGGAACCTTGCGTTATATCCTCGAGGATACGCATAAGTAAGCCAAGATAAAGATATACCGAATTTGATATTTACCGGACGCAGATGACACCGACAAGCACGGGTGATCTGCGTCCGGTTTATTTTTTGATATCCTAAAACCATTTGATCTTCCTGAATATAAAAAAGGCCGTAGCGGATAGCAAGATCGAGAGCAAGATGATAACCACGAAACCATGCGGCATATCCTCCATGTAGATCGGGACGTTCATCCCGTAGAAGCTAGCGATTAATGTCGGAACCATTAAGATAATGGAAAGTGATGTCATACGTTTCATGATCGTGTTCACGTTGTTGGAGATGATAGAGGCGAAAGCGTCCATCGTACCCGTAAGAATATCGCTATAGATATTTACCGTGTTATGGGCCTGTTTCAACTCGATCTCCACGTCCTCCACCAAATCCTTGTCGATATATTCCGGCTCTTGGAAAATATTCTGGAGCTTGGCCAGCATCACCTCATTCCCGCGGATGGAGGTGTTGAAGAATACCATGCTCTTCTCCAGCTTCATCAACGCTAGCAGATCCTCGTTGCGGATGCTTTTCTCCAACGCCTTTTCCGCCTCGGTGACGGCGTAATTGATTTGTTTCAGGTATTTAAGGAACCATACGGCCGATGAGTGGATCAGCCGGAGGATCAACTCATACTTGTTTTTAATCTGGAGTTCCTTCCGTTGGGTATAGCGGATGAAATCGGGGATCAAGTCCGTCTTATGGTAACATACGCTTACGATGATCTCATTGTTCGTGATGATACCGATCGGCACCGTATTGAACGGGATGTCATGATCTTGGTTCTGCAACGGGATACGTAAGATGGTAAGCAACCAATTCCCCTCGTACTCGATACGGGGACGCTCGTCCGTATCGGCTATATCGCTCAAGAATGATTCGGGTACGTTAAATCGATCCATCAAGAATTGAAGATCTTCGGGAGTCGGGCACTCTACGTTTACCCAACTGTTAGGAAGCCATTGGTTCTTCTCCACATAACCGGCCTCACAATAAAGAAATTGTCTCATTATTGCCTCCTTTCGTGTTTAATCCGAGCAGAGGATCAATGAAACCCTCCGCCTCGTTAGTTCATACTCTGTTCTGTTTCTAGCGGGATACTGTCGTCCATAATTTGAAAATTACTTTTTACGGGTGCAAAGATAATACTTTTTTACGTAAGTAAAGTTATGTCGCTGTATGCTGACAGCAATATTGTTGCCAGTTTACGTTAGCATAGGCTTACTTCTCTGAGAGTATTGCGATACTTCTGGTAATAGTACTGGAGTACTTTCATGGAAGTACCCGAGTACTGCCTAAGAAGTACTCCAATACTTCTTAGGCAGTACTGGCCATCTATTCAATCCCGCATTTCCCCTCTTCGTTGAAGTAGAAGAAGAGCCCGGTATCTATGCTGACCGGACCATGGATACGGTTTACGGCGGGTTCCCATGCGGGCATCAACCGGAGTACCCGTAAGGCTTCATCGCGGAACTCATCATAGGTTTTCCCCGTATCGCGAGGATACAGTATATTCTCGGGTAGGCTTACGGGATTCTGTAACATACCTAAGGAATCGATCGTGAAGGAGTAGAAGAGTCGTACCTTCGTGCCCGTACCTTTATAAGATTCGGGATAACGCAGGTTCTGTTCGAAGAAACGGATCATGGCTTCTCTTCCTCCCTTGAACTCGGCCATGGGGCGAGGCTCGTGGAGCCGGCTGGCGAAGCGTGTGTATTCCTCATAATCTTCCGGGTTATCGGATAGGTAGAACGTGGCGGCCAAAGGATAATGGACGATGCCGGCGCCCTGTCCGGTGATGACGGTCTTGCGCACCCGGTACAATCCCGGAGGGTTTTCCTTGAGCTCAGGCATCAAGGTGGCCGAGAAATCGTCTCTTGTCTGGTTAGGAAAGATCGGATAGCCGAGAGCGACGAAGGCGGTGGGTTGCGGGATTCCTTTCCATGCCCTCCCGTCGAAACGCTCGATGAAATACTCTTCGCCTCCCATCCCTTCCAGGTCGGTATGGTTGGTGATAGCGATCTCGATCCGCTCGATGTTGGTTGGGTAGACGTTCGGTCTTACTCGCATGGAGAAGTGGGTGGTGTCCATGCTGATAGCTTCCTCGGGTGGCCGGTCGTAAGGGCCTCCGCCGATCCGGATGAGGGGTGAATTGAATACGTAAGTCTTGAAAGCCTCCACATACTCCTTCTCCGCTATGATAAGCTGTAGGAAGACGGAGTCGTCCGTGTTCCAGAGGGAGGTCAGGTTGCCGCGGATCTTCCGTAGATGCGGGGGAAGGGTATCGTATTCCTTGCCGAAGAACAATTCTATGCTGTCCCGTATCTGCTTGGCGGTCCATCCTTCCGTGGAAACTGAAGATGCGGCATGGGTATCAATCGGTAACGGTAGGGTATCTTGCCGTGCTATGGATTGGGAGTCGGCTGAGTAGTCGCTACTGTTTTCCCCTTTCTCTTGTTTGGTATGGCAGCCGTATAATAGGCAACCTCCCATGATAACTAATCCGATAAAATACGCTTTCATGATTCGACAGGTTTTAATTCCTAAATATAAAGAATCTTTTTCAGAAATGGGTAAAAGATATTACCTTTGACTCCCCAAATAGAAAGAATGATGGCAGAAGGAACAAGAAATACAGGAAGAGGAAGGAAAAAGCCTGTGGAGATGCTCCCCGATATGGGGCGTCTTCAGCCACAGGCCCGTGAGTTGGAGGAGGCTGTGTTGGGTGCGTTGATGCTGGAGAAAGACGCGTACTCGATCGTCAGCGAGATCTTGAAGCCGGAGTGTTTCTATGAGAAAGCGCATGAGAAGATTTATGCCGCTATCGTAGACTTGGCGTTGAGCCAGCGTCCCGTGGATATGCTTACCGTAACGGAGCAATTGAAGAAACGGGGAGAATTAGAGGATGTAGGCGGACCGTTCTATATCTCTCAACTTACCAGCAAGGTGGCCAGCAGCGCCCATATCGAGTATCACGCCCGGATCATCGCCCAGAAATATCTGGCGAGGGAGTTGATCTCTTTCACGGCGATGATCCAAGGAAAGGCATTTGATGAGACGCTCGATGTAGAGGACCTGATGCAAGAGGCGGAGGGCAAGTTGTTCGAGATCTCGCAACGCAACGTAAAGAAGGATGTCACCCAGATCAACCCCGTCATCAAGGACGCTATGGAGATGTTGCAAAAGGCGGCCCTCCAGAAGGAAGGTCTGAGCGGATTGCGCACGGGCTTCGAGGGCTTGGATAAGATGACTTCCGGTTGGCAGAATTCAGACCTTATCATTATCGCTGCCCGTCCGGCCATGGGCAAGACGGCTTTCGTGCTTTCCATGGCGAAGAATATGGCGGTGAATTTCAATACGCCTGTCGCCCTGTTCTCGCTCGAGATGAGTAACGTGCAGTTGGTAAACCGTCTGATCGTGAATGTCTGCGAGATACCGGGCGAGAAGATCAAGAGCGGACGCTTGGAGAGCTACGAGTGGGAACAGCTGGACTTTAAGATCAAGGAGCTTTACGACGCCCCGATCTTCGTGGACGATACCCCGAGCTTGTCCGTCTTCGAGCTGCGAACGAAAGCCCGTCGTCTGGTGCGTGAGCATGGCATTAAATGTATCATTATCGACTACCTTCAGTTGATGAACGCTAGCGGTATGAACTTCGGTAGCCGTGAGCAGGAGGTGAGTACGATCTCCCGCTCGTTGAAGGGATTGGCGAAGGAATTGAATATCCCGATTATCGCCTTGTCGCAGTTGAACCGTGGTGTGGAAGCTCGTCAAGGCGTGGAAGGTAAGCGTCCGCAGCTAGCCGACTTGCGTGAGTCCGGAGCTATCGAGCAGGATGCCGATATGGTATGTTTCATCCACCGTCCCGAATATTATAAGATTACGGAAGACGAGCGGGGAAATTCCCTGATCGGCCTCGCCGAGATTATTATCGCCAAGCATCGTAACGGTGCAGTGGGGGATGTCCGGCTGCGCTTTAAGAGCGAGTTCGCCAAGTTTATGAACGTAGAGGAAGATATAGCGGTAAGGGAATTCTCCTCGACCATGAACGGTGGAGACCCGATGCCCCCGATCCCATCGGCGGGAGCTGACTTCTTGAGTCAAGGTAGCAGTAACGAGGTTCCGTTCTAATATAGCATGAATGAGCGAAAGAGGCGAAAACGTTTGCGGTAGATTTTTCGCCTCTTCTTTTCTGTTTCGTTGGCGAATCCGATTCGAAACTTCTATCTTTGTGATTGAAAACAAATTACTGAATCAGCCATGACGAGACACTTAGTTCCGGTATCTATATACCTGTCGCTGTTGCTTAGCTGCAACTCACCGAAAGAATACAAATCCTTTGATGAATACCCTTCCTATGAGGGAGACGATCTGGAGTTGTTCTATTCCCCCACGAAATCCGTGTTCACCCTTTGGGCCCCGACGGCGGAAGAAGTCCGCTTGAATCTTTACGCCTCCGGTGAGGGAGGGGAGCCTATCCGCCAGTTGCCGATGAAATCCTCGGACAAGGGTACGTGGCGTATCTCCGTGAGCGAGGATCTGAAAGGTTCCTTCTATACCTTCCAGATCCGTATCGGCGATAAATGGCTGGATGAGACTCCCGGTATCTGGGCGAAAGCCGTCGGGGTGAATGGAAACCGTGCGGCCGTGATCGATTGGGCGGCTACCGATCCGGAGGGCTGGGAGGCGGATAAATCTCCCGAGTTGAAAAGCTTCTCCGATATTATCATCTACGAGATGCATCATCGGGATTTCTCGATCGCCGCGAACTCCGGCGTGACGCATAAAGGTAAGTTTCTCGCCTTGGCGGAGGAGGGCACGAAAGGGCCGGGCGGCGTGGCTACCGGCGTGGATCATCTGAAGGAGTTGGGCGTTACCCATGTCCATATCCTTCCTTCCTATGATTATGGCTCGGTGGACGAGACCCGCTTGCAAGATAATGTGTACAATTGGGGGTATGATCCCAAGAACTATAACGCCCCCGAGGGGAGCTATTCCACCGATCCTTACAATCCCGAGGCTCGTATCCGTGAGTTCAAGGAGATGGTGCGGGGGTTGCACCGGAATGGTATCCGTGTGATCATGGACGTGGTTTACAATCATACCTTCGTGGGGGATGGGTCGAATTTCAGTTTGACCGTTCCCGGTTACTTCTACCGTCATAAACCGGACGGAAGCTATTCGGATGCCTCCGGCTGTGGTAATGAGACCGCTTCGGAGCGGGCGATGGTACGCCGCTATATCGTGGAGTCCGTGAAATATTGGGCCGAGGAATACCATGTGGATGGTTTCCGTTTCGACTTGATGGGCATCCATGACGTAGAGACCATGAACGAGGTAAAAGCCGAGTTAGCTAAACTAGATCCTTCCATCTTCGTATACGGCGAGGGCTGGACCGCCAGCGATTCCCCGCTACCGGAGGACCAGAGGGCGATCAAGGTAAACGCCCCGAAACTGAATGATGTGGCCGTATTTAGCGATGACCTGCGGGATGCTTTAAAAGGAAGCGTATTCGAGACTACACAGGCCGGTTTCGCCTCCGGAAAGCCGGAAGGTAACGAGGAGTCTATTAAGTTCGGTATTGTAGGCGCTATCCGCCATCCGCAAATCGACTATAACCAAATATTATATTGCAAAGCGCCTTATGCGAACAAGCCTACGCAAGTGATCAACTATGTCTCTTGCCACGATGATCTTTGTTTGATGGATAAGTTGAAGCTCTCGGCCCCGAAAGACGCTACCCCGGATGAGTTGATACGATTCGGCAAGTTGGCCCAGACCATCATCTTCACCTCGCAAGGAGTACCCTTCATGCGGGCAGGAGAGGAGTTGCTGCACGATAAGAAAGGTGTACATAACAGCTATCAATCGCCCGATTCAATCAATGAGATCGACTGGTCTTTAAAGGCAAAAAACAAGGATGTTTTCAACTATTACAAGGATTTGATCGCCCTTCGTAAGTCGCACCCGGCTTTCCGTATCGCCACGGCCGAGGGAGTGAGGGAGGCCCTTCAATTCCAAGAAGTGAACCAGCCCGGTGTCGTAGCGTATACCTTAGGGGAACATGCGAACGGGGATAGTTGGAAGAAGATTATGGTTATCTTTAACGGGAACCGGAAGGCGGTAACGGTTTCTCTGCCGGAAGGAACATGGATTCCGGTTTGTAAAGACGGTCGGATTTATCTGGACGGTAAAGGTTCCGTACAGGGTAAAACTACCGTAAGCGCCTCTTCCGCCTTGATCTTGAAACAAGATTAATACGGAACTAAATCAAAGAAAATCCCCCGGGACATCTCGATGAATACCGAGCGTCCCGGGGGATTTTTTATTAAATCACTTACTTATCTGATTATTTGTAAGCCTCGCCTTTTACAGCTGCGATACCCGGAAGAACCTTACCTTCGATAGCCTCAAGAAGAGCGCCACCACCTGTAGAAACGTAAGATACGCCGTTAGCCAAACCGAATTTGTTAACGCAAGCAACAGAGTCGCCACCACCTACTAAAGAGAAAGCGCCGTTCTTCGTAGCCTCAACGATAGCCTCGCCAACCGTGCGAGATCCGTGCGTAAAGTTCTCGAACTCGAATACACCCGTAGGACCGTTCCAAAGGATCGTCTTAGAGTTCTTGATAACGTCAGCGTAGATAGCCTCGGTCTTCGGACCTATGTCAAGACCTTCCCAACCATCAGGAATCTGATCTACCGGAGCGAAATCAGTCTTAGCGTCGTTGCTGAAATCGTCAGCGATCTTAGCGTCAACAGCCAATACCAAGTTTACGCCTTTTTCTTTCGCTTTCTTGATCAAATCAAGAGCAAGATCCAACTTATCGTCCTCGCAGATAGACTTACCGATCTTACCGCCTTGCGCTTTCGTGAAAGTATAAGTCATACCACCCGTGATGATCAAGTTGTCTACCTTGTTCAACAAGTTCTCGATGATCTCGATCTTGGAGGAAACCTTAGAACCACCCATGATAGCGGTGAACGGACGTTGGATGTCGTTCATAACCTTATCGACAGCCTTCACTTCTTTCTCCATCAAATAACCGAACATCTTGTTGTCCGTATCGAAGTAGTCAGCGATCAAAGCCGTAGAAGCGTGAGCGCGGTGAGCGGTACCGAATGCGTCGTTTACATAGCAGTCAGCGTAAGAAGCCAATCTCTTCGTGAACTCTTTCTGGCTTTCTTTAACGGCTTTCTTGGCAGCCTTCTTCTCCTCGTCGGAAGCGTCTTCAGCCAAACCTCTTGGTTTGCCTTCTTCCTCAGCGTAGAAACGAAGGTTCTCAAGCAACAAAGCTTCGCCCGGTTGCAAAGCGGCAGCCTTAGCGCCGGCTTCTTCGCCAATACAGTCGTTTGCAAACTGAACATCTACGCCTAACAACTCAGAAAGGTGCTTCAATATGTGCTTTAAGGAGAACTTATCAGTAGCGCCTTTCGGACGACCTAGGTGAGAACCGATAATTACGCTACCACCATCCGCTAAGATCTTCTTTAATGTAGGAAGAGCGGCACGCATACGAGTGTCGTCGGTGATGTTGAAGTTTTCGTCCAATGGAACGTTAAAGTCAACTCTTACAAATGCCTTTTTGCCGGCAAAATTGAAATTGTCAATTGTTTGCATAACTATTGTATTTAATGTCTGTATTAAAATGTTCCTTTAATCGCTTGCAAACTTACATAAAATATTTTTATTTGACCGTTTGCGCTTGCTTTAAATTTTATACCAATTTGAAACGTAGCCGTAATCTCCCGTCGGCATAGTCGTAATTCAACAGCTTGAAATGTCCGATCTCGGATGTATTCGCCACGTGCGATCCGATACATGCGCAGGCATCGTAATCGCCTATGCGTACGATACGTAATGTATCGCTGGCATCGTCGGGCAATTTACTTAAATCCACGATATCTCCGGCCTCTTCTTTTGGCATGAACTCGATGGTTACGGGCAGGTGCCGGTCGATCACCTCGTTTATCTTCTTCTCAACCTCGGCCATGACCTCTGCGCTGGGCTCTTCCGCCAATAGATAATCGCATTTAGACTTCTTCCTTTCTATGTGTGCGTTCTTGGATCTGGGACATCCGAACATCCGTACCATTGTCTGGTTTAAGATATGTTCCGCCGTGTGCATAGGAGGATACTCTTGCTTGTTGTGTTCGTTCAGTTGGATTTCTTGTTTCATATATTTGATGTTTTGATTGTATTTCGTGAAAAATATGCTCAAATGTACGAAATAAATCTTTAGTTTTGTAAAGTCATAGAAAACACCTTAAAGGAACGATATGCCAGCTAAGCGCTTATTTGGAATAATATCCATCATATTTCTCTTTGTTACCTGTATATCATGTAAATCCTCTACAGACTTATCGGAGGAGAAGCGTATACTCGTGATTCAATCTTACGAAAAACATTTTCCCGCCTATGAGAAGATAAAGGAAATCATGTCGAGTGATTTGCGGAAGAAGGGGATACATGCGAGTGTCTATTCTTTTTATTTGGATTGTGAGCAATATTCGGAGAAGCAACAGCGACAGAAATTATTCAAGAAACTGAATGAGTTATCGACATGGAACCCGGATATTATTCTGGTCAATGACGATCAAGCCTTGAACGCTTTGATAAGTAGCAGGCATCCCCTCGCTAAATCGATCCCGGTCGTGTTTATGGGGGTTAGTTATCCCAATATCCCGATCATCCGGAAATATCCGAATATGACGGGCTTTTATGATAAACCGGATTATAAGAGGAATATAGAATTGATACGGCGGCTTGTTGGTAATTGCATCGTCATAAGAGTCTCGGACGATACCTTTCAGGATAATATGATGCTGGCGGACATGAATGCGCAGATTCAGGATATTTGTGCCGTGAACAATATATATTCCTTGGATCGGGTACGTTTATCCGGAAAGAACGGGATTTCGATATCGGATATACCTAAGATAAAGCCGGATACGATGTATATAAGCACACTCAGTACGAAATCGGCGAATGCCCTGATTAAGGGATTCGGCGAGAATTATTATAATAAAGCGTATCTGGCAACCAAGAGGGATTATATGACAATCTCGTTGGGGCGGCTCAGCGCCTTTCCATGTTTCTCCGTGATCAATGAGTTGATCGGTAATCAGAATGGCGTAGTTGGCGGGTATGTAACTGTCTTTAAGGATGAGGTAGAGGCAGCTGTAAACCGGGTCGTCTCTATCTTGAAAGGAACGCCCCCGTCCGATTTTCCGCAAATCGAAGAGAGTAACAAGGCTTATGTTTTTGATTACGGTGTGTTAGAACGCTGGGGCATTGATAGTAGTAAATTGCCGGAAGGAGCTATTATCGCGAATATGCCGTTTGTCGTTCAATATAAATATTATATATGGGCTGCCGGCTTTATTCTGGTGGTGATGTTGCTTCTGCTTTTTAGTTACCAAAGAAAGCGATATATACAGGAGGCTTTACATAAGAAGGATGCGCAGGAGAAGTTAAAAAGGGAGAAGACTTTTCTTTCTTTTGCGTTGGATAGCGGCAACATTTTCGCTTTTCGGTATAGCAAAGGGGTATTCGAGTTTGATAATAGATTCTACCATTACTTAGGTATGCCCTGTGTGCCGATGAAAATCGAGGAGTTTCAGGATGCTATACATCCTGAAGAACTGGATAATTTCCTTCGAGACCGGAATCTGCTGGATAGTGGCTTTCTTTCCCGGAAAGTGACGCAACGTCGTTGTAACTTTAATAAGAAGGGGTATGAGTGGTGGGAATTTCGCTATGCCCAAAATAAGAATGAGAAAGATTCGGTTTCCGGTGACGAAGCTGTTGAGGTAAGTGGCTTATGCTTGAATATCCAGCGGATAAAAGACACGGAGAATAGCCTTATAGCCGCCCGCCGGAAAGCGGAGGAATCCGATCGGATGAAATTAGTCTTTCTGGCGAATATGAGCCATGAGATACGTACGCCTCTGAATGCGATCGTAGGCTTCTCCCAATTGCTCAATTCGGATATGCCTTTGGAACCGGAGGAAAAGGCGGAGTTTATAGATCTGATTACCAAAAACAGTGACCTGTTGCTTAAGCTGATCAACGATATCTTGGATCTATCACGCATAGAATCCGGTAGCATGTCTTTCTCTTATGAGAACCTCGATCTGAGTAAACTGATGGGAGATATCTTCCATACGCATCAATTGATGATGCCGGAGGGAGTGGAGTTAAAGATAAGGGTTCCCCATGAACCTCTTATCATCCGTTCGGATCATTTCCGGTTGACGCAGGTTTGTACCAATTTCATTAATAATGCGGTGAAGTTTACCGCTAAGGGATATATCGAGATCGGATACGAACTTAGCGCAGATGGAAAATCGATCCTTATTTCCGTGAAAGATACGGGTAAGGGCATTCCTGATGATAAAAAGGAAAAGGTATTCGAGCGTTTCCAGAAACTGGATGAGTTTGCCCAAGGTACAGGCTTGGGGTTAGCGATCTGCCAGAGTATCGTTCATACGTTTCATGGAAGCATATCGCTGGAATCCGAGGTTGGCGTAGGTAGTATGTTTACGATCTCGCTACCTTATACCCCGGGATTGGAGCTGGAGGAAAGAACTTAATTACCTTCGATGAATCGTTTATTGGCCCTCGCTTCTTCCTGCCATTGGGGGATGACGGTTTCTAAAAACTTTTGTTTGGCCTGTTGCTCGGCTTCCATATCGAGGCCGATATATTGCTGGGCTTTCGCTTTCGTGGAGATATCCGGCATCGGAACATCTTGGGTATAGCCTAGCTGCGCTAAGACCTTCATGATCTGGATGCGGGCTTGGGTAGCCTTATCGAGTCCGCTGCCCAAGATACGTGTGACTTCTTGGGGCGCGTGGAAAGCCGCCCCATGTGAGGCCACGGCGAAGTCCCAACGCCATTGTGCCTGCCGGAGCAGTTTTAATACGTTTTTCATTTGAGATTCCGTAGCGCCTTTGTCCCAAGCGAATTTCGCTTCTATATGGGCTTTTGTCAATTCTTCCTCTACACGCATGCGTATGGCGTAGACTTTGTTTTGCCGTTCATAAACATCCTTGCGTAAGGTCTCCTCACTTTCCCGGTGGCAGGCTTGGCAAGTACGGTCTATCATCGCCAACGGGCTTTTGATATGATGGTTGTTGTACCGGTTCTCATCTTCCCCGACAGCAGGCATATGGCATTCTCCGCAGGAAACGCCTCTTTGCCCGTGAATGCCCATCTGGAATAACTCGAAATCCGGATGTTGCGCCTTTATCAAATGTGCCCGGCTTAATTTATGGGTGAAATCGGTGAAGTTTATGCTATCGTAATAGGCTTCTATATTTTCTACCGTATAACCTTGATCCCAAGGTAAGGTTAGTATACGATCTTCTCCTTGGAAATAATATTCGGCGTGGCATTGGGCGCATACTAGAGATCGCATCTCTTGCTCGGTTGCGTCCTCTATACGTAATCCGTTGCGCTTATAGGCACTTTTCAAGAATGAGCGGGTCACGCGCAATCCCATGCTTTGCGGTTCATGGCAGTCTGCGCATCCGATTGGATTTACGATCTCGTTGCCTAGCTCCGCCCATTTCTTCTTATATAAGGTCTTGGCATCGGTGGTCGTTAATAAGCGGGGTATGTCCGGACTTTTACATGCCCAGCATGCGGCAGGCTGGGGGCCACTCGTCGGGGTCATGGGAGCGCCGGTCCGCAGGCTTTTGTATAGATCTTCTATGGAATACATATGCCCTCTGGGACTTAGATAATCTTTGGAGAAAGCGTATCCTGCCCATAATACCACCATTCCGGGATGTTCGGCCAAGATATCAGCTTGTTGGTTCCCATTAAACAAACTGCGGAAAGTCGTGTCCGAGGTTTGTTTCCAACTTTGGTACTCATTGGAATAACGAAGGTCTATAGAGTCGCTGTTTTGTTGATCTATTGGCTGATCATCGGTATCGTCGATGAATTTGATGCTATCTTGTCCGGTAACAGTGGTACGTAAGATCACTAATACGATAATGACGATTAGACTTATGGCTATAGAAGTTTTATAGTGTGCTTTCAAGTGTTTACCTTTTATCTTAAATAAAATATTCTTTGTATTAACTGCGAATATATGAATAATAATGATACGACCGGTAGAAATTGAAAAAATCCTTATTTCATTGCTTCCGAAGACGCTGAATGAAATAAGGATTCTCAAGTGACTCGCATAGGATTCAAACCTATAACCTTCTGATCCGTAGTCAGATGCTCTATTCAGTTGAGCTAGCGAGCCAATCTGTAAATGAATTTGAATATTCAAGTGACTCCTAAAGGATTCAAACCTTTAACCTTCTGATCCGTAGTCAGATGCTCTATTCAGTTGAGCTAAGGAGCCAAGATATATTCTATTGCTATCTTCGAATGGTGACCGCGACAGGATTCAAACCTGTAACCGGCTGATCCGTAGTCAGCTACTCTATTCAGTTGAGCTACGCGGCCATTGTTTCGTGATTGCGAGTGCAAAGGTACGTTTTTGTTTTAAATATGCAAACGTTTCGACTACTTTTTTGCGAATTTAATCTAACATTTTTGGATTGAAGATCAGATAACCAATGTTTAAGCCAAAGTTGAAATTCTCCTTCGGATAACTGTATCCGTTGGCGTACAGACTGATACATAAGAATGGCAATTGCAATACGACCGCCGCTTCACCCATATAATTAAACGAGTGCAAAAACTTACCATAATGCGGGATTCCGACATATGGGTTGTTTTCCGGCACCGTCTTTTGTATTTCATAGAGCGGAGCGAAGCCATACATATCCAACCGGAAGTGCAGAAGCTTGCTTAACTTCAAGATCGGGGAAAGCCCGAAAGCCACATATTGGTTCGCCCGGAACGCCTCGTTGAATACAATCTCGCTATGGGGTGTCGGGGTAAACGCCGGGGCCTGTAATACGCTAGCCGTATAGTTATTCATGAGGTTCTTGCTGGATATGACCATTTCCGCCAAATAACCTAAGTTGAAACGGTTGCTCAGCGTCTGGTATTGGTTCCAGCGCCCTTTCAGTTGCAGCCAGCTATGCACTTTGCGACCAATCGGGGCTTCCGTCGTGGCGGAAGTGGGGGATGGAGTGTACTTCTCCGTACCGGTTACGTATTGGGCGATTAGGAATTGCTGTTTTCCGCTTATCGGGTATTGTTTGGCGTTGAGTGAGTTTTGCTCGATACTTAACGAACCGCTGAATAAATCGTACCAGCTATGGTCGAAAGAGGCGTTCGGGAAAGGTATCGTGGTGCTCTGCAAATAGAAATCGTTCAGCCGTCCGTAGGCGAACCCGATCTCCGCTTTCGCGTGGTTGAGAAAGGGGAAGCCTAATTTTAGTTTCATGTACAGTTCTTTCTGCTTAATCATGGCGGGCACTATATCCTCATAAAAGAGGGATTGGCTTTCCGTATATTTCTTGTCCGAGAAGACTCCTTGCCAATTTAAATAAGTGGGGATTTGCGTTTGCAGGTACATCCGGCCACTCAACATGACACCACTAAAGGAGTTACCCACTTGAAAGTTCGAGTTTACGTCGGCGGCGAACCGTCCCAGATATTGATACCCCAATCCTAGGTATAATTGATTCGCTTGATGAGACGATACGTTTCCACCGAAGCCAACCGTGATCTCTTCTTTCATCTTCACGTCCAGATAAAGATCGAATTTCTTCTCTTTCCGGTTATAAACGGCATGCGGCATGATTTCCCTAATCTTGGAATAGGTCAGCATCTTGAAATAAGCCCGCTTGAACTCTTCCATGGAGAATTCGTTATTGATATCCCTGTGTAATTGGGCCTCTATGTATTTACGCTGGGCCTCGGATACGCCCGTCACGTAAATATTACGGAAGATCAGCGGGGGAAGGTTCTCTTTATAGGCTTTTCTTCTTTCGGTAACCTCATTTAAAGGCACTTCCCGGGGAACCCGTTGCTTGATGGAGTCGATCATGGAAAGGGTACGTTTATACCCGATGTCCATAAGCTCCTTGCCTTTCTGGAAATCCAATAAGGAGACGGTGGGAAAACTGAATTTAATCATCATGCCATCTTCCTCCGGTACCTCGTAATCGGTCTTTTGCATGATCATGGTCTCGATCTGGTTATAAGGATTCTCCGAAGGCTTTTTATTCCCTCCCGATACCGTCGATCCGAAAATGAAATCCGGGTGGAACGCGTCTTTCATCGGGCCTACCGGGAAATTATCGTAGATACCTCCATCGAATAAAGGAATACTGTCTTTCCATATGGGCTGGAAGAAAAACGGGAAAGTCATGGAGGCACGTACGGCGTCTCCCAGATCCCCATTCTTAAAGATGATCGGCTTTTTAGTATATATATCCGAGGCCACGCAACGGAAAGGGACAAACAGGTTGTCGAAATTCCACCCCGCCTTTGCCGTCGCCTGCGAGAACAAGGCCATGAACGCCTGATTCATCTGTATGGGATTGATCAAGCTTTGCGGTAAGAAGCTAGCCTTGATCTGTAGGGAATCGGACATATCGATGGAGAAATGCGCGAATTCCGGGGTCGGGTAAGGCTCCTTGAAATAATAGGTATATTGCTCCTCCACCGTACCTGTTTGCCAATAGGCGAACTCCTTGGAAAGCATCAGCTCCAGCATCTCCTCGGGGGAATATCCCATGGCGTATAAACTACCGATAATCGCCCCGATGGAGGTACCGGTAATGTAATCGATCGGTATATTATTTTCTTCCAGCGCCTTGATCACTCCGATATGTGCCGCTCCTTTGGCACCGCCGCCACTGAGTACCAACCCTACTTTCTGGGCGGAAACAATCTGAATGGCAGCAAGGAATAAGGCTATGATAACGGTTATTTTCCTCATATGAACCCAATCTGTTTTTCTTCTCCAAATGTAAGAAGTATTTCTTTAGAAACATAAACATTTTGTTTTTTCGTATTGTTGAGTTATCAATACAATTAAAACAGATGATGTTATGAAAGAGAAAGAATTGAATAGGGAAGAGCGGAATAAGACCGTTATGGAGACCGGTGCTTTGGTCATGGCTGAGTTTTATGCGGATTGGTGCCCTCATTGCCAGAAAATGATGCCGATCGTGAAGGAGTTCAAGGAATTGGAGAAAGGAAAATTAGAAGTGGTACAAATCAATATCGAGGAGGAGAGCGCTCTTGCCGATTTGTATACGGTGGAATCGATTCCTACTTTTATCCTGCTACGGAAAGGGGAGGCTTTGTGGAGACAATCCGGCGAGATGAGCTTGGATAGGTTGCGGAAAGTGGTCGAGGATGTCGTGGGCTGAAACTAAAAAAACCGTTCCCCCGAGAAGGAACGGTTTTTTATATATGTGAGGATTGGTTTATCCGATCAGTTCTACGCTACGTTTGATGAATTGGCTTAAGGCCTCTCCCTTCAGCATACCGTTTCCTAACAAAGCAAGGTCGATCAACTGACTAACTGTCTTGTTCGTGCCGGCGTACTCGGCCAGAACTTGGTTGCGTTGCTCACGAAGCTCATCCAGCTTATGGTCGGTGTTGGTCATATCCTCTTTCTCTTGCGCCGTGATCTCATCTTCTTTCTTTTTGCTTTGAGCCTCACGTAAGTCGGCTTGACGAGCCTCCCATCCTTTGATATCGCTAAGGATCGGTTTTAACTTCTCGTCGCAAGCTTGCTCCTCTTCAGTTAATACTTTCTTGATCAACGGATGATCCGTATTCAATACGAAGTTGAAGCTATCCGGCATCTCGCCATAGAAAGACATACCCGGTTGCATAGCGGACATCTCACGCATTCTTCGCATATACTCGCTTTGTGTCAACATGACAGGGTTCGCGTTTTCGCCCAATGCCTCGAATGTTACGTAGAACTCGGTCTTGTTCAATTTCGGCATCTGACTCTTGAATACTTCCTGCATGGCCATTTTCTGCTCCTCGCTCAAGGTTACCTTATTCGAGTCTTCCTTGCGGATCAGGTTATCGATCGTATCGCTATCCACACGAACGAAGCGGCTCTTCTCGAACTTCTGCTCCAATTGTCCGATCAAGTGTACATCCAATTGTCCGTCCATTTCCAAGACGCTGTAACCTTTGTCCTTTGCGGCTTGTATATAGCTGTATTGCTCGTCTTTATTGGTGGTATACAGATAGATTAAGTTACCCTCTTTGTCTGTCTGGTTGTCCTTGATCAAGTTCTTGTATTCCTCGAAAGTGAAGTATTTGCCTTCGACGTCCTTGAATAAGGCGAACTTAACCGCGCGGTCGTAGAACTTCTCATCAGTCAACATACCATATTGGATGAATAGTTTCAAGCTATCCCATTTCTCCTCGAACTGCGGGCGGTCGTTCTTGAAGATCTCTTCCAAGCGGTCTGCCACCTTCTTCGTGATGTGGTTGGAGATCTTCTTCACGTTCTGATCGCTTTGCAAATAGGAACGGGATACGTTCAACGGGATATCCGGCGAATCCAATACACCATGCAATAATGTCAAGAACTCAGGAACGATACCCTCTACGGAATCCGTAACGAATACTTGGTTGCAATATAACTGGATCTTGTTACGATGCAAGTCGATATTGCTCTTGATGCGAGGGAAATATAAGATACCGGTCAAGTTGAACGGATAGTCTACGTTCAAGTGAATCCAGAACAACGGCTCATCCGTCATAGGATATAAGTCACGATAGAACTTCTTGTAATCCTCGTCGGTCATATCGGCCGGTTTGCGAACCCATGCCGGTTTGGTGTCGTTGATTACGTTATCTTCGTCCGTATCTACATATTTGCCATCCTTCCACTCTTGCTTCTTGCCGAATGCGATAGGAACCGGTAAGAAACGGCAGTATTTTGTCAATAAGCCATTGATCTTATCCTTGTTCAAGAAATCTTTATTCTCGTCGTCTATATACAGGATGATATCGGTACCACGATCCTCTTTCGTCGTTTCCTCCAAGGAGTATTCCGGCGTACCGTCGCAGCTCCATTTCATGGGAACAGCGCCTTCTTTGTATGATTTCGTCACGATCTCTACTTTCTTGGAAACCATGAAAGAGGAGTAGAAACCAAGACCGAAGTGACCGATGATAGAAGCGGCGTCGTTCTTGTATTTCTCAACGAACTCCTCGGCGCCGGAGAAAGCGATCTGGTTGATGTACTTATCGATCTCCTCGGCCGTCATACCGATACCCCGGTCAGAGATCGTGATCGTTTTGTCATCGAACTTAACCTGTACGGTCAAATCGCCGAGTTCGCCTTTAAACTCGCCTACGGAAGAAAGCGTTTTTAACTTCTGGGTAGCATCTACCGCATTAGAAACAAGTTCACGAAGGAAGATTTCGTGATCACTGTATAAGAACTTCTTGATAATCGGAAAGATGTTTTCCGATGTTACTCCGATGTTACCTTGTTTACTGCTCATAGTCTGAATATCTTATTATTTTTATTGTTATTTTGTGCGTATTCCTGATCCTGATCATTCTCAAGATCCGCCTATTCCTATACAAAACGAATGCCAAAATGTTTCGGATAAACTATAAATGACAAAAAGGCAGATGCCGGCTGATAGATTTGCAGCCGGGCATAGTTTGATCAAACCATATCATCTCCTGTCTTGGCGAATGTAACACGGATGGTTTTATGGAATGGGATAAAACGGGATACGATCGCTATGAATAAGGAGATGGCTAATAAATACCCCAGTACCTCTTTTAACGCCAATAATAAGCTTTGTTGCTGTAACGTATTATAGAGTGTATTGGTAGCCATTTGCGCTGCCTCGTCGTAGGGATGCCCTTGGGTCAAGGCGTTGCCAAGCGCCTGATTATAACGTGAGGCGGCTAGAGGATCGGCCAGCGTAACGGTTTCTGATAAGGAATACATATATTTTTGTTCCAAGCGATATAGTATATTACTGTAAAAAGAAGTCGCCATGATAGGGGATAGTACCGAACGGAAAATGATGAGAAAGAAAGCGTTTGACAATAAATATTTAGGATTTAAATCTTCCACGGCAAATAAGGCAAAAGCTATGATAAGAATCATCATGCCCAATCCCCTGAGGAATATAGGAAAGTAGAGCATCTCGTATCTGCTATCCGGTGAGATCCCGAAATAAAGGCTCCCGAAGAACAGGACGAAACAACTCATTCCTCCCGCTATCAAGAAACGAAACCGCCAACGTTGCCACCGGAACCACCAAAAACAGATGAACGCCCCCAAGACATATCCCGGAAGCAAATAAGTATAAAGGGAATAGGTATGGGTACTGTCTACCTTTAAGATACTGGTCAGGTAGCTGGTCAACAAGGTAGTCGAAGTACTGAAAAACATGACAAGCATCATATAGAAATAACCGATAATGGCTTTCGGCTGGTATAAAGGCGCCAGATTCACGTACGGACGTTCCGAATGATATTGATACCAAATAAATAAAGCGATCAATATCGGGGCGATCATGATATAAAGGCAAATCTTGGGGGATGCCATCCAGTCGAGTACTTTCCCGTAATTAATGACATACATAAGCATTAACAATCCGGTGGATATGATGAACATTTCCCGGATGTGTAGATCGGCCAAGGGGATGGACTTGATCGGCCGGTTATGGCGGAAGCAGATGATTACCACTACTATGGCCAATAAAATCATTAGCATCATGAAGTAATACATATATTTCCAGTCGTAATGGTAGGCTAACTGTGCGGTAACAAGCATGGACGCTTGTCCCCCTCCGAAAACAAAAGGATAGAAGTAGGAGTAGAATTGGCTACGTATATTTTTAGGGCTGAATATCTTTTGTGCGTACCGGATAAACCACAGCATGAGAAACCCTTTCAGGAAACCGATCGCGAAACTACAGACGATCAATATGTCGGCGTTCTGGGAGCGGGCACAGATCCAGCTTAAGAAGAACTGGGCGACTAAATTCGCTAACAATAAGAATTTTATAGAGAAGGCTTCTAATATCTTCGGAATAATCGGATAGGATACCGCCATTCCCGCCGCTGCCGCGTAATATCCCATGGTTATATCCTCGGTGTTCGTGCCTAGCGTGTTTGATACCTCCAGCATACTGCCGGTGTACGAACCGTTTAGCATCGTAACCGGAAGGATAACGATGAAGATGCAAATCAATCCTAACCAGTCCGGCACCCATTGGCGGATCGGTGCCCCAAGCTCTTTCATCGTGATCATTTGCGTAAGGCTTCTGTTTCAACCATCATGCCTGCTCTTAAGTATTGCGTATCTTCTTGCGATAGATTTTCCAAGTCTATCCGTACCGGGATACGTTGTTGTACCTTGACGAAGTTTCCGGCGGAATTGTCGGTCGGGACCAATGAGTATTTGGAGCCTGTGGCGTCGGAGATTGCGGTTACCTCCCCGTTGAATATCTTTCCCGGCAACGCGTCTACCTTGATACGTACTTTTTGCCCGATATAGATGTGGGGGATCTGGGTCTCCTTGTAATTGGCCGTGATCCATTTGTCTTTATCTCGTACGAGGTAGGATATCGTTTGTCCGGCTTGCACGTATTGTCCGGGCTCTAAGGTCCGTCTGCCTACATGACCGTCGTAAGGGGCGGTTATAACGGTATAGGAAAGGTTTAACCTCGCTAAATCCAGATCCGCTTCTTTTCGTAAGATCGCCGCCTCGGCTCCTGTTGTCTTCTTGCTGGTTTCGGTGAATTGGGAGAAAGCGGCTTTCTTTTGTTCCACCAACGCCTGATATCGGGCTTGCGCCGCCTCGAAAGCGGCTTTGGATTGCTCGTATTGTTGCTCGGGGACCGATTCTTCTTTCAGCAGCCGCTCAAATCGGTGATAATCCTGTTCCAGTTGCCAAAGCTTGGCTTTAGCTTCGGCGATGTTGGCGTCTTGTACGGCGATGTTCGTATGGGAGGTCTCGATACCGGAACGAAGTACGTCTTGTGATCCTTGGGCATCGATCAACGCGGCCTCTGCCTCTTTTACCTTGATCCGATATTCCCGATCGTCCAGTATGAGAAGTGTGTCCCCTTGGTGAACGTACTGGTGTTCCTTGAAACGGACCTCTTTTATGTAGCCGGAGGCACGTATATTTAGTGGGGCGATATATTGGTCCACAAAGGCATCGTTTGTCACCTCATAATTGATGTAACGCCAGAAATAATTGGCTGTCCACCAAATGCCGGAACCGGCTAAAAGGATACATATGGAGTTTAATACTATATTCCGTGTCCTTACTTTCTTTAGTCTATGATGTTTCTCTTTTAATTCGTTTGCCATAGTCGTTGTTTCTTTTTAGAGACGGCCGCAAGCCTTCTGTAGTTGATAGTAAGTGTAAATCACGTGGGTACGGGCATTCGTGAGCTGTAGCTCCGCGTTGAGGAGAACCGAGTTCGCGTCGAGTAAGTCGGTTAGGATCGCCAATTGGTTTAAATACCGGTTTTGCATGATCCTGTAGTTCTCTTGAGCTTGCCGTACGGATAACTTCAAGGCTTCCACTTCTTGTAGGGCCTCCTTATGACGTAAGAACGCGGTGCGTACTTCCATGCGGATTTTCTGCTTTTTCTGTTCCTCCTCGTTTTTATGTAACGAGACCATCCATTTGCTTTCCTTTATTTTATGGTTGTTTTTATATAAAGAGGATAAAGGGTAGGAGAGCGACAGTCCTATGTTCCAGTTGTTATTGTACATATCCGCTAATGTTCGGGAGACTGGACGTGCCAATGTGTTCGACGCATATAGCGATAGGCTGGGTAGCGAGGAGGCTTTAGTCAAACGTATATCATTTTGGGCTAACTCTGTTTGTTTCCGGAGTAGACGTATCGCCGGATCATTGGAATAGGCTTGGGCTACATAATCTTCGTAAGTTTCTAAAGATACGGTTTGGTCCAGTAACGTGGTATCTGGTTTGAGCAATAGATTTTCATCGAGACCGATCAGGATATCCAATTGCTGTGATACCAGTATGAGGCTATTATCCGTTTCTTGCAAGGATAGGCGGTCGTTGGTTAATTGCATCTCGCTTCTTAATACGTCGTTATTGGTTATCAGTCCCTCTTTTTTCATACGCCGGATATCTTGCAGGCGGCGTTCCGATTCCTCGATATTACGGGAAAGCACCTCACGTTGTTTAAACAGGCTGAAAAGACCGATGTATTGATTTAATAGACCGAGCTTGATCTCACTCTGGTCTGTGAGCGTTTGTAAAGAGGCGACTTCTTTCTCCAGATCCGCTTTCCGGATGGAATACCGGATTTTACCGCCTTGGTATATCGGTTGGGTAAGGTCGATGGCATAGTTCTGGGACCAATCGGGCGCTTCCGGGCGAGTCGGATGGGCGAGTCCTTGCTCAAAGAGGATCGGTTGCCCTACATATCCACCTTTCAAGCCGATTTGCAGGTCTGGCAATTGTGCGGAACGTGCCGTATGGGTTCTCTCTTGCGCTATCGATTCTTTTAAGACGTCTGCTTGGATCTGCAGACTATGCCGTACGCCTCTCTCGAAAAGCTGGTCGATGGTCAAGAAGAGCGAATCGGTTTGGGCGATTGCCGGAAATGTAGCGACCGTCATACAAAAGAGGCTCAATACGTGCTTTTTATATATTCTCAAGGACATTATGTACTGCTTTTAATTCGGATAACATGGTTTCTACGTTCTCTATTCCGATAATATGCTCCGCATGTACATAAAACTGATCAAGGATCGGGCGAATTTGCTTTTTGAATTCTTCTCCTTCCGGGGTTAGGAAAACCAGTTTGTTCCTCCGGTCCTCAGGATCTTCTTTCCGATGGACGTAGCCTTTCTTCTCTAAATTGTTCATTAGGTTTGTCAGACAAGCCTTATCCTTTGCCGTTCTCTCTGCCAAGACCTGTTGGGTGATACCTTGTTCGTGCCATAGGCAACTCAAGATTTGAAGCATCTCAAATGTTATACCGGCGTTGTTCTTTTTCAGCGTTCGTTGCATAGACCGACGAAATGCCATGCGTGTGCGGACAACTTGTAACATAAGTTCCCGGAATTCTTTACCTTCTACCATTACTTATAATTCTTTTAAACTTGCTGGGCGCGAAGATAGCGTTTTTTCTCGGATTAGTCAAATGTTTAACTAATTAGCGTCTCGCTAATAAAGTATGTTTGCCATCTAGGTGGCACAGCTTTGCCATCGGCGTGGCACGGGCTTGCCATCACTATGGCACGGGTATGCCATCAGCGTGGCACAGCTGTGCCAAGGCGATGGCAGATGTTGGCACAGTATGTGTATGAAAGACAGGTGTATAGAATGAAGGCGTAACAAACCCGTGGAGTGATTCGTTACGCTTTCTGTTTAGTTCTCGTTTACGAGTTTAAGATGCATTCTTCTTTATCCAAACGCCTCCTTCAATTGCTTCACCCATCGCTCGATTCGTTTGTCGGTTTGATCCGGTTGGTTTTCCAAATCGAGGACTAAGCCTAGTAGTTTGCCATTTTTCAAGGCTTTGGAGGCATTAAAGAAATAATCATCCGAAGAGGTCTCGCCTACTAAAGTCGCTCCACAGGAGGTGAAAGCGTCTGCCAATATGCCGACTCCATCGGCGAAATTATCCGGATAATTCGTTTGATCTCCAAGACCGAAAATAGCGACCTTCTTATTTTTAAGGTCTAAAGTGACCAGTTCCGGGATGATCTCGTCCCAATAGGTGGGAAGCTCGCCATCGAACCAAGTAGAGGTTCCTGCGATTATATGGTCGTAAGCCTCGAAATCTCTTTTCCATGCGCTTTCAATAGGGATGATATCGATCTGATCCTCCCCGAAAGCTTTTCTTATTTTATTGGCGACAAAGGTTGTTTTCTCTGTGCCCGTTCCGTAAAATAATCCTGTTTTCATTGTGATACTTTTAAAGATTTAACGAATGTGGATCTAATAAAGCAGCAGTTCTTTTGCCGCATGATAGATGGTCTCCTCGTTGGGGAGGATGGCCCGTTCCAAGACCGGATGGAAACCAACCGGAGTGAATAGGGAACCTACCCGTTGGATCGGAGCATCCAAGTACTGGAATAGTTCCGAGCCGATGATGCCGGCAATTTCCGCTCCGAAGCCAGAGAAGACCTTGTCCTCATGTACGATCAATACTTTACTGGTTTTCTTCACCGAGTTGAAGATCGCCTCTTTATCCAATGGTATCAAGGTACGAAGATCGATAACCTCCAGTTCCCAGCCTTTTTCTTTGTAAAGAAGCTCGGCTACGTTGAGGCAAAGATGGGTCGTATTGCCATAAGTGATGATTGTCAGATCTTTTCCCGGACGGCGTATGCGGGCTTTCCCAAATGGAACCTCGAAATCCTCGGGGACAAAGGTGGAGGCTTCTACTGCGTTGTAGAGCGCTTTCGGTTCCAGATAGAGCGTAAAGCCTTTAGAACGCATACTCGTCCGCAACAGTCCGGCGGCATCATCTGCGAAAGAGGGATAAACAATCCGGGCACCGGGTAATGAGGTCAATGCGCCCTCAATGGTCTGGGAATGATAAAGCCCTCCTCCGATATAGCCTCCGGAGGCTAGGCGCAAAGTGATGTTTGGGGTAAATTGCCCGTTGCTGCGCCAATACTCATGCGTACATTCCACGTATTGCTCGACGGCCGGCCAGAAGTAATCGGCGAATTCCGCGCCCTCGATCACTACATGGATCTTCGGGTCAAAGCGGCACATACCGTTCGCTGTCCCTACGATATAATCCTCGGCGATAGGGGCGTTGAAGACTCGCTCGATACCGAATTCTTGCTGCATGCCTTTGGTGATGTTGAATACGCCACCCTTTTCTTTATTGGCTACATCCTGTCCCCAGATAAACGTATCCGGGTTGTGCCGGAACTCCGCTTTCAACGTCTTGTTGATCGCCGTAACTAGCGTTTCTTTCTCTCCTTCCTCGTTTTGAACACCTTCTTTGTATTTTTGAGGTTGATAAGGTTCCGGGAGGACGTAATCCTTGACGGTAGACGGATCGGGATCGGGGGCGGCCATCGCTTTCCGATTGGCGGCTTTCAGGTCTTTAGCCGCTAGATCCGCGATCTCTTTCAATTCTTCCTCGGTGAAACGTCCGTAACGAATCAGCATGCGATGGAATTTGTATAAAGGATCGGCGGATTTTACATAGGTAAGCTCGTTCTCATCACGATACAAGGTATGTTTATCGGAGTTTGAGTGGGAGCCTATCCGTACGCAATTGGCCTGAACGATTACGGGAGTCCGGTTGGCGATCGCGTACTCTTTGGCCTCGGTCATGGCATTCATGGAATCGAACACGTCTTTTCCATTGCAATGGATAATACGTAAATTCTTGAAGCCAGAGAAGTTATCGGCAACTTTACGATTGGCCGTCTGGTCCTTTTTGGGGACAGAGATACCATATCCATTGTCTTGGAAGACAAAGATAACCGGCAGTCGCTCATTGCTGGCGCCATTGATTGCCTCATACACATAGCCTTCGGAAGCGGCCGATTCACCGTGCGAGGTAATCGCTACGCCTTTCTGTCCATAGTAAACCATCGCCCGTGCCACGCCGGCGGCATGGAGATCGTGAGTCGCCGTAGCGGAAGAAACGTTCTCGATATGCCATTCCATCTTAGAGAAGTGGTTAGACATGTGGCGGCCGCCACTGGTCAGATCGGTCGCCTTGGAGATACCGTTCAGGATGATCTCCTCGGCAGTCATTCCCGCCGAGAGAACCGTCAACATATCCCGGTAATAGGGGAAGAGAAAGTCCGTGTCCTTATCGAATACTTGTCCCATGGCGAGTTGTATCCCGTCGTGCCCGGCATACGGGGCATGATAAGACCAGCCGAGAGATTGCAATAAATAGGAGGGAGCCTTCTCATCGATCGCCCTTCCGAGTGTCATAAGGTAAAACCATTTCCTGAGAGTCTCCTTATCTGTTGTTTTTATATCATACTTTTTCATGTTGTTCTATTATATATAATGTATTAAGCGTTCCAATTCTCTAGTTCGTCGGCGATGGAACGTAAAAAGGCTCCCGCCAAAGCTCCGTCCACGATACGATGATCGTAGGAGAGTGAGAGGTACATCTTGTGACGGATAGCGATCGTATCTCCCTCGGGCGTCTCTACTACCGCAGGCTTCTTCTCGATATAACCGACGGCTAGGATCGCTACTTGAGGCTGATTGATGATCGGGGTGCCGAACAGACTCTTGAAGGTTCCGAAATTCGTAATCGTGAATGTTCCGCCTTGGATGCTATCCGGGGCGAGCTTATTCTCACGGGCTTTAGCCGCCAAGGTATCTATTTGTGAGGCGAGGCCACTTAGGTTCAACTTATCGGCATCGTGTATAACCGGGACAATTAAATTTCCGTCGTTTAAGGAAACCGCTATACCTATATTAATAGGCTTCTTTAGGATGATATTGTAACCGTCCACGGATGAATTTACTAATGGATAGGCTTTCAACGCTTTGGCGGTCGCTTCGGTAATAGCCGGCATATAAGTTAGGTTGATGCCTTCTTGCTTGAAGAATTGATCCTTCACTTTTTTACGCCAGTTAACCAGTCGGGTCACGTCTACCTCGATAACCGACGTCACATGCGGAGATACTTTTTTCGATAATACCATATGGTCCGCAATGATCTTACGTACACGATCCATTTCTCTCACCTCGTCTCCTTGAGCGAGTGGAGCGGATGGGGTGGCCGCTGTCATAGGCATGGAAGGAGCGGTCGGCGGCGCTACCGTAATTGTTGGCGTGCTCGTAGCCGTTTGCTGCATGGAAGAAACAGGAGCCTGTTTCGGCTTCGGCATTTCCGTACCTTTATTTTTGTGATCGATATACGTTTGAATATCTTTCTTACTGAGACGTCCCAGATATCCGGTACCCGGAATATGATCCAGTTCATCTTGCGATACACCGGCAGCTTTCGCTAATTGCAATACGACGGGAGAATACCAACGATCTTCCTCTTGGGAATTCTTTGATAATTCCTCTGGGACGGGAGCGGGGACTTGTTCTTTCGGTTGAGTAGCCTCCGAGGTTTCCGGCTGAACTCCGTTATCCTCTCCTTCACCTTCGATCTCAAGGATCGCTACGACTGTACCGACCGCTACGGTGTCTCCCTCATTAAAAAGAAGTTGTTTTACTTTTCCCTCAACGGGGGATGGAATCTCAGCGCTTACTTTCGCTGTGCTTACTTCGAAAAGGACATCATCTTCCTCTACGGTATCACCTACCTTTACCGACCATGAGATGATGGTTCCTTCTGTAATACTTTCGCCCAACTTAGGCATCTTTATCTCAAATGTAGCCATATTTTGATTTTTTAATTACTGTTATATAGTGGGGAGACGGGGCGTGCCCCGTCTCTACAAACGGTATATAATAAGAACAAAGATCAAGAAGGTAAGTTTCTGTATTATAGTGTATAAGTGTTAAAGTTCCAGCTGGCTGTAGCATATTTCTGCTCTTTAAGCCGATAGATGGCTTCCAAGTCTGCTTGCGTGAAGGAATAATCCTGTATGCCGGGATTATTGATCGTGAAATAGTAAAGAAGCGCTTTCTTAAAATGCTGGATGGAGATAGAAGCCGGAAGATGGGCGCTGATATTCGTGACCGGACTCCGTACAGATTTAACGAATGTCGATCGTTTACCTCCTGTTTTCTTTGGTGTTTGATGGGATGTACTTTTCAAGGAGGTGACGAGCCTATCCAGATCGGTGGAAAACAATAAGGTAGCATGGTGCATATACCGATTCTTATGGATACTCTGTGCGCTACCCGATATTTTAAATCCTCCGATAGTTAATCCTTTCCGTTCATCCACCTCGACATGTACTCCCAATGTCTTGAGAAAATTCATGATCTGGATGGTATATTTGTCGGTCTGCATAATCTGGCCGGTCTCTATAAATGTAAGATTCAGGTTTCCCGGATCATGGTAAACGGCACCACCACCGGAAAACCTGCGTGCTATCTTGATTTGTTGGTCTTGTACGAATTTGAGATTTACCTCGGCCCATACATCCTGATGCTTACCGATCACGATTGATGGTTCATTCTGCCAAAGCATGAAAATATTCTCTTTGAAATTCTTGAGCAGATACTCTTCGGCGGCCAAATTGAAGTATGGATCCGTTTGTGTATTGTGAATGCAAAGCATCAGGAAACTGTTTTAGTTAGGCGTTTTATTAGATATATAAACTTTCGTGGAGGATCTCACTGACTGTCGGATGCGGGAAAATATTTTTCTTAAATTCATCGATTGTATAACCATTCTCGACAGCGATTCCGGCGGTGACGATAATCTCGGATGCCGGATTCCCTAGTAGATGGCAACCGATGATACGATCCTCGTCGTCCGTGATCAGTTTACATAAACCATTACTATTCTCGTTCTCTGCGACGAAACGTCCGGAATAGGTCATCGGGATCTTTTGAACACGAAAACTTTCCCCGTTCGCTACCAATTCCTCTTCTGTCTTACCCACGCTCGCCAATTCCGGATTCGTATAAACTACCGCCGGAATGGCTTTATAGCTCATCTCGTCCGGTATGCCTAGGATATGGTGTATGGCAACTTCCGCTTCCCGGTAAGCCGTATGTGCCAGCAGGGAAAAACCGGTAATATCTCCAGCCGCATATACATGTGGATGGGAAGTCAGCATATGTTCGTTCACCTTTACGCCGGCCCCTTGTATTTCGATCGCTAGATTTTCTAGTCCCAGACTCTTTGTAATCGGACGGCGGCCCACGCTCACCAATATTTTATCGGCTTCAATCGTGTCTGCCTTGCCGTTTTTCTCAACAAAGACTTTCTCTGCCGATACCTCTGAAACTTTGGTATTCAAGAAAAACTCTACGCCTTTTTTCTTATACTCGGATCGAAGCATCGCTGAGGTTTCTTTATCCATATTCCCTAATATCTCGGGTAGCATCTCGATTACCTTCACCTTTACGCCCATACTGTTAAAGAATGAGGCGAACTCCATTCCGATCACGCCACCACCGATAATCGCTAACGATTTTGGCAAATCGTTGAGATCAAGGGCTTCCCGGGAAGTCCAATACTTGACCTCTGATAACCCTTTGATAGGAGGGATCACGGTTTCAGAGCCTGTGCATACTAACACATTCTTCACTAAATACTCTTTTCCATCGCAGTGAATCCGTATATTTCCAAACTCCTCTCCGGTGATTCGTGCCTCTCCTTCTACGATGGTGACGCCGTTACCCGTAAGCCGGGCTTTTACCCCGAGCGTAAGTTTACGGACGGTCTTGTTCTTCCGGTCGATAATCTTTGCCAAGTCGAAACTTGGGTCTTTCATCGCCACTATACCATATTTGGAGGCACTTTTGATACTGTCTAGTATCTTGGCGGAGTATAAAAGAGTTTTTGTCGGGATACATCCCTCGTTTAGGCAGACGCCACCGATAGCGTTCTTCTCGAAAAGGATCGTTTTTAATCCATTCTCCGAAGCCCTTTCGGCGGCGGTGTAACCCGCAGGTCCACCGCCTATGATTGCTATGTCATATTCCATATACATTATTATAATTATTTGAATACTAAAATTCGTTCCTCTAATGGAGCGAATTGTTTTTCTCCCGGTTCCTGGGTAGAGGTTCCGAACGGCATCTCGGCGATCAGTTTCCAGTTCGGATTGATATGCCATTGTTTAGCGACCGCCTCGTCGATCAACGGGTTGTAATGTTGCAAAGAAGCGCCGAAGCCGGCGTCTTCCAGCATAGTCCATACCGCGAATTGATGCATAGCCGATGTCTGTTGGGACCATACCGGGAAATTCTCTTTATAAGAAGGAAATTGCTTCTGTAAGCCTTCTACTACCGCTGTATCCTCGAAAAAGAGGACCGTGCCATAGCCAGCCTCGAAAGAATTATCTATCTTTGCCTCGGTAGCCTTATAGGCTTCGGCGGGGACGATTTTACGAAGCGTGTCTTTTACGATTTCCCAAAGCTTCTTGTGGCTTTCACCCAGTAGCAGTACGATTCTCGTAGACTGCGAATTGAATGCGGAGGGAACGTGAGTGACCGCTGTCTTAATAATCTCATGAATCTCGTTGTCGGAAATGGGAGAGTTGTTACCTATTCCATAATGTGTCCGGCGATGCTGGATCGCTTCTTTAAAACTTCTTGCCATAATGAATATCATGTTATGTTGTTATATACCTATAACTAATTTAAGACATGATTTGTTGAGGAAAAAATATTTGAGAATTCTTGCGGATAAATCAAAATAATTCTTACCTTTGCACCCTGTAAAGATAAGACTCTATTAGAATCTTCGTTTTTGTTCATGATGCTAGTTCAGAAAGGGAAGACACATAGCAGGAGTTGACTTAAATTTCGTATAATTTAAAAGAACAGATTAGAAATGTCTAAAATTTGTCAAATTACTGGAAAGAGAGCAATGGTTGGAAACAACGTTTCTCACTCAAAGAGAAGAACGAAGCGTAAGTTCAATGTCAACCTGTTTACGAAGAAGTTCTACTGGGTAGAGCAGGATTGCTGGGTTAGCTTGAATATATCTGCGGCTGGCTTACGTACAATCAATAAGTTAGGTTTGGATGCGGCTATCAAGATGGCGGCTGAAAAAGGTTATTTGAACGCATAATTTGTGGAGGATATAGAAAATGGCAAAAAAAGCAAAAGGAAATAGAGTACAGGTAATCCTTGAGTGTACAGAGCACAAGGAAAGTGGAATGCCGGGTATGTCTCGCTATATCACTACGAAGAATAGAAAGAATACTACTCAGAGATTGGAATTGATGAAATACAATCCGGTTTTGAAGAAGATGACGTTACACAAAGAAATTAAGTAATAGGAGATTTTAAACGATGGCAAAAAAAGCAGTTGCAACATTTAAGAAAGGTGACGGTCGTACTTATTCCAAAGTGATTAAAATGGTTAAGTCTCCGAAAACAGGTGCATACATCTTCCAAGAAGAAATGATCCCTAACGAAGCAGTAAAAGATTATTTCGCTAAATAATTAAGTAGCGAATAATAAAGAATATAAGAGGCTTCTCTCCGATAAAGCGGAGGGAAGCTTTTTTTGTACCCTAAACTTTTGAAAGTATAGTTGGTTACAAATAAAATATTTTCTTAATTTTGTTGGGTTAATTTGTAGAGATGGGGCATGCCGTGTCTCTTCCCATCCAAATGGTAGTTTGTGTGAAATAATAATATAACAAGATAAAATATTAAAGCTATGAGATTCGATGTATCCAGCACTGCGCTATTATCACGTTTACAGTCTATAAGCAAGGTTATCGCTTCCAAGAACTCTTTACCGATTCTGGACAGCTTCCTTTTTAACCTAGAAGGAAATACGCTTACGGTGACAGCTTCCGATGCCGAGACCCGGTTGGTGACTTCCGTAGACGTCATGAATGCCCAAGGTGCCGGACTCTTTGCGGTTTCCGCCAAGATACTGCTCGATCCGCTGAAAGAGCTTCCCGAACAACCGCTTACTTTTGATATCAATGATGAGAATTTGGAGATTTTCATTCATTTCCAGAATGGTAAGTATAATTTTATCGGTCAGAAAGGGGACACATATCCGCAGCAGAAGCCGTTGAATGATAACGCTATCTCTATCTCGATGGATGCCCAGATGCTGTTAAACGGCATCAGTCGTTCCTTGTTCGCCACGGCCGATGATGAGCTTCGCCCTGTAATGAATGGTGTCTATTTCGATATCCATACGGATGATTTGACGTTCGTGGCATCAGACGGACATAAATTGGTTCGCTTGCGTAACTTGGCGGTGAAATCCCCGGAACGGGCTTCTTTCATTTTGCCGAAGAAGCCGGCTAATTTATTGAAGAATTTGTTGGCGAAGGAGTCGGAGCAAGTATTGATTAAGTTTGATGATAACAATGCGTATATTACTTGCACGAACTTCGAGATGGTTTGTCGTTTGATCGAGGGGCGTTACCCGAACTATAATAGTGTGATTCCTCAAGAAAACCCGTTTAAGGTAACGATCGATCGTATCTCTTTCTTGAATGCTTTAAAGCGTGTTTCTGTCTTTTCTAATCCGGCGAGCAGCTTGGTGAAGTTGCACTTGAAGGATAGCTTGATTACGGTTTCCGCCCAAGATATCGATTTCTCCACTTCTGCGGAAGAGCGTATTGTTTGTCAGTTTGACGGGACGGAGTTAAGCATCGGTTTTAAGGCTACATATCTGATCGAGATCCTTGGAAATATCAGCTCGGAAGAGGTTGTATTAGAATTAGCGGACCCTTCACGTGCCGGCTTGATCGTTCCTTCTGAGAATGATGAGGACGAGGACTTGCTCATGTTGCTGATGCCGATGATGTTGAATGACTAATAAATAAATAATGCAGTTAAACTTAAGGAACCCGCTGGTCTTTTTTGATTTAGAGACCACGGGTATAAATATCGTAAAGGACCGTATCGTAGAGATTTCCTACGTGAAGGTCTTCCCTAATGGGAAAGAAGAAACGAAGACACGCCGGATAAATCCCGGTATGCCTATTCCCCCCGAATCTACCGCTATTCATGGTATAACCGATGAAGATGTAAAAGATTGTCCGACCTTTAAGGAGATCGCTAAATCTTTGGCAACCCAGATCGAGGGTTGTGATTTGGCCGGATATAATTCCAACCGTTTTGATATACCCATGCTTGCCGAGGAGTTCCTGCGTGCGGGTGTGGATATTGATTTGAACCGGCGCAAATTTATCGATGTACAGACGATTTTCCATAAGATGGAGCAACGTACGTTATCTGCTGCTTATAAATTCTATTGTAATAAAAGCTTGGAGAACGCTCATACGGCTGAGGCTGATACGTTGGCTACGTATGAGGTGTTGAAAGCGCAGCTGGATCGCTATCCGGATTTGAAGAATGACGTAGCTTTCCTTTCCCAATATTCCTGCTACTCGAATAATGTGGATTTCGCCGGACGTATGGTTTACAACGATAAAGGCGAGGAGGTTATTAACTTCGGTAAGTATAAAGGCCGTTTGGTAACGGAGATCTTGAAGTCGGATCCGGGTTATTATTCTTGGATCATGAATGGCGATTTCCCGTTGAATACGAAGAAAATGTTGACAGAGATCCGTTTGAGAGACTTTAATTCAAAATAAGGCGATGAATAATTTTGAGTTTTGCAATCCTGTAAAGGTTGTGTTCGGCAAAGGAAGTATTGCCCGTTTGTCTGCGTTAATTCCAGAAGGAAGTAAGGTTCTGGTGGTATACGGTGGCGGTAGCATTAAGAAAAATGGCATTTATGAGCAGGTGACGGCAGCTTTGAAAGACTTCTATACCTATGAGTTTGGTGGTATTGAGGCGAATCCCCGTTATGAGACTTGTATGAAGGCTGTTGAGTTGGTGAAGGGGGAGAATATCGATTTCTTGCTGGCGGTAGGCGGCGGATCAGTGATCGACGCTACGAAATTTATCGCTTCGGCTACGTTTTTCGAGGGAGATCCTTGGGATATCTTGTCGAAAGGTGGCGTGATAAAGAAAGCGCTTCCTTTAGGAGTAGTGCTGACTTTGGCCGCTACCGGTTCGGAAATGAATGAACGGGCGGTAATTTCCCGGGAATCTGTCCATGAGAAATTGAATTTCATGTCTCCGTTGGTGTTCCCTAAGTTCGCTATCTTAGATCCGCAGGTAACTTATTCTTTACCAGAGCGACAGGTGGCTAACGGTGTCGTTGACTCGTTTATCCATGTGGTCGAGCAATACCTGACTTATCCGGTGAACGCTAAGGTTCAAGATTATTTTGCCGAAGGATTGATGAAGACAATCGTGGAAGAAGGCCGCAAGGTCTTGCAAAACCCGAATGATTATGATATTCGTGCTAATTTGATGTGGGCGGCTACGAATGCCTTGAACTGTTGGATCGGCCAAGGAGTACCCCAAGACTGGTCCTCACACCGTATGGGATATGCATTGACGGCGCAGTTTGGCTTGGATCATGCCCAGACTTTGGCGGTTATCTTGCCGGGTGTCATGACCTATATGCGTAAGGAGAAAGCGGCGAAACTGATCCGGATGGGAGAGGTCGTATTTGGTATTACCGAAGGATCTGCCGATGAAAAGGCGCAAAAGTCAATAGAGGCTACGGAAGATTTTTTCCATTTCATGGGATTAAAGACCCGTCTTTCCGACTATGGGATCAAGGAGTCCGACTTGGATGCTTTGGTGGAACCTATCGATCGAATGGGATGGAAACTTGGCGAATATGGCAATATAAACTCAAAAGTAGCCAAAGAGATTCTTTTGTTGAGGTTGTAGAGACGCAACGTGCTACGTCTCTACTGGCAAAGATAAATTGATTCGATATATGACATTGAAAGATAAACATATTATATTAGGAATTACGGGGAGTATAGCCGCATACAAAGCCGCTTATATCATCCGGGGATTGGTGAAAAAAGGAGCCGAGGTACAAGTGGTTATCACGCCGGCGGGAAAAGAGTTTATCACTCCGCTTACGTTATCGACGTTGAGTAGCCACCCTGTAATCAGCGAGTTTTTTTCCAATAGGGATGGTACATGGAATAGCCATGTGGATCTGGGGCTTTGGGCGGATGCCATGTTGATTGCTCCGGCTACCGCTTCCACGATCGGTAAGATGGCGAACGGAATCGCCGATAATATGCTAATAACTACTTATCTTTCTTGCAAATCCCCTGTATTCGTGGCTCCGGCCATGGATTTGGATATGTTCGCTCATCCGAGTACCCAACAGAATCTGGAGCGCTTGCGTTCATTCGGTAACCGGATTATCGAACCTGCCGAGGGGGAATTGGCGAGCCATTTGGTTGGTAAAGGCCGGATGGAAGAACCCGATAAGATTATCGAGGTTTTGGAAGACTTCTTTTTCGTTCAAAAAGATCTTGAAAAAAAAAAGATCTTAATAACAGCAGGTCCGACATATGAAAAGATAGATCCCGTACGTTTTATAGGTAATTACTCTTCCGGTAAGATGGGGTTCGCTTTAGCGGAAGCTTGTGCGGAGAGAGGGGCGGAGGTGACTTTGGTCGCTGGTCCAGTCTCTTTAAAAACACATCATCCGGCTATTAAACGAATCGATGTTGAGTCTGCCGGGGAAATGTACCAAGCGGCGATGACCGCATTCCCGAGTAGCGATGCTGCCATATTATGTGCCGCTGTCGCCGATTACCGTCCGGAGAATGCTTCCGAGCAGAAGATCAAACGGGAAACAGAGGGAGAGATGACGCTTCATTTGGTTCCGAACCCGGATATCGCCGCCTCTTTGGGTGCGATCAAGCGGGAAGGACAGGTCATGGTGGGGTTCGCCCTGGAGACGAATGACGAGGCCACTCATGCCGAAGGTAAACTGAAGCGGAAGAATCTCGATTTCATCGTCTTGAATTCTTTACGAGACCAAGGTGCCGGTTTCCGTTGCGATACCAATAAGATCACGATTATCGACAATGCCGGAGGAGTAACGAGCTATCCGCTCAAAACGAAGCGGGAGGTAGCCTCTGATATCGTAAATAAGTTGGTAACATTATTGAAATGAGAAAAGTAAGAAGACTGTTTTATCTATTCATGCTTTGCGCCGCTCCTTTTTGTGGGAAGGCGCAAGAGTTGAACGCCCGTATCACGGTAAACGGAGACAAGATCGCGACCGCTAACAAGCAAATCTTCACGACCTTGCAGAACTCCTTGACTGAGTTCGTGAATAACCGGAAATGGACGGATGCCACGTTTGCTGTCAATGAGAAGATCGATTGTACGATGACGATTATCGTGAATGAATTGGATGAGACGAACTTCAAGAGCGAGATCCAGATACAAGCCCGCCGTCCGGTCTATAATTCCAGTTATACGACCACTCTTTTGAATTTCCGGGACCAACAGTTGGATTTTGAATATACGGAGGGAGAGCCATTGGACTATAACTCAAATACGCTGACCAGCAATCTTACGGCCACTATCGTGTTTTACGTCTATGTGATCTTGGGGCTTGATTTCGATAGTTTCGCCCCGAAAGGTGGAACTACCTATATACAGCAGGCCCAACAAATCGTGAACATGGCCCAGTCCGAGATGTCGTGGACGGGCTGGAAAGCTTTTGATAGCAACCAGAACCGCCATGCCGTAGCGACGGCTTTGCAAGATAACGCATCCGACGCTTTCCGGGAAATGTGGTACACGTATCACCGGAAAGGACTCGATGAAATGGCGGCAAATCCGGATCGCGGACGTACGACGATCATCGGTGCGCTTCCCGCCTTGCAGGAAGTAAAGAAAGCCCGGCCTACTTCTGTGCTTCTACAAATGTTCGCCGACGCTAAATTAGATGAGATTATCGCGATTTATTCGAAAGCGACCACACAAGAGCGGCAAGAGGGCTATAAGATGCTGTTCGAGATCTATCCGGCACAATCCACTCGCTTGGAAGAGCTTCAAAAACCAGTAAGGTAAAATAGTTATGTTGAAATCCTTATTTATACAGAACTTTGTCTTGATAGACAATTTGGATATCCGCTTTGATAAAGGCTTCTCGGTGATAACGGGTGAGACCGGAGCGGGAAAATCTATTATATTAGGAGCCTTGTCATTGGTGCTGGGACAACGTGCGGATGGCAAGAGTATAAAGAAAGGTTCGGATAAATGTGTGATCGAGGCCGTATTTGATGTCTCAAAATATCAGTTGGAGCCTTTCTTCCTAAGTAACGACCTTGAGTACGACGCGGATAGCTGTATCTTGCGTCGGGAGCTTTATGCCTCCGGCAAATCCCGTGCCTTCGTCAATGATTCTCCGGTTTCCCTTACGATCTTAAAAGAGTTGGGAAGCCGCTTGATCGATATCCATTCGCAGCATCAGAACCTATTGTTGGGCGATAACCGTTTCCAGCTGAAAGTGATCGATGTAATGGCCGAAAATGAGATCTTGCTCATTCTTTATAAGAAGGAATTTACCCGTTATCAGGCGTTGCGAAGGGAACTGAAAGATTTGAGGGACAAAGCGGCTCAAAGCAAGCAGGAGGAAGACTATATCCGTTTTCAATTGGAACAATTGGACGAAGCCAACCTTCAACCGGATGAGCAGGATGAGTTGGAGCAAGAGCAAGAAACTCTCTCGCATGCGGAGGAGATCAAAAGTTCTTTATATAAGGTAACCGAACTCTTGGACGGCGAGGAGCAAGGAGCCATCCAAATACTCAAGGAAGCCCTTTCCACCGTGGATTCCTTAGAAAGATATTTCCCGAAAGCCAAGGAGATCTCCGAGCGAATCCGCTCGGCTTATATCGACTTGAATGATCTGGCTTCCGAGACAGACGTTTTAAAGGAAGATGTAGAGTTCAACCCGGAACGATTGGAATGGGTGAATGAACGCTTGAATACCCTTTATACGCTCCAGCAAAAACACCGTGTCTCCACCGTGAATGAATTGATCGCTATACGGGATCAATACCAAGAGCAATTGCGTGCGATCGATTCTTTCGATGAGCAAATCGGTTTGTTAGAAAGTCAATTGGATGCCTCGTATAAAGAGTTGCTTCAACAGGCCTCAGTGCTTAGCGAGCAGCGTAAAGTCGCTTCCACGGCGATGGCCTCGCAATTGGTCAAGATGATTATTCCGTTGGGGATGCCGAATACCCGTTTCCGTGTGGACATCCTTCCTCGCAAAGAGCCGGAGAGCGATGGAATGGACGATATCCGATTTATGTTCTCCGCCAATAAGAGCGCGGAATTGCAGCCGGTAGCCCAAACCGCTTCCGGAGGTGAGATCTCCCGGTTGATGCTCTGCATTAAGGCTATGATTGCCGGGTTCACCGCTTTACCTACTATTATCTTTGATGAGGTAGATACGGGGGTATCGGGTGATATCGCCGATAAAATGGGGGATATCATGCAAGAACTCGGAACAAAGATGCAAGTTTTCGCTATCACTCACTTGCCTCAGATAGCGGCGAAGGGGCAAGCTCATTATTTTGTTTATAAGAAGGATACCAAAGACCGTACGCTGACCCGTATCAAGCAATTAGAGGGGGAGGAACGTGTGAACGAGGTGGCCCGTATGTTGAGCGGAGCCTCGTTAACAGAGGCTTCTCTTGCCAATGCGAAAGATTTGTTGGGTATCAAGGATTAAACCTTTCTGAAGTAGGGCAGTCTTAGATAAAAGAACAAACGATTCGCTTTATTATTAACTTAAAATTGAAAAGACATGAAACGATTCAGCTTACTATGTGTGTTGGCTATATTGTGCAGTTTACCCGCTTACAGCCAGTTTTGGATCAGTTTTGGGTGGAATGAACCGCATTGTCAAAATTGTCTTTGGATGGAGCAAGCGATGCATTTGCCCGCTCGCCAAGCAGCGGAATACCATAAGATCATCCATAAGTACGGACAGAAAATAGAGAAGGAGGCCCGCCGTGACTATCGGTATTGGGACCGGGCAGCTCGTCGTATTTACGATTTGCGCATGGAAAGGGATCGTAAGATCCAACGTATATTGACTCCAGCCCAGTTCAATCTATATGTCCGTTTTGTAAGGGAGCATCCGCAACGTATCCATGATTATCGGGGATGGTATGCGAATCCGAGATATCCGGATCGCCGCCCGTCCCATGACTGCCGTCGATATGAGGATAACTATTGGAATTACCGCTGGAGTACCATTCACCATGACAATCATTGGAGAGACGACCGGCATGACTCAGATAGACATTGGGATCGTGACAATCATCGTCATGACTATCGGAAACCAGCGAAACCGGATAAGCCCAAACCTAAAAAGAATAAGAAGGATCGGGACGATAGAAAAGAACGGTATTATAGCAATGGGCGAAAGGTCTAATAATTCAACCATAGCTTGAAAGAGGCCCATTTTTCTTTGCTGACCAATATTTTCTCTTTATGTTCCGGCTTTATGTGGACAATGACCTTATTCTGAAAATAGGGCTCTATTTTCACGATGGATTCGATATTTATGATCGTCTGCCGGTTCGTCCGGAAAAATTTATCGGGATCTAATTGTTCCATGAGTTTATCCAGCGGGAAATCGATTATGTACTCCTTGTTTTGGCGTGTGACAGCGAAGGTGATCTTGTTTAATGAATAAAAGTAGGCGATATCCTCCACCTGTAAAGTGATCAGTTTCTCGTTGCCGGAAATAAGGAAACGGGTCCTGTATTTCTTGCCGGGATACGTGAGGGAATGGAGTACTTCCAATAAATCATTTTGCTCTAAGAGCTTCTGGTTGTACTTAGACGTGACATGCTCGAATTTTTGGATGGCTTCCTCCAATCTCTCTTGTCGTATCGGTTTGAGTAGATAATCAATACTGTTTACCGTAAAGGCCCGGACTGCATATTCATCGTAAGCGGTCGTAAAGATAATGAGACTTGTAGGACAAGCCTGTTCTATAAATAAAAAAGAATTTCCATCCGACAACTGGATATCCAGAAAAACGATATCCGGATGCGGATGGGAAACGAACCAAGCCACGGATGATTCGATGCTTCCGGGTATCTTGATGATATCCCATTGCGGGCGTAATTTCTTTATCATACCTTCCAGTAACCGGGCGGCCGGTTTCTCATCTTCGATAATGGCTACTTGAATATTATTCATAAATAAGTGGGATTGATACGGTGAATTGGTGATCATTTTTACGGATTTGGATATCCTGCTTACATAGTAATTGATAACGCTCCGACAAATTCTTTAATCCTTTACCGGATGCGTTTGAGACTTTTTTAGGTCGTAATGTATTGCTGACGCATAGATATCGACCGTTCTTTTCAGTATATACTCGTATGGTCATCGGGTTAAAATCGTCGATATAATTATGTTTCACGACATTCTCGGCTAGCAGTTGCAGTGTCAGTGGGGGCAATTGAAGGTCAATGACGTTGTCGGGAAGATCGCGTTCCAACGACAAACAATCTCCCAGCCGGACTTGATGGAGGAATATATAGGAATCCAGAAAATCAAGCTCCTCTTTTAAAGAGACGATCTGGCACTGTTGCTGGCGGAGCACGTAACGGTATACCTCGGATAGATGCTGCGTAAACTTGACCGCCGTAGATGGATCATACTCTATCTCCGCTATCAATGTATTCAAGCTATTAAACAGGAAATGAGGATTTAGCTGGCTTTGGAGAGCGGTATATTTAGCTTGTATAGATTCTGCTTCCAATCTTTGTTTCTCCTTATATAAATTCAATGTATAACGCATCGAATAATTAATCAAGAGAAGGCTGAAAATGATCATCTCCACGAACCAGACGGCTATTACTAAACCGGCCCCTTTTGCCCGGATCACGAAAGGATCGCCAATGCTTGTGATCCATTTCAACGAGATAAACAGGGTACAATTCATAAGTAGCAATAGGATCGCTACCAGCAGATAATGCCATAACATTCGGCTCTTATCGATATAATACAATGGGTAATTGGTAGCCATCCAATTACTGCTGACTAGTAAACTGAAACCGAACAGGTTGAATACCGCTATCGTGATGGATAAAGCGATCAATGAGATTTTTATATCGGGGATGCGCTCTTGTAGCTCCGTATGATATAACAGCAAGAAATAGGAAAAGACCCCTAATGCCGAAAACAAAAGGATACATGCCGATTTCCCGTATGATATTTCTTTCATGACCTATTCTTTTTCGCGAAGATAATAAATTGCCCGTTCGAAATCCGTCTTCGCCATCTGTGCGTTTAGTTTGGATTGTATATAATTAACCTGAGCTTGCTGATGATATAGTTGAGCGTTGATAACCTCGACGATGGAAACATTCCCCTCCTTATAACGCTCCATGGCCATTTGTTCACTTTCGGATGCTTTTGATAATGAGCTCTCGGTTAGTTTGACTTTATCGATAGCTTGCTTATAGTTGTAATGGGCGGTTTGTATTTCCAGCCGGATCTTATCTTGCGCCTTGCTGAGATTCTGTTGAGCCATATGGATGGCGTACGAGGAAGCGTTGCGGTTACTCTTACGTTTTCCCCATTCGAAGAGCGGGATACTGAGCTTGGCGTAGATCGCATAGTTCGGATCTAGTTCGGATTTGAAGTTATATCCCGGTGAGGAATAACTTCCATCTACTCCAATATGGAATTGGGGTAAGAAACGGGCATCCGCTATTTTCCGGGATGATTCCTGTAACTCGATCTTGTTTTGGGCGATCCGGTATTCCGGCCTGCTGGTTATCGCATTATCTATCTCATCCGATAAAGGGATAAATTGTTTGAGGGCGATTACGGAATGATCGATCGGCAAGGTATCGCTCGGGTTTACACCAGCGAAAGAATTAAGGGCTAAACGTGCGATCTCGGCGTTATCACGAGTTTGCAATAACTGTAAATCCGCGTCGTTTAGTTTTACCTCTGCCATAAGAAGATCGTTTCGATCGATATATTCGACTTCTACCCGGTGGTGTACGACATCCACTAGTTGCTGTATAGATGTACGAAATGCCTGTGCCACGAAAACCAGCTCGTGTTGGGCTACTGCGTTCCAATAGTAGATATCGGCGTCGTGTAGGGTATTGCTTTTTATACGATTGGATTCATTGGATGCCAACTCTTTTTCTTGTTTCGCTTTTTGGTAGTTAGCACGAAGGCCGCCTCCGGTATAAATAGGTTGTGATAGGGAGAGAGTCGCCCCATATTTCAGATCTTTACCTTGAAAATAAAGGGGGGAACTCATAGATGGCAAATCAATCGATAATTCTAGCGGATTACCGGTATAATTGAAATTACCTCCCGCCGAGAGTTTCGGTTTGAAATCCGCACGGGCCGATTTGATCATTTCCTGCTTCATGGCCTCGTTGTATCCCGCTGCTTTCAAGTCTTGGTTGTATTCCAAGACTTTTTCCCTATATTGCGCTTGATAATCGCTGTTTTGTGCGATTAACGGGAAGGATAGGAAGGATAAGAGACCGCTGATAATATATACTTTGTCCATTTTTAATCGTTTATTTGTGAGGTGAATGAATCCGGTAAAACAATGCGTATAACGTCGGGGTTACGAATAACGTAAGTAAGGTGGCGAAGGTGAGTCCGAAGATAATAGTCGCCGCCATTCCACCGAACGCTACGTCGAAAAGTAAAGGCACCATTCCTAGAATAGTCGTGGTAGCCGCCATCAAGACCGGACGAGTCCTTGAGATGGTTGCCTCTATGATCGAGTCGTATGGAGAGATACCGTTACGACGTTGCGTGTTAATCTCGTCTAATAATACGATTACGTTTTTGATAATCATACCCAAGAGCCCCAACCATCCGGCGATCGGGAAAAAGCCGAAATCGAACCCGGTAAGTAACATACCGATCGCTACCCCGATCAGGGAGAGAGGGAGCACGCAAAGGATGATTATCGGTTGACGGAAATTGGAGAATAAAGCGACCAATATAACGACCAACATCAAGAAAGCCAACGGAAAGAATTTGACAAGGGCTTGCAATCCCTCCGTCTGGTCTTTGTATTGTGAATCCCAGAAGAAGCTATATCCTTCGGGCAGGTTCATCCGCTCGATCTCTTCCCGGATCTCACCGTGTACCTCGGACATAGTGTAACCGTTTTTCACGCCGCACATCGCTGCCATAGACAATTGCCGGTTGTAGGTCCTGATCTGCGGATATTCCCATGCGGAGGTTACCTGTCGGGTTACTTGCGACAAGGGCGCGGATTTCTCTCCGTTCCACACCGAGAAATCACCTAATGAACGGGGGTCGTTGATCCCGCTCGTCTCCGATTTCAATAAGACCGGAACTTTCTTTTCCTCATCCCGGTAAATCCCGATAACCGCACCTTCCTCGATGGATTTGACGGATTCCATCAAATGAGCCTTGGTGATACCTAAGGAACCGGCTTTTACCGGATCGTATGCCGGGCGTATCATATAGGTCATATTACCCCATTCATTCCGGGCATCGGTTACTTTCGGGTTCCTTCGCATAATGTCGATAGCTACTCCAGCCAAAGAGTCCAATACCGCCGGGTCCGGCCCGAGGAAACGGGCTTCTATCAAGGCTTCCGTAAGCGGGCTCAGCTCAAACTTATTCACCTTGATGAGCGGTTCCGGATATTTTAAGCGAATAGAGTCTTGTAGCAAGGCATGCAATTCCCGGGCCTCTCCGGATGTCTTACATTTTACCAATAATTGGGCATAGTTTGGTTGGGGACCGAAGCTAACGTTCGATAGATAATAACGGGGCGGTGTCCGTCCGATATAAGAGGAAACCATTTCCGTCTGCGAATATTCTTGGATGGATTCGGCCATATCGGTAGCGTATCGATCGGTTTCCTCGATGGCTGTACCTTCCGGTAGCCACATATCTAAAGTGAAATACTGCTTATCGAGCGAGGGCACGAACACTTTCGGGATAAACTGGAAACTCCATGCGGAGATAACCAATAGAACGGATAAGATACCTACTGTAGCGTATCGGTATTTGATGACAAGGCGTAGGGAAGACCGAAAATAATCATAGTATTTTCCGGAGAATAATTCCCCTGTTAACTCTTCCGGTCTGGGGCGCCGTACAAACTCTTGGATGAAGAATGGGGTTTGCGTAAGCGCGAACACCCAGCTGAACATCAAGGATACTCCGATCACGATCACTAAGGATGAAAGTAATTCGCCCGTGATATGCGGTGAATAGTAAATGGGCAAGAACGTGAGGATCGCGATAGCCGTAGCCGCCAGTAGAGGCAGGGCGGTGGATGAGCAAGCCCTCATGATTGCGATACGTTTGCGCATGTCTCGTTGCATATTTACCAAGGCAGAGTCCGATACTACGATGGCGTTATCTACCAACATACCCATCGCGATGATGATAGCGGCAAGAGACATTCGTTGCAAGGCGATCCCGTTGGCGAACATGACAATTAAAGTGGCGAAGATAGAGAAAACCAATCCGCTACCGATCAAAAGGCCGTTTTTGAAACCGATAAAGAACAATAAGATCGCTACTACGGTCACGACGGAGATGATCAAGTTTAAGATAAATCCTTGGTTGGCCACGGCGGACTCATATCCTTGGTCGTATATGGAGGTGAGCTCAAAACCCTTGGGCATGGTCTCCGAAAATGATTGAATACGCTTTTTCACGGCCTTGGCCATATCGACCACGTTCCCGGTCGGTACGGTAGAGATAGCGATACCGACCGCTTGCTTGTTATTGATGCGCATGAAGTTTTGGGGCGGAGTCTGGTAACTCTCCTCAATGCGGGCGATATCGCCTAGCCGGAAATGTTCGCCGGAATGAGATACGATCGTAAGGTTACGGATATCATCCAAGGAGTAAAAATTACCGGTGGATTCGATACGTATGCGAGTCTCCCCGTTGCGAATACTCCCGGCGTCTACCACTTTATTCTGTCCGTCGAACGCCCGTTTGATATCAGCTGTCGTAATACCCCGATTGGATAAGATCGTGGGGTTTATCCGGATATCGATTACGGGAGTTTGTATGCCGTAGATCTCTACCTTTGCCACGTCTTTTACTTTCAGTAAATCGTCTTTGATCAGTTTGGCTTGATCCTCCAGTTCCCGATAGGTATAAGATTCTCCGGTCAATCCGTAGAAAACACCCAATACATCGCCAAAATCATCATTGACGATGGAGGTTCCCGCTCCGGAAGGTAATTTGCCTTGTACGTCGTTTACCTTTCGGCGTAGTTTATCCCATAACTGCTGCATCTCGTCGGCCCGGATTTCCTTTTTCACGTAGACCGTGATCTTGGAAAGTCCAGCCCGGTTCTCTGTCTTCAGATAGTATAACTCGCCTAAGGATTGAATGGCTTCTTCCAGCACATCCGTCACTTGGGACTGAACTTCCGAGGGGGAGGCGCCGGGATAAGGGGTAAGTACCAAGGCTTGCTTGATCGTAAACGGGGCATCTTCCAGTTTTCCCATCTTTGCGTAAGAGAACACTCCCCCTGCCAAGATCAGGACTAGCAGGAGCCATGTAACCGCTTTGTTTTTCAGGAAATATTTGATGAATTTTTGCATCTTACTTATTTTTGGATGGTTACGGTACTATTTTCGGAAAGGAAACGTTGCCTTGTCAATACGACAAGGTCATTTTCCGTGATTCCTTCCACGATCTCTATCTGGTTATTTCTTTGCTCACCGAGTTTGACGGGAACGGAGTTTACCTTGTCTCCTTTGACCACCCATACATAATCTCCTTTTTGGGGGCGATGGCAGATAGCCGTTAAGGGAAGCCATAGATTTTGAGACCGCTCTTCTTTGGGTAGGTCGATCGAGAGGATTCCACTCATTCCGCCCAGCCACTCCATATCTGGATTTGGGACAATGGCGGTCAGCAGATAAGAGAGGTTATTGTTTGTCGTACTTTTAGACACATATAAATCGGAAGGGGTGATTGTCCGTTCGGGAGCCGTATCGAAATGGATTCCTATTTGACATAGCTTCTGTTTTTCTTTATCATATAAGTGTAAGGCGACTTCCTCTGGTATATAGGTCTCGATCTTGAGCCTGTCCAGTTCTATGAAGGTAAGGATTGGCTCGGTCGCTTTCACGTCTTGGAAAGGTTCGATATGGATATTTTGGATATATCCGTCGTAAGGGGCGGACAGATGGGTATCGCTTAGGGCGTTGACGGCGGTCTCGTAATTGGATTTGGCAACAAGGAAATCCGCTTTCGCCTTCTCATAATTACTTCCGGAGATGTTATTCTTTTTGTAAAGGGCCTCGATCCGTTTATACTCTTGGTTGGTTTGCGAATAGAGCGCCTCTGTTTGCTGCTTGCGAATCAAGAAGTCACGGTTATCGATCGAGAGGATCGTGCTGCCTTTGGAGAACGCTTGTCCGGGCCGTAAGTCGAAATTCAAGACGGGGCCATTGATGCGGAAAGATAGGACCGTCTCATTGTAGGGCCTTGATAAAAAGGTGTATTCACGACTTCTGCCGATCTCTGTCTTTTTTATTGGAGAGATCACCTCGACAGGTAAGTTCGTGCCTTCGGACTTTGTGTTCTTTTGGCATGCCGATAAAAGGATGCCCAGAAGCAGGATGTATGAAATTCTTCTCATAAGATATACCTAGTTATTTGTTACCGGGCAAAAATAGAGGCAATGGATGAAGGAATAAGGCGGATTTTTACTGAACCGGAAGATACCGTCGCTCAACTGGAAAATAGACCGGCCCAACCTTAATTTATAACGAGGCGGACGATGGATGCCTTATACCGTGTATCACTATAGGCAATGCCCACTGCAACGCCTGTGCAGTGACAATTAGAACCGATGATACGGTGAGTAAACTTCCGCGGTTCCGCTTTTTTATGTACTTTTGCCGGCAAAAAAGGAGAAAGTAATGACATTGCCTTCAGAAGAACATATATTCCAGTATCCGGGACAAGGGCGGATCGAGGTGATTTGCGGTTCCATGTTTTCCGGTAAGACGGAGGAGCTTATCCGCCGTTTGAAACGGGCTAAATTCGCCAAGCAGCGGGTGGAGATTTTCAAGCCTGCGATCGATACCCGTTATTCGCAGGATAACGTGGTCTCGCACGATAGTAATTCGATTCCTTCTACTCCGGTGGATTCTTCCTCCAGTATCCTATTGTTCACTTCCGAGATCGATGTGGTGGGGATAGACGAGGCCCAGTTTTTCGATGAGGGATTGGTAAACGTGTGCAATCAATTGGCCGCTAACGGTATCCGGGTGATCGTGGCTGGGTTGGACATGGACTATAAGGGAGTTCCTTTCGGTCCTATGCCGGAGCTATGCGCTATTGCCGATGAGGTGACGAAAGTGCATGCCATCTGCGTGAAATGCGGACGTTTGGCTTACGTGTCCCATCGTATCGTGGGAAATGATAAACGGGTGCTCTTAGGGGAACAATCCGAATACGAGCCTTTATGCCGGGAATGTTATGCGAAGGCCGAAGGCTTGAAGAATTGATTATTTATCCCTACATTTGTGAAATTAATAGTTTTGCGTTATATAAAGTATGAAAGAAAACGAGATGGTGTTCGGCATTCGTGCCGTGATTGAGGCTATACAGGCTGATAAGGAGGTAGATAAGATCCTTGTGAAAAGGGATTTACAAGGGGATCTATCCAAAGAGTTATTTGAGGTACTGAGAGGCCGTGAGATACCGGTACAACGTGTTCCGGCTGAACGCTTGGATCGTTTGACTCGAAAGAATCATCAGGGGGTGATCGCTTTTATGTCGGCGGTTACCTACCAGAGCTTGGAAGATATCATTCCTTTTGTGTATGAGCAAGGAAAAGATCCTTTCATCGTATTGCTGGATGGGGTTACGGACGTGCGTAATTTCGGCGCTATTGCCCGTACCTGCGAGTGTGCGGGAGTCGATACGATCGTGATTCCGGCAAAAGGAAGCGTTTCGGTAAACGCCGACGCGATCAAGACCTCTGCCGGTGCCTTGCATGTATTGCCGGTTTGTAAGGAGAAGAGTATCAACCAAGCGATCCGTTTCTTGCAGCAAAGCGGGGTGAAGGTATTTGCCGCCAGCGAGAAAGCGGCGGAGAATTATACGGCGGTGAAGTATGAAGGACCGGTAGCGATCGTGATGGGAGCGGAAGATACGGGTGTGTCTCCGGAGAACTTGCGCATCTGCGATAATATGGTAAAGATTCCGCAATTCGGAACGATCGGTTCCTTGAATGTGTCCGTAGCCACTTCCATTTTGGTGTACGAGGTGGTTCGCCAACGTATGAACGAGCAACAATAATAATATGTATATAAACTAAAGAAGAAAATGAAGAAAGTTATCGCTACAAAAAACGCTCCCGCCGCTATCGGTCCGTATAGCCAAGCGATGCAAGTAGGCAATATGCTGTTCGCTTCCGGACAGCTGGGTATCGATCCTGCTACGGGACTTTTCGTTGAGGGATCCGTAAAGGAACAAACCGCCCAAGCGTTCAAGAATGTTCACGCTATCTTGGCAGAGGCAGGTTATAGCATCAATGATGTCGTAAAAACAACCGTATTTTTAGCGGATATGGGCGACTTCGCCGTTATGAACGAGGTATACGCCTCTCAGTTCGAAGGTGCGTTTCCCGCACGTTCGGCGGTAGCCGTTAAGACACTGCCGAAGAATGGTTTGGTAGAGATCGAGGTGATCGCCGTGAAAGAATAATCATAAGGAATAACGAGAGTAGTCTCATCACTTGTCGAGACTACTCTCGTTATCCATCAAGACTACTCCCGTGATACGATGCGACTACTCTCGTAATTCATCGATACAGCTAATCTCAAAAGCCTATTATCTTCTTTTTCTGGGAGCGGGATTCATGTCACCCCTCTGTCCGAATAATTTCTCAATCAAATCCTTTCGTCCCATCTTTTGCAATACTTGCATGATCTGACGGCGTGACTCGGGTTTATACCAGAAGAAGAACTGGCGTTGTGCCAACTTTTGTTCTTTTGAGCGGGCCGTATATACTTTCTCCAACGTATAAGGATGATATCCGGTATAATACATCTCCGTAGCCAATGTCATCGGCGTAGGCGTGAAGTCTTGTACTTGCTCCAACTGGAAATGCAAGCTCTTGGTGATCACTGCCAGTTCCGCCATATCCGCCTCGGTACATCCCGGATGGCTGGAAATGAAATAGGGGATGAGTTGCTGGTTCAACCCGTATTGCCGGTTTACCTTATCGAATATCTTCTTGAACTGTCCGAATTGCGAGAAAGACGGTTTACGCATTTGTTTCAACACCTCGTCTTGCGTATGCTCCGGGGCCACTTTCAAACGGCCGGATACGTGGCGGGCGATTAATTCCTCGGTATAGGTTTGAGCTGCCTTGTTTAAAGACTCATCCGCATAACGGTGCAATAAGAGGTCATAGCGTACGCCGCTTCCGATAAACGATTTCTTGATCCCGGGAAGTCTATCTACCGCTTTGTAGATATCCAGTAGCGGCGTATGGTCCGCGTTCAAGTTCTTGCAAACGACGGGGGAGATGCAAGACGGTTTCTTGCATTTGGCGCAAATCCGCTCATCTTTCCCCTTCATACGGTACATATTGGCGGAAGGGCCTCCCAAATCGCTTAGATATCCCTTGAAATCCGGCATTTCGGTAATCGCTTTCACTTCCTTCAAGATCGATTCCTTGCTTCGGGAGGCGATGAACTTCCCTTGATGCGCCGATATGGTACAGAACGCACATCCTCCGAAACAACCCCGGTGGATATTCACCGAGAACTTGATCATCTCGAAAGCCGGTATCACTTTCCCTTTATATTTGGGATGCGGCAAGCGGGTGTAGGGAAGGTCGTAGGAGGCATCTATCTCCGCTTCCGTCATTGGAGGGAAGGGAGGATTCACCACAATCACTTGCTTTCCTACCTTTTGCAAGATACGTGAGGCATTGTATTTGTTGGATTCCTCTTCGATATGCCGGAAATTCTTCGCTTGTTTCAATTTATCTTTTAGGCATTCCTCGTGTGAGAAGAGCACGATATCATCGTCTTTCGCATCCTCTTTGTCTGCCAGATAAACCGTTTGGCGGATGTCCTTGATCTCGTTGAAAGGAATGCCGGACTTTAGGCGGCGCACCAACTCCTTGATCGGCTTCTCGCCCATGCCGTAAATCAATAAATCGGCCGGGCTACTGGCAAGGATTCCCGGTAATAGCTTATCTTGCCAATAATCGTAATGCGTAAGCCGGCGCAATGAGGCCTCGATGCTACCCAATACGACGGGGACATCCGGATACAATTCTTTCAGTATTTTAGTATAGACGATGCTCGGATAGTCCGGACGCATTCCCGGACGTTGGTCCGGCGTATAGGCGTCGTCGCTGCGTAATCGCTTATTGGCAGTATAATGGTTGATCATTGAATCCATGGCACCGGCGGATACACCGAAGAAAAGCCGGGGAACGCCCAGCTTCTTGAAATCCCGGTAATCTCCCCGCCAATCCGGTTGCGGTACGATCGCTACCCGTAATCCTTCCGCTTCCAATACACGACCGATCACGGCCGCCCCGAAAGAGGGGTGATCCACATAGGCGTCTCCTGAGAAAAGGATCACGTCGAGGTAATCCCATCCCCGTGCCTCGACTTCTTTCTTCGTTGTGGGCAACCAATTGTCTAGTTTAAATGTTTTCATAATACAAAGGTACGTGATAATCTTGGAATAATCATAGAGACGCTATTCATAACTTTTATTTATGGGGGATTCGTTTTTATGATTAGGACAAGAGTTCTCAATCTCGTATCTTTGTGTCGAAAAGAAAAATAAACATTTAAAAACAAGGTTTCTTATGAAAACACTCACAGACGAGAAGCTGACGATTGTCGGCGCAGCAGGTATGATCGGTTCTAATATGGCACAGACCGCTATTATGATGGGACTAACTTCCAACATTTGTTTGTACGACCCTTACGCACCGGGTTTGGAGGGAGTTGCTGAGGAATTATTCCATTGTGGTTTCGAGGGTGTAAACATCACTTTTACCTCAGACATCAAGGAGGCTTTGACTGGCGCTAAATATATCGTTAACTCCGGTGGTGCCGCAAGAAAGGCAGGTATGACCCGTGAGGATCTCCTAAAAGGAAACGCCGCTATCGCCGAGGAGTTCGGCAAGAACGTAAAGGCTTATTGCCCGGACGTAAAGCATATCGTGGTTATCTTTAACCCGGCGGATATTACCGGTTTGATTACCTTATTGTATTCCGGCTTGAAACCTTCTCAGGTTACGACGTTGGCCGCATTGGATTCTACTCGTTTACGCAGTGAGTTGGCAAAACATTTCGGTATCTCTATGGATCAGGTTGAGAATTGCCGTACGTATGGTGGCCATGGCGAGCAAATGGCTGTTTTCGCCTCTACCGCTAAAGTGGATGGTAAACCTTTAACTGAGCTTATCGGTACGGATGCCTTGACGAAAGATCAATGGGCGGAGATACAGACAAAGGTTACGAAGGGTGGCGCGAACATTATCGCCTTGCGTGGCCGTTCTTCCTTCCAAAGCCCATCGTATGTATCTATCGAGATGATCGCTGCGGCAATGGGTGGTAAACCGTTCCGTTGGCCGGCTGGCGCTTATGTATCAAACGGTAAGTTCGATCATATCATGATGGCTTGGGAGACCTCGATTACGAAAGACGGCGTAACGTTGAAAGAGGTGCATGGTACACCGGAAGAAGAGGCTGCCTTGGAGAAGAGCTACAAGCACCTTTGCGCTTTACGTGACGAGGTGATCGCTATGGGCGTGCTTCCCGCTATTTCCGAATGGCATAAATTGAATCCGAATATCAAATGATCGAATAACAAGTAATTTAGATTTTCATGGATATATGGAATCCCCGCTTAGATGGCTTCGTGCCGGAAAGCGGGGATTCTTGTTTTATTTTATCTTTAGTCCGGGGATCAGGGGCGTGCTATCTACCAGTTCCAACTCTTGCACCATCTGTAATGTTCCTTGTTTGTATTTCTGGAAATGGGGCGTTTGGATATGGCTTTTATAAGCGTCTTGATCCGCGTAAATCTCTAGGATGGTTACTTTATGCGGATGTTCTTTCTCCGATACGGCATACAGTGTAAGAACACCCGGCTCTAGACGCATGGAAGCCTCGATCTCTTCTTTCAGAAAGGCGTTATAACGCTCCAACTGGGCGGGATCGACCGTGATCTTGGATAGGCGGACTAAGTTCTTCTCAGGGGCGGGCTGAGAGGATTCCTTAATGATCTTCAACGCTTTGATAGCGGAAGGGAAGCCGATATAAGGAAGACATTGTATAACCGCCGCCGTTAAGGTCTCCTTGCTATTGCCGGCCAGTAAGTTCCCTTCGAGATGCGAGTGTAGTTGGCTTTCGGCTTCAAGGGTCGTTAGTATGCAATAAGCCAGTAACTCCCGGGTTTTGAGGTCTAGCCCGTTGCGAGTATAGATATCTCCGAAGCAGAATTCGGTGAGGAATCGCTCTACTTCCGGACCCATATTTCCCGGGACGTTCCTCATGGCCTCTTTGATTCCCTCGCCGTAAAGCCGGCTTTGTATGGCTTGTCCTTTCTCGTGGCGATCTTCTTCCGTAACGGTAGCTTGTCTCTCCAGAGGCAAAGCGATGCCTTGTTGCTTAAAGACTTCATTGATGGTATTTAAGGCATTCAATGTCTTCGGGAAACCGATGAACGGGACACATAGATATATTGCCTCCCGTAGCTCGATGGGAGTGACGCCTACGTTTAGCGCCGCTTTGGCGTGGGCGTTCAGTTGGGGCAAGGTTTGCATCGTGGCTAATATGGTGCAAGTGATAAGCTCCCGGGTCTTTTTATCAAGATCTCCTGTGCGGAATACCTCCCCGAAGATGAATTTCTGGAGAATGTCCATCATTTCCGGATCTGTTCCTTGTCCGGTCAATGCCTCGCCTCCGAATAGCTCGGTGTAATTCTTTTTACAGCGTTCGATTCTGTCCATATTTTGTTCTGTTTTAGAAGTTGGGATATCTTGTGCGAAGGCTGGTATGAAGCCTAGCAGGAAGAGTACGATTACTTTTGTTTTCATGAGGATATCGTTATTGTTTGACATCACAAAGATATTCGGATTTATCTCAAGTATATGTATATATATTACGGATCTTTGTATCAAAATTACCGTTCGTAAACGGAGCTGATCCGGATGACAGCCGGGGTTGGGCAAACGAATAAAGCGCCTGCGATTCCCTTGCGGGAGACACAGACGCTTTCGTTCAAATAAATATTCTTATAAAGTACGATCCGGATATAAGGCTTTCCACCATTCCGGCTCGTCTTTCAGCCATTTGGCGAACCATGCGTAGATGGTATTTTGCCAGCCTATACGTTTCTGATAGCCTACGATACCATGATTCTCGCCATCCACCTGCACGAATTCCACGGTTTTCCCTAGGATCTTCAAGGCGGCGAACATCTGGATACTTTCCCCGATGGGTACGTTCGTATCGGCGTTGCCGTGAAGCAACAGGAGCGGGGTCTTGATCTTATCGGCGTTGAACAACGGGCTTTGCTTGGTAAAGAACTCCGGGGCGTTCCAAGGATAAGTGTCGGCATTCGCTACGGAGCAATAGCCATATCCCCAATAACCTTCTCCCCAATAGCTACTCAATGCGCTAATACCGGCATGGCTGATAGCGGCGGCGAAAATGTCCGTACGGGTTTGTAGGTATTGTGTCATGAATCCGCCGTAGCTGGCACCGATGCAACCGATCTTCTTCTCGTTCACGAACGAATGCTCCTTGCAGAACAGCTTGGTGCCTTGGATGATCTCATCGGCGGTCTTCAGGCCCCATGCGTTCACATGGCGGGCGGCGAATTCCTGTCCGAAGCCCGTTGTTCCACTCGGATTCAAGGTGTAGACCACGTATTCGAGAGCGGCGTACATATGCATGGAATAACGCATCTCCAGCGCACGGTTCGTCGGGGAAGTACCGCCATAGTAATAAACGATCATCGGATATTTCTTATTCGGATCGAAATGAGGCGGCAGGTAATAACGACCTTGGATCGTCGTACCGTCATCCGACTTGAAGTTCCAGTCGTGTACCTCGCCTAAGGCGATATCTTTTAATTTATCTTGCGAGAGATCATACACCAAGCGGTTCTTTCCACCTTTCAGGTCGTAAGCGTAAAGGCGGTTGGCGTTGGACGCGCTCTGTCCGTAATAGAAGAGAACCGGAGCGTTGTCGGCCAACGCATACGACATGATAATATCCTCGGAGGCGGCTACTTGCTTGATCTTCCCGTTTGCCGGGTCGCACGTATAGATCCGTTGGTAATCCTCATCCTCACAGAGGATATAGATTTGCCCGTTGAAGCGGTTCCATACGGCATCGATCACGTTCGGATTGAAGTCCTTGGTGAGAGGGGAGGCTTTACGGCTTGCCAGATCGTATAGGAATAACTGCCCGTCGTACGAGTTGGAGATCTGTCCTTGCTTGATATTTTGTCCGATCCCGTCGAAAGCGTCGCCTGCCCCAGCTACCAATAACTGTTTACCGTCGGGCGAGAAGGCGGCTTGGTTTACGTACGGGGCTTTCTCCCAGATCGTATCGATCGCCATGGTCTGCAAATCCAATTTATAAAGGGAGTTGCGGGAGTGCGGTAAGGAGGTGTACACCCGGTCGCTGGTGCTGAACAATAGATAGCGGCTATCAGCGCTGATATCATTGATATAAGTGTCCGTATGCCCGAAAGTAAGTTGCTCGTACAAACCTGTTTTTAAGTCATACCGCCAGATAAAGGAGCGGTCACGGAAATCCGGGATACGGTCTGCCGGCTCTAATACACGGATCAATTCCGTCCCTTCCTTGGGACCTTCCTCTTCTACGGTATAGAGAAGCGTGGACTCATCGGGGGTGAATACGAACCGCCCTTTCGGAAGGTTCGGGACTAATACCGTTTGTTGGTAGGTCGCCGGATCTACGGTTACCAACTCCGTACCGTCCAGACCGGTGCGGGTGTAATACAATCGATTGCTTTTAGGCATCCATTTGGCGGTTGTCAAGAAACTTCCGTCTTGCAATAAGACCCGTCCCGTAGCGGCATCCATCAATTGCCCGTACGATTCGCTCTTGCCCTCCGGGAATCGATTGACGTATTTTACCAAGGCATACTTCCCGTTCGGGGAGACACTTACGCCTTGGAAATCCTTTCCTTCTAGGATATTCAGAAGGGTGTAGCGTTTCTCCGGGTTCAAGGAAGCTACGACTTTCGCTTCCGCCTCGCTCTTGAAGGTAGCCTTTAGGCTGGGAGGACAAGTGTCTGTTTCCGCTGTCAGGTATTTAACGACTACTTGATAGCGGCGGGGTTCCATCACCAACTCGGAAGAGGCTCCGACCGGTTTATCATTGACGAATACTTCGAACGCCCCGGGACCCGATATATCGAGCGTGCCTTTTACGTACCGGTCGCTGTTCAAGAAGAAAGAAAATAGATGCAGGGCATATCCCTTTTGCGGGGCGGCGAAGGTGATCGCGCCTGCCGTGTCGGCGTCGAGTACCGTGGCGTTCGCAAGCGTTTGCTCGAACGGTAAGGTCGCTTTTAATAGATTCTTCGCCTCGAAAGGCTTGCCGTTTACGTTGAGGCTGTCCGCTAGGATCGGCTTGTTGACCGTGAACGGGCCTGCGTGCTGGAATTGCGTTACTTTCACGTCTTCCATGGCGTAAAGCGAAAGGGCGGAAAGAAGCAATGCCGGAATTAAGTTAGTTTTTCTGTTCATATATAATTAGTTTAGGATAAACGTTTTCCGCAAACGATGTAAAGCTGTTCGGTATCCTCTACGACGAGCGGAAGAAGATAAGGCTCCATCAATGCCGCCACCTCTCGGGCCGGGGGCAAGGGCAGCGATAATCGATCGGCGTGCCGATGGTGGTGCGTATTGATCTTTTCCTTGCTCTCGCTGTGGCAGATAACCAATTTACCGCCGGGCACGAGCAAGTCGCTCATATGCTCGATCAACCGTTCCGGCCGCATGAAATGCGGGTAAGCGCTATATAGGATAATATAGTCGAATCCTTTCCCCTCGTAGCTCATAGCGTCCTCTTGGAGGAACTCGATGAGCGGATGATCCGGATATTTCATGCGTGCTTTCTCGATCATTTGGCCCGCTATATCGATAGCTACGATTTGGCGGGGTTCGTACGGCAGCAGGTAACTTTCCAATATCCCCGTGCCGCAACCGACATCGAGGATGCGGGCGTTCTGCCGCAGGTTGGTACGATCCAATATCGTCCGGATCTTTCCCGGATCATGTACGCAGACAGCATCCCAGCGTTCCGCCATCGTATCAAAAAAGATCTCTATTTGATTCATGATAATTGTCCTTCCCATAGAAAACAATCGCTGAACAGGGATTGTTCCTTGAAATGGGTTGGTTTTTCGAACAAACCGAACACGGACGATCCGGAGCCGGACATGGCGGCATATAAGGCGCTTCCCTCGTATAAGGTATCCTTGATCCGCTCGATCACGGGATGCTTCGGGAATACGCTTCGCTCGAAATCGTTCACCATCCGCTCTTTCCATTCGGATACCGGTAGCCGGATGATCTCTTTCAAGGAGGTCTCGGGCGCGGCGGGTGTTACCATCGAATAGGCTTCGGGAGTGGAGACGGCTACATCCGGTTTTACCAAGCATAGATAATAATCCTTCAAGGACAAGTCCACGGGCTCGAATTGGTTTCCCGTGCCGGTCGCGAATACCGGCGTGTTACGGATAAAGAACGGGCAATCGGCTCCGATGGTGGACGCTATCGCCTCCAACTCATCCGGGTGAATATCCAAACCGCAGAAATCATTGACCAGCTTCAACATAAAAGCGGCATCGGCGGAACCTCCTCCAAGCCCGGCGCCAAAAGGTATCGCTTTCAACAAATGGATCTCTAGCGGGGGAATCTCGTATCTCGTCTTTAGGGCGTTCAGCGCTTTTATGACGAGGTTCTTCTCTTGGGGAGCGTCTACCGGGATTCCGGTTTGCGTGAAACTGGGCTGATCCGAGGCAACGATCTCGAGGGCATCCTTCACGGGGATCGGATAGAAGATGGTCTCTATATTATGATAACCGTCCGGACGTTTGCTTACCACGTTCAGACCTAGGTTTATCTTTGCGTTCGGGAAACAGATCATAGTATTTAATGTTTGTTTTATATGATACGCGAAGATAAGAAGATATCCTTATAAACGTTCTGTTTTATCGGGTGAACTATATACGGCTTTAATAAGGGGCCCACGATGGGCATCACGCGTAAAAGAGTAGGTTTGACGTTTTGACATTCTGTAATCTGAACTCCCGGAGAAGCGTTTTTTCCGGACTAAGGTACGCCTTGCTTCCGAAAACGGCATAAAATAATGGCATCTGATTGTCTTGTAGCTCTTTATGGAAATAGGCTCTTTCATTCTAGCGAGATTAATTCATCTTATCTCATATTCTTAGATGAAAATAGCCTTTTATACGGGTGCGTCTTCCGATTCTATAGGACGTGAGGGCTGTTTCTTCCTTATGTATTGCCTAATACATACGGTCGCGTTACCTAACACATACGGTCGTGTTGCCTAATACTGCCTTTTGTGTTACCTAACTCTATTACTTTTGGGTCTAAACAGGGGTGTTTATGTAAAGAAATGAGGGAAAACGTATGATTTCATCATAGGCTTCTCCCTCATTTCCTCTATTCGTAAAAAGGTCTTGACATCGTTATTCTGTTATTTTGATCATAATGTCAAGATTATAGTGTTTTAGCTTACGGTCCCTATCTTATTAGTCTTTCCAACTGGCTACAATTTGTAGTTGTTTCGCTACTCCTCTTTTTCAAACGAACTTTTTGTGTGTTCCAATGACGATGGTTTTCAGTCTTCAAAAAGAAAGGCGCTGTAAACTTGATTTACCGCGCCTTCCATTTATTTAGGGTTATGAGCTTTATTAAGGCTCCGCGATCATCTCTTTAGCGATTATCTCGGCCTCGGCTTTATCGGCGTCCTTTTGGATGTTTGGCAATTCAAGGCCGTAGCCTTTGATCCGGTCCTCACGTTTCAACATCAAGGCGATGAAGAGGGCGAGTACACCGAAGCAGGTGAAGACTGCCATCGGTATCGTATAGTCGTAAGCCGGTTTGCCCGTACCATTGTCTATTTTGCAATACGTATCCAATATCCAGCCGATTAATAAGGGAACCATACTCAGACCGATATTCTGTACCCAGAAAATCAAGGCATAAGCCGTGCCTAATTGCTTCTCCGGGATAATCTTCGGAACAGATGGCCACATCGCCGATGGAACCAAGGAGAAAGCGATACCCAATACGATCATCACGATTGTCGCGAACCACCACTGATTCAAGATCGGAAGTGTGAATAATAAATGCACGCCGATCAACATCAAGGCACCATAGATCATGATCGTCGCCCCTTTACCTTTACGGTCGTATAAGTTACCGAAGAACGGAGTCAGAAGAATCGTGCCGAAAGGTAAGATAGCCGGGATGTTTCCCGCCAACTCCGGATCTACGTTATATTTATTGACCATCAAGTCCGTAGCGTATTTCAAGAAGGGGAATACGGCCGAATAGAATAATACGCAAAGCAGAGCGATCAACCAGAAACCCTTATTGGTAACGATCAATAAGATATCTTTCAAACGGAAAGGCTCTTCCTCCTCGGCTTGCTCGATAGCGTCCATCGAAGCGTCCAGCTTGCGATCCATCACGCAAAATACGAGGAAGGCGATCAAACCGATACACAACATACAAAGACAAAGCAAGATAGGAGCGGAGATACTACCGAAGTACTTGGCGGCGGGAACCGTGATAGATAAAGCCAAGGCCGTACCCAAACGAGCCGTAGCCATCTCCAAGCCCATAGCCAACGCCATCTCTTTTCCCTTGAACCACCGTACGATAATCTTAGATACCGTGATACCGGCGGTCTCCACGCCGACACCGAAGATCGCGTATCCGAGGGCGGCCACCATCACTTGCGCTTTCCATCCGAAAAGCTCTCCTTCCATCGTAAACGCGTCCGAGATGGCGTAATATTTAATGGAACAACCGATAATCATCAAGATACAGGAAGCGACACCCGTGAAACGGACACCCATCTTATCCAGAACGATACCACCAATAATCAACATGAAAAGAAATACGTTGAACCAACCGTAAGCGCTGGTGAACCAACCATATTCCGTACTCGTCCAGCTTAGCTGTTCTTCCAACATCGGTTTAAGCGGAGCCATTACATCCGTAAGGAAGTATCCGCAAAGCATCGTGAATGCCGCCAAAGCGAGTACACTCCAGCGTGCGACTTTCGAGTCGCTTAGTTTCTGATGAATTTTTTCTATCATGATATTTGTTTTATAGAGTTATATTATTTGTATACGTCTTCTTTCATGAACAAGGGGAGAGCGTCCGCTACGATAAAGGTGCTTCCGCCGATAAAGATCAAGTCATCCTTGTCGGCACTTTTTAACGCTTTCTCGACCGCCTCTTCCACCGTTTCGCAAAGGACTCCGGGCAGTCCCTTCCGCATGGCTTTCATGGCGAAATCCTTTACGGGCATCGCTCTCTCCACGGAGGCTTGCGTGAAGAAATAAGAAGCATCTGGTGGCATCAAGGATAATACGCCGTCGATATCCTTGTCGTTCACCATACCGACGATCATATAAATTTCGCGGAAACGGCTTCTCATGGCATTCAGGTGTTCCGCTATGTGTTTCCATCCACCCACGTTGTGCCCGGTGTCGCAAATGACGGTCGGTTTTGTCCGCAAGGTTTGCCAGCGGCCCATCAAACCCGTCAGTTGGGTCACGTGCCCGAACCCTTCATGGACGGCCTCGGGCAGGATGTCAACGCCGCACTTCTCGCGGAGCAGGTGCAGGGCGGAGAACACCGTGATGGCGTTGGCTTGTTGTACCTCTCCGGCAAGCTCGCCGATCACCTCGCCGTATTCTACGGAGGGGAACTTCCAGTGTACCATCGACAACCCTCCGGTCCCCTCCAGCATTCCCATGCTCAAGGCGTAGTGGAAGGGTGCTCCTGCCTTTCTCGCCTCGTTCTGGAAGAGGTCGAAAACGGAGCGTTTCTCTGCCTCCCCCAGAAGGACGGGTACGCCTTTCTTGATAATGCCGGCTTTCTCCGCCGCTATCTTCTCCTCCGTATCTCCCAAGAATTGCGTATGATCCAGACTGATATTCGTGATAATACTCAAGATCGGAGTGATAATGTTCGTACTGTCCAAACGACCGCCAAGCCCGACCTCGATAACCGCGTAATCTACCTGCTGGTCGCGGAAATACTCAAAAGCCATACTGGACGTCAGCTCGAAGAAAGAAGGATGGAGAGGCTCGAAGAAAGAACGATGGCGTTTGACGAAATCGACCACGTAATCTTGGGAGATCTTTTTCCCGTTCACCCGGATGCGCTCCCGGAAGTCCACTAAGTGGGGAGAGGTATAAAGCCCGACCTTGAAACCGGATTGCCGGAGAATGGCCGCCAATAGATGACTGACCGAGCCTTTGCCGTTTGTCCCGGCTACATGGATGGTCTTATAGGCTTTATGCGGATTTCCCAGATAATCATCTAGGGCGATACTTGTACCAAGACCGGGTTTGTAAGCGGAAGCTCCGCTGTGTTGGAAGACCGGGATGCTGGTATATAGATAGTGTAGCGTTTCCTCGTATGTCATGTTTTTGTAAATTAGATGCTACAAATGTAGTTAAATTTATTTATACCTTTGCGACTCGTTTATAAAAAGGAGAGAAAAAGAAAATGGAAACACGACGTATAACCTATACGCCTCAAGGAGGCGTTTGTTCTAAGTTGATGGTGATCGACGCGAAGGAGGACGTGATCGAGAATGTGCAGATTGTAGGAGGTTGCCACGGTAACGGGCAAGGCATGTGCGCCTTATTGAAAGGTATGCGCATCGAAGACGCTATCGGCCGTTTGTCTGGCATCGATTGTCATGGAAGGGGAACTTCATGCCCGGACCAGATGGCACAGGCATTGAAGCAATTCAATCGATGATCAGCTTATATCCGATTCCCCGGATATTCAAAATCTTGATAGACTCGTCTTTCGATAACTTATGACGTAGCTTGGTGATAAAGACATGCAGGCTGCGTGCGTTGAAGAAAGAATCATCTCCCCAAAGGTCTATCAAGATCTCTTTCATCGGTAATACTTGGTCCTTATTGTCGCAAAGGCGCTTCAATATCTCGGATTCCCGGTTGCTGAGGAGTTGTTTCTCTCCCCGGTAGACCAATGTCTGCGTGATGGAATCGAACGTATAAAGCCCGATACGGAAAGAGGTGGCTTCCGGTCTTTGGACGGACACCTTATGCAGTAACGCCTTGATGCGCACGATCAATTCCGCCATGCCGAAAGGCTTTTTCAGGTAATCGTTGCCGCCTGTCTCGAAGCCCTCTACCACGTCGTTGGCTGCGGAACGGGCCGATAGGAATAGGACAGGGGTGTGCGTATCCGTCTTACGGATCAATTTGACCATCGTGAAACCATCCATCTTGGGCATCATGATATCCGCTACGATAATGTCCGGGTTGATCTCCGCATAACGGGAGAGGCCCTCCTCGCCATTCGCCGCTAGGGTGATATCGAACTCGTTCCCATCCAGCGTATCCTTGATGATCATGGCCAATGTAGGCTCGTCTTCTACTAGTAGTACTTTTATCTTTTCCATATTTGATACTTGATTTTCGGATTATTATTTAAAATGCAGGGTAAAGGTGGAGCCTTTGCCGGGGACGCTTTCCACACGGGCTGTTCCTCCATGTTTACCCATCATGTCTTTTACGTAATATAATCCTAGGCCATAACCTTTCACGTTGTGGATATTCCCGCTGGGAACCCGGAAGAACTTGTCGAATATCTGCCGCTGGTTGGCTTCGCTGATACCCGGGCCGTTATCGGTTATGGAGATTGTCGTTTCGTGATTGTCTTGCCGGGCTGTCGCTTCGATGCGGCAAGGTTCCTTGTCGGCGTATTTGATCGCGTTATCGATAAGGTTGCTCAACATATTATATAGGTGGGTACGATCGGCCACCAATTCTATATCCTCGGGGATGGAGCAAGTAAACTCCACGGGTTTGCTCGCTTTCAGTTTGTATTGCTCGATGAGGGAGTTCACCAACTCGTTTAATGAGATGGTTTCGGGGCGCAAGCGGAAGGTACTGCGGTTCTCTACGGCGAGTGTCAAGATTTGTTCCACCAATCCGGTAAGATGGATAAGTTGGTCTTTAACGATCGTCAGGTATTTCTTCTGTTTCTCGTTGACGGGATCGCTAAAGTTCAATAATGCGTCTACGGCGGCATAGCTGACGCTGATCGGGGTTTTCAGCTCATGCGTCATATTGTTGGTGAAATCGGTCTTCAATTCTTCCACGGTCTTTTGCTTTAAGATGGTGCGGAGTAAGTATATGAAAGCGCAAATGATCAGCAAAAGTAATAGGAAGGAGGAGATCAGGATGCCTTTCATCTGGGTGAGTATCACGCTGGCCGGCGATTTGAGGAACAGGCGATATTGTAACGTGCTCTCGTTATGGAGCGGGTAATCGAAATGCACGGGGTTTTTCCACGTAGTGAATCGTTCCGGCTTGTCCAGATGCATCCAACCCTTCTCGTCCCCGTTGTTTGGTTTATAAATCGTTACCAGCTCATGTTCCGTTACGATGTTTCTTGCCTCCAGCTCCGAGGTTAATAATTTGTTGTAGGTCTTGAAATCAATTGGTTTTATAGAATCTATATTCGCGTGCATCGCTTGCTGCACCATGTCCTCCACCTCGCCGATTACATATAGGTAATCCGTTAGGGTAGAGTCTATCGAGCTAAAGTCCTCCTCATCCCCGTAATCGATATGTAGTTTCATGTGTGAGTCGGGATTTGCCGTCTTGAAGATATCTTCCCGGTTAAGGTCAGGATCTTCTTTCTGCGGAAGGATCGAAGCTTTTGCGTCCATCTTCTGCTTATTAGACGGATCTAGCTCTGAGCTGAAGTACACATCTTGGGTTTGAGGTCCCAGCGCTCCCTGTTCTTTTTTGATAGATCGGATGCGCAGGAACAACTCCTTATAGTCGGCGATCTTCATCGCTTCCTCTATATTGATCTCCATCTGTTTATATAATGTATCATATAAACCTTTCAGCCAGTATCCTTGGAAAACCAAAAGCCCGGCCAGCGATAGGACGATCAACAAAGCGATTAACTTAAAACGAAGTCTGATGTTCATGAAGTCTCTTTATGCTTATAATCGAATTGATCGCTAAAAATAGACAATTTTATTACATGAACTTTTAATACGCAAGATAAACTTTATGCGGGCGCTTGTAAATATTTACTAAGGATGCCCATCAACGCCCCAATATCAATCGGTTTAGCCAAATGATAATTCATGCCCGCTTTGATAGCGTTTGTCACGTCTTCGGAAAAAGCGTTGGCGGTCATGGCTATAATTGGCATATGTGCGATATCCCTTCGTTGGAGGGAACGAATCTGCCGGGTCGCCTCATAACCGTCCATGATAGGCATCTGGATATCCATCAGTATTATCTGGTAAAATCCTTCTTCCGATTGGGCGACTTTATGTACGGCGTCGAGCCCATTTATCGCCGTATCGATAGTGATACCGGTGCTGCCGATGATCTCTACGGCGATCTCACGATTTAACTCGTTATCCTCCACCAGCAAGATGCGCTTGCCGGAATAATCGACGTTTGATAACTTGAATGGGCGGATCGGTTCCGGCTGGTCTCCTTCGTCAAGGAAAGATCTCAATACTTGGAGTAGCTTGGACTTATAGAGAGGCTTGGTGATGAATCCATTGGCCTTAACCTCCTTAGCCTCTGCCTCATATTCCTCAAGATCGTATGCGGAGAGAATGATGATCGGTACGTCCGCTCCCACGAAACGTCTGATTTGCCGGGTTGTTTCAATGCCGTTCATTTGAGGCATCTTCAAGTCAATGATCACGGCGAAATACTCTTTCTCCGCTAAATGATGCTGTCGTACTTTTTCTATAGCTTCGCTACCTGAGTATACGCATTCACTGTTTATCCCGATCTCTTGCAAACAGCTAGACGTGTTTAGACAAGCGATCTTATCATCATCTACCACAAGAACCTCTAAACCTTCTACCTCTATCTTATCATCGGGCTTCTGATCCCGGCAAACCAATGGCATGTCGATGGTGAAGCGGGAACCTTTGCCATATTCACTCTCCACCTTGATATCTCCTCCCATCATCTGAATGATCTTATGGCTGATCGACATCCCGAGGCCAGTGCCTTGTATCCTCTTGATCTCATCATCGCTCGCACGCTCGAAAGGCTCGAAAATCTTATCCAGAAACTCCGGTTTCATACCTCTTCCGTTATCCTCAAACACGAATTGATAATTTCCGATGCCATTATGAGGGTCCTTCTCGTAGATTTCTATCGTGATTCGCCCATTCTCCGGCGTATACTTAATTGCGTTCGAGAGGATATTCATCAATACCTGTTTGATACGCTGCGTATCGCCTTTTACATTCTCATGCCTAAGGTTCTTGACGTGTATATTTAAAGTTTGTTGTTTGTTTTTGATCTCTGGTTGCATCATAACGACCAAGTCTTGCAAGAGCTCACCCACATTGAACTCATCCTCCGAAAGAATTAACCTGCCACTTTCGATCTTGGACATATCGAGAACCTCATTAATCAGACTCAATAATAATTTAGAGGCTCCATTGATTTTTTCCATACAATCTAGTATTCTTTCATGTTCATCTACATGGGCTTTGGCTATAGTCGCCATTCCCATGATGGCGTTCATGGGTGTACGGATATCGTGACTCATGCGGGCGAGAAAATCAGATTTGGCTTGGTTGGCTTGTTCCGCCGACTTTAGTGCTTCTTTAAGTTGCTTTGACTGTTTCTCCAGTTTCTTTTGCAACTCCCTCTGTTCGGTAATGTCGGTGATATTGATGTAAACGATAAGATAGATAGGCTCGTCGCCTTCCCAGCCGATACATTCCCCGTTCAACTGTAGCCAAGCGCCGTTGCCGTTTTTGTCTTTCGACTGGATAACGAAATGTACAGGTTCCCCTTTTAGCATACAGGGGATATGTGCGTTCATCGTATTACGACTTGTTTCATCTAAACGGGAGAAAGGACTGAAAGATAAAAAAGAATTTTTATCGATACCAGAGAAGTCCATATATTTATCATTTGCCTCCAGCAATGTAAAACTGCCGTCTTTATGTACTTTATGCTTGGATATGAAGCCGGGGATATTATCATAAGTGATCGTTTGCTCGATCCGCCTTCGCATTACGTCCTCTACATCGGTCATTACCGTATAGGAGATAGGGATGCCGTCTTGTAGTTGGTCGGTAAACGTTGAGGTGATTTTAGTCCATCTTTTTCCTTTTCTCGTTGGCATCTGGATAACGGTTTCGTAACCGCTGGCTTTATTAGCTATCGTCTCGTAAACATTCTTGGATAATATATTCCAAGCTTCATCATAACCTTTAAAATACAAATCGGGTTTATTGTGGAAAAGAGCTTCATATTCTTCTTTGGGGTAACCTATCATATCGTAATAGAAGTCATTTGCCCATAAAAGTGTAAAATGCTCATCCAATAAATGTTTGCTAACGCTAGCTCCCGTAAGCCCCATCAATAAGTTGTATTCTAGATCCGTCTCTCGCCCTTCCATCGTATGTCTTTTTATATTATCCTACAAAAGTAAAAATTATAAAAGGTACCCTTGAAATTCTTCTTTTTGATAATATGTTCCGTTTTTGCTTTCAGCTAGTCGGATGTTTTCTGGTAACAAGAATAGGTATACGATTTACCCCTGTATTCTTGTGGAGTCATGCCTACATTTCGACGGAAGAACTTATTAAAGAACGATAGATTATTAAAGCCGAGGTCCATCGCTATGTTCTTGATTTCTCGGTTGGTCCCTTTCAACTGAGCCTTAGCGTCTATGATTATTGTTTGCGTGAGGATCTCTTGAGGAGTCTCTCCGATCGCTTTTTTGATGGATGTCGAGAAATAAGAGAACGTGAGGCCCAACTTCTCGGCATAAAACGATACGTTGTGCTCTTTCGTATAGTATCTCAATACCATATTTAGGAACTCTTGATAGATTTGTAACGGACGTGTAAGTTCCTGTTTCTCTAATGGGTAATTTTTACTGTATATTTCTATGATACCTTGACTACACATCATGAAAATGGCCTTTATCATCTCTTTATTGTTCAAGATATCGGGATATACGGCATATTGATAGAGAAGCTCGTAGAAGTTCGTGATCAGGTTGGCCCTGTTTTGGGATATTTTTATAATCGGATACCTGTAAATCATCAGTAGATAACCCATCGTGCTCTTGATAAAATTGGTGTAACACATAAAATCGAAAGAGAACGCTATGAAATAGATCAAGATGTCGGGGGATATCTCATGTATTTGTATGCGACTATTGGGCAATAGCGTTACAACATTGAGTTTCGAAGTGGTCAATTCTGACATATTGATAGTTGAGCGTATTTGCCCTTCCATGCAAAGGATAAAGACCCCGGCTTTTATCTTACAAGGAATATTTATAAACTCCTTGAGTTCATCGGCGGATATGTATTTACCAACCATAAAGTCCGTAGGTGAATCAAGGCAGAGGAACTGTTTATCCATATTGTAAGATTTTTGACGTCAAATATAAATATTAATTGAAACTCAAATGTTGTAAAAGGAAATATGGAACATATTATCCAAAAAAATAGTTAGCCAAGACTAAATAAGATCCTTTACACCCATAAACTTGAACGGTTGCGCCGGCTTAAAGTCTTGTGCGACCAGTCGCTACCATCCCGTTTGTTCCCGAATAAACTACTCTTGTACACATGATTTTCAACTTTTAATAGGTTATCTTCAAATATTTGATTGATATATCAACAGTTAGAACCTCTTAATGTTCAGTTTACGTTTTCGCGTCAAAGAGTACGGCGGCCTTGAAACCTTTTTCCTGCAATTCCCTTAGGTGAGATTTAGCATAAAGGATACCACTCATACTACTTTTCCGAAGGTGTTTTCTAGATTACCTTGTTCCTCTTTGTTGGGTTTGATAAATGGCGATAAGACTAAATAACATTCCTGATAAGACAAGGTAAGACTTCGTAAGTGAGTGGTAACATAGTTTCTTTTAAGAATACGTTTCTTTTGTATGAACGAAAAATGATAAAAACAAACCGATATGAAACGTACTATTTACTACATGATTTTATGCTTGCTGATGAGTCTCGGTGAGATTATGGCACAAGGTATTTCCGGGAAGGTGATGGATGGCAAGGAACAGCCGGTAGATGGAGTGGCGGTGATTTTACAGACCCTCGACTCTGTATATGTGGATGCCGTGGTTACCGATACGCTTGGGGATTTTCGATTGAATCATCCGCTAGACCAGTCGTATCGACTTATTTTCCAACACATCTTATATAATATGGTAGAGAAAGAGATAATTACCGCCAACGTAGGTACGGTGGTGCTGGAGGAGAAAGATTATCAGTTGGCCGAGATTACCGTAAAGGGAGAACGCCCGCAAGTGAAACTGGAGGGAGGCAAGCTGACGTATGATGTCCCTCAACTGATGAAGGATAAGACTGCCACGAACGCTTTTGAGATCATCAAGGACTTACCGGGGCTTATCGAGCGGAATGATAATCTGGAGCTGGTAGGGGCCAGTCGTTTGAATATAATCTTGAATGGGCAGTTGACGACAATGTCGGCAGATCAATTAATCCAGTTACTGAAAACTATGCCGGCCTCAAGGGTCGAAAAGGCTGAGGTGATGTATAACGCTCCAGCTAAATATAATGTCAAGGGGGCGTTACTCAATGTCGTATTGAGTAAGAATGAGTCCGAGACTCCTTCTTGGCAAGGTGAAACGGGTGTGGATTACACCCAATATCGCCATGCGGGGGGAGATGCGCATGTGAATTTACTTTATACGAATAAGGGCTTTAGCATAGATTTCCTGTTGAATGGTAATAAGAGACGGGATGTGATGGGGGAGGATATGTTGGCCCGCCATACATTAAATAGTGGTATGACGGAAATAAGCCAACATAATCGGGCCCTTGTCCATGTAAATAGAGGAACGGTTCGTCTGGGAATGGATTATACGTTTGCGAATGAGGATAAACTCTCTTTGGCATATTATCTGAAGGGAGATAAAGTCTTATCGGACCGTGATGCCTTTACCTCATATCTGGATCTGTCGAAGCCGGAAAATAAAAGTGAGAGTACGAGCTTGGTCCGTGATGACGGGCACTCCGCTATTCATAATATACGTTTACAGTATGACGGACATGCCGGGATATCGGCAGGAGCGGATTTCACCCGTTATCATTCGCCCTCGGTACTTGATTACCAGGATACGAATACGAATACGAATGGTTCCCGGACTGATATGATAAATAATACGAGACAGGATGTATCCCGCTGGTCCGTATTCCTAAATAAGACACATAGTTTCGCTTCCGGGTGGGGATTGAATTACGGCGTGCATGGAGGTTACGCTTCGTCGAAAAACTATTCGGAGTATTTATATGATCAAGGTGCTGGCTATGAGATGGACGAGGAAGCGTTGGAGGATAATACACAAAAGGAATACATCGCTGATATTTTCGCCGAGGTATCGAAAAGCTTCGGAGAGCGTTTCTCTGCTACGGTCGGGCTGAAAGGGGAGTATTTTAAGTCTGACTACGCCTCTAGCCGGGAAAATATGAACCTATGGAATGAGGGGGCGTTGTTTCCCACCGTATCCCTGAGCTATACGTTTTCTCCCCGACATATTTTACAGTTCGATATAAGTAGCGATAAGACCTATCCCGGCTATTGGCAAGTCTCCCCGCAAGTAACGCCTCTAAACTCTTACTCGGAGGTGGCGGGAAATCCCTTGTTGAAACCTTATCGCACGTATGAGGGGCAGATGGTCTATATCTTCCGCCAAAAGTATATGCTGGTAGCGTTCTGTGAATACACGCCGGATTATTTCGCCCAACTTCCTTATCAAAGCGATACGGAACTGAAGACCGTTTTTCGTTTCGAGAATATGGATTATAGTCTGGAAGCGGGATTGGCGGTGATCATTCCTTTTAATGTGGGCCGTTTTTGGAATAGCCGCATCACACTGCGAGGTTGGAGGATGCAAGAGAAGAATGATAACTTCCACGGCATCTCATATAACCGTGAGGCTTATCTCGGGTTAGCGCATATGAGTAACACATTTAACCTCTGTGATAAACCGAATTTAAAAATGACGATAGACGGCCAATACGTGACTCCCGGTGCCATCCAAGGTATATACGACTTGGGTTCCATGTATGAGATATCCGCTGGATTAAAATGGACTTTCTTGAATGACCGTGCCAGCTTGACACTTAAAGGAGACGATATTTTCGCCAGCAGCATTCCACGTACCATCAAGATAAACCAAGGCAATCAATGGAGCCGGATGAGGAAATTGAATGATGAGAGATGTCTGAAATTATCTTTTGTCTGGAAGTTTGGTGGTTACAAGGAGAGGGAACATGATTCGATAGACACATCCCGTTTCGGAAAATAATAGATGCCTTGTAGTTTCATCCTAATGAACTCTTTGTTTCAATAGGATGAAACTGGATGCTCTTCTAAAGGAAATCCTATATTGCTTTCGTACTCGCTTCTATCTGTTCCATTAGCAGGGTGATATTGCTCATGAATAGCTTGACGGAGATCGCCAGCAGGATGATACCGAAGAATTTACGGATCAGGTATATGCCACCTTTCCCCAAGACTTTCTCTACCTTGCGTGTCATGCGGACAACAAAGTAGACCCATAGCATATTCAGTACCAAGGCTACGATAATATTCACGCTGGCATATTCCGCACGGAGCGACAACAAAGTGGTGAACGATCCCGCTCCGGCTAGCAACGGGAATACCAGCGGCACCAACGTAGCTTCCTTGATCGGCCCTTGGTTCTTGAAAATCTCTATGTCGAGAATCATCTCCAAAGATAGGAGGAAGATCACAAAAGCGCCGGCCACGGCAAACGACTCGATGTCCACATGGAAAAGCCTGAGTAATATATCCCCGGCGTAGAAGAACCCTAATAACAATAGAAAGGAGATTAGGGTTGCCTTCAACGCATTGACATCCTTGCCTTTATCCTTTAGGTCTATGATGATGGGAATAGCTCCGATTATATCGATAACAGCGAATAATACGATGAATGCGCTAAGTATTTGTTGGAAATTGAAATTTGTGAACATGACGTTACCCTCCTCTATTTTTTAATCCTCGTAAAGATACATATTTTTCCTTGAATTGGTCAATATGACGAAATTATTGGTGTGTGTAACTAATTTTAGCAGGCCTGAACTATCAACGTGTCAGAATTGTTCTTATATTAGAAGCAATAATCATTAAATCGAAAGGCCATGGGAGCAAAGAAGAATTTTGTGTTGGACACGAATGTCATATTACATGACTATAAGTGCATCGAGAACTTTCAGGAAAATGATATCTATCTACCCATCGTGGTATTAGAAGAGTTGGACAAGTTCAAGAAGGGGAGTGAGCAGATCAATTATAATGCCCGTGAGTTTGTTCGGGAGCTAGACTTATTGACCAGTAATGACCTGTTCTTGAAAGGCGCCTCACTAGGACCGGGAAAAGGTACACTCTATATCGTGACCGGTGATAAGTACCAGGAGAAAATAGCGCATTCTTTTCCGGATAAAACGCCAGATCACCGTATCTTGTCTTGTGCGTTGACGATCGCCGAGAAGAATCCGAAGATCAAGACAACCTTGGTCAGCAAGGATGTGAACCTTCGTATGAAGGCTCGTTCTTTGGGTATTCCCGTTGAGGATTATATCACGGATAAGGTCGTGAATGTAGATATTTTCGAGCGTGCGCAAGAGACCTATGAGAATATAGACCCCGATTTGATCGACAAGATCTACAGCTCTCCGGAAGGCGTGGACGCAGATTCGTTGGATATCAAGTCTAAGCTCGACCCGAACGAATGCTTTATCTTGAAAAGCGTACGTAATAGTGTATTGGCTCGCTACAATCCGTTTACGGATAAGATCAAGAAGGTGGATAAAGGCACGAACTTTGGTATCCAGCCCCGTAATGCCGAGCAGAGTTTCGCTTTCGAGGTGTTGAACGATCCGAATATCAAGCTGGTGGGGCTGACCGGAAAGGCCGGTACCGGAAAGACGTTGTTGGCGTTGGCCTCTGCCTTGAAACAAGCCGGCACGTATAAACAGATACTTTTGGCCCGTCCGATCGTCGCTTTGGCGAATAAGGATCTCGGTTTCCTTCCGGGTGACGAGAAGCAAAAGGTCGCTCCTTATATGCAACCTCTATTCGATAACCTGAACGTGATCAAGACTCAGTTTGCCCCGGGTAATCCCGATGTCCGTAAGATCGACGATATGCAGAAGAACAATCAGTTGGTGATCGAGGCGTTGGCCTTTATCCGGGGTCGTAGCTTGTCCGAGACTTATTGTATCATCGATGAGGCCCAGAACCTCACGCCGCATGAGATCAAGACGATTATCACCCGTGCGGGAGAGGGAACGAAGATGGTCTTCACGGGAGATATCCAACAGATTGACTCCCCGTATCTAGACGCCCAAAGTAATGGCTTGGCCTATATGATCGACAAGATGAAAGGACAGGACTTGTTCGCCCATATCAACTTGATAAAAGGCGAGCGAAGCGAATTATCTGAGTTAGCGTCAGATCTTTTGTAATTAATATAGGGAATTGAAGATTGAAAATAAACGCTTATGTGAAGCTTGATTTTTAATCTTCAATTCTTAATGATTAGTTATTTACACTCGGGCAGACATAAATCTTCCGGAAACTACCTTTATAGGAAGGGTCTCCCATATCTTTGATCTCATTCAGATGTTGTTTAAGATGGGCGGTTTCGCCGTGCTTTTGTAATTCCCCGTCGTTTTTCCAAGTCTCGGCGATAAAGAATTCGGTGCTATCGGTGAGGGACTGGTACATGCCGTAGTCGATACATCCCGGTTCTAGCAACGTGCTTTCCTTGCATTTCAAGAATGATTCCTTTAAGGCGGAGACACATTCGGGTTTTACTTTCCGTTTGATATTCAGTACGACTTCCATGGATTCTTTATTGCTTCCTCCATTCGTGCAACCGGATAGAGCGATTAATACGCAGGCCATTGAGATAAACACTTTCTTCATGATAGATTGTTTTTAAGTATTTGATACGACAAAAGTAGTGAATTTTTGATCTAAACACAGGAATCGAACATCTGATATTAAATTATTGTTGTTCGTGGAAGTTGGAATGGATATATTTGTGATAATATTAATAGCTATTTATGTTAAATTTAAAACAAGAGTCATGAGAAAGAGTTTGTTGTATGTATTTGCCGTGATTTGCACGATGGGTTTTTTTACGGCATGTGGTGATGATGACGATTCAAGTTCTTCCGGTAACTGGCAAGACCTGTCGAAAACATACGAGGGTAAGAGCGTAAATCTGGTAATGGGAGAAGTGACAATCCCTGTTGACGGTAAATCGGTCGTGATTGCCGCTTCTTCTGCGGAGAAGGCATCAGTAACCTTGAACAATATCATCCCCGAAAATAAGTCGGTCGCTATTGATGCCGCATTGAAGGAAGCGGACGGCACTTATACGTTTACCGGCGAGAGTACGGTTGGCGATTGCGTGGTATCGGTAAATGGTACGGTGAAAGGGGGCGTAGCTTCTGTTGTTTATACTCGTAAATTAACTTCTTCTATCGTAGGTAATTGGAGCTTGAAAGCGGGCGTGGAAGCTATCTATGCGAATATCGTTACCGGAAATTCTACGATCGATGATCTCGTGCGTATGATAAAGCCAGTTATCAGTAACTTGATTTGGGGCAAAGTAAGCGTTGTAAATGTTAACTTACCGGAAGATGGAATCTTCGATGTTTCTTGGAGACCTATAGGGGCTTCTGAGGATAAAGGAATCGGTGAGATCACGAAAATGGCAAGTATCCAATATTGTGTGGTAGACGGGAAATTTATGGTGGCTGTGGATAAAAATTATGTGACAGTCTTGACTACTTTATTACAACAGGCTGCTGGTGACAAATTGGAGGCCGCTGGTATCTCTATTGACGAGATCATGAAGCTTTTGGTTGATTTAGGAGGTTATTATGGTCTACCTCTTAACATGAAGGTGGATGGAAGTGAGGCTACTTTTTATGCGGATAAGGATTTAATCGTACCGGTTTTGACCATGATAGCTCCTATCTTGAAACCGATGGTTCCGGAGAATTATCAGCAAATGGTAGATATGGTATTGCAACTACTTCCGAACGCAAAAACGTTAGAGTTTGGACTTAATTTCACGAAATAATTGAAAATCCTAGGTTGTAGAGACGGGGCACGCCCCGTCTCTACAACTGGATGAAATTTGGCAGAGTTATACCAATATAGGAGTTAATCAATTACCTTGGTGCTTTCTGATATAAGAATATCGCTATAAATGTATAAACTATATTCGGTATCCAAGCTGCTACGGCAGGACTCACATAACCATTAATAGCGAAGGTGGAAGTAACCGTCATAAACAGGATGTAAGAAAAACTCAACGCCAATCCGATACCAATATTCATACCCATACCTCCCTTTATTTTCCGGGAAGACAACGAAGCTCCGATAGAAGTCAAGATAAACGCCGCCATGATCGTGGCGAAGCGCTTATGATACTCGATCTGGAAGGTCTGTATATTCCCGATACCTCTTTTTTTCTGCCGGTTGATATACGTATTCAGCTCGGGCGTTGTCATCGTCTCGCAATCATTCACGGAAATCAGGAAGTCCGAGGGCACGATGGTCAAGGTCGTATCCTTACGGGAGCCTTGGAAAATATGTTCCCGCATGCCATCAAAATCACGGATCATATAATCAATAACGGTCCATTGATAAAGCGAGTCGTATTTGATTGACTTGGCGGTCAGACGGGAGATCAATTTCTTATCCTCGAAATGCTCCAGAGAGAAACGGTATCCCATGTTCGAGCGAGCGTCATAGCTATCGAAATAAGCGATAATACCCGGCTCGATCTCCAATTGGGCGTTCTTTACGTAGTCCACCTTCTTGTTGCGGATATACTTGTTCTGGAAATCGATACGAGTCTCATTCGCCGGGGGAATGATGTAAGCGTTCAGGATAAACGTCACGATAGCGATAATCGTAGCCGAGACCGCGTAAGGAAGCATTAACCTACGGAAACTCATACCGCTGGCAAGCATCGCTATGATCTCCGAACGATCCGCTAGCTTCGACGTGAAAAAGATCACGGCGATAAATGTGAACAACGGACTGAACAAATTGGCGAAATAGGGGATAAAGTTCAAGTAATAATCCACGATGATCGCTTTTAAGGGGACATCCGGATTCAAGAACTTATCGATCTTCTCGTTTATATCGAAAACGACGGAGATAGAGATAATCAAGGCGATAGCGAACACGTACGTGCCCAGAAACTGCTTGATGATATACCAATCGATCCGTTTTAGTTTAAATTTCATCTGTCTCGTTTTTTATAACCGGTTCGCTAATTGACGGACCATACCACTTTTCCATGTAGTAAAATCGCCAGCGATGATATGTGCCCTCGCTTCTTTCACCAACCATAGGTAGAAAGCGAGGTTATGGATAGAAGCGATCTGTAAGCCAAGCATTTCTTTCGCCTTGATCAAGTGGTGCAGATAAGCCTTGCTATATAAGGTATCCACGTAGGAATGTCCGTCCGGATCGACTGGCGAGAAATCGTTCTCCCATTTCTTGTTACGCATATTGATAGTACCGAAGCGGGTGAAGAGTTGGCCGTTGCGTCCGTTACGGGTCGGCATGATGCAGTCGAACATATCGATGCCTCGTTCGATCCCTTCCAGCAGATTGATCGGGGTTCCTACGCCCATCAAGTAACGAGGCTTATCTTTCGGCAAGATCTCGTTCACGACCTCGATCATCTCGTACATCTTATCGGTAGGCTCGCCAACGGCCAATCCCCCGATAGCGTTTCCATCGGCACCTTTTCGGGCCACGTTCTCCGCCGCCTTCTGCCGCAAGTCCGTATAGACGCATCCCTGTACGATCGGGAAGAGACTTTGCCGGTAGCCGTATTTCGGCTCCGTGCTGTTGAAGCGGGCGAAACAACGATCCAGCCAACGCTCGGTCAGGCCCAGTGATTGCTTGGCGTAATTGTAGTCGGCATCTCCCGGGCAACACTCATCGAAGGCCATGATGATATCCGCGCCGATAGAGCGTTCGATATCCATCACCTTCTCCGGCGTGAACATATGCTTGGAGCCGTCGAGATGCGAGCGGAACTCGGCTCCCTCTTCATGCAGTTTACGATTGTCGGAAAGGGAGAATACCTGAAACCCCCCGCTATCGGTTAATATCGGCCGATCCCACGTATTAAACTTATGCAAGCCTCCGGCCTGCTCCAAGATCTGGATACCGGGACGAAGATACAGATGGTACGTATTCCCCAAGATGATTTGTGCCTTGGTATCTTCCTTTAGCTCGGTCATATGTACACCCTTTACCGTACCTTGCGTACCCACGGGCATAAAAATAGGCGTCTCGATTACCCCGTGATCGGTGGTAATCAAGCCCGCCCTAGCGTTCGATTTCGTATCGTTATACTGTAATTCAAATGTCATGTATCAAAAATTTGTGACAAAGGTAGCATTTTTCTCTTAGAATCCGAAGTCATCTATTTCTACCTTTTTCACCTCTTCCTCTTTGGGCTTCTCCACGAACTTGTGAACCTCGTTCGCCTTAATGATGATCGCTCTCATCGGGCGTACGGGACAGATCGATTCGCAGCCGCCACAACCGATGCAAAGATCCGGGTTTACTTGCGGGATGGTAAGCGTGCCCTCGTAAGGAACCATATGCACGGCTTGGGTAGGGCAGTGCTCCGAGCAGGCCCCGCAGTCCGTCCCCTCCGTCTTTACGATACAGCGGTTGATGAAGAAGGTGGCGATGCCCACTTGCGTAGTAGCTTTCTCTTCCTTGGTAAGCGGCTTTATAGCGTGCGTGGGGCAAACCTCCGAGCAGACCGTGCATTCGTAGTTGCAATAACTGTCGATGTAAGCGATACGGGGTTTCAACATATAATCAAAGCCGTACTCCAGTCCCGTGGGACGTAGTACATGACTCGGGCATTGAGTCACGCAAATCTGGCATCCGGTACATACATCCTTGAAACGCTCTAAGCTGATCGCTCCCGGCGGTACGATAGGGGGCCATTTCTTGCCGTGCTTACCTTGCCCGTGCTGCCCTTTGCCATGCCCTTTTTCCATTCCTTGGGCAATGGTGGATACGATCGGGAGGGAGGCTGCGGCGGTAGCCCCTGCCGAGAGAAATGTACGGCGGCTGTTCGGAGCGGTAGCCTGTTGGATCACGTCTGTTTGTACGCGAGCTGTTTCGGCTTCTTTCTTGAAGGAAGGCTTGAAACGGTATTGCAATCCTCCTTTAGCGCACGAGGATACGCAGTTGAAGCAATCTACGCAACGGGAGGTATCTACGGTGAGGTTCTTGCTGTCGATTGCCTCCGCCTTACAAGTATGCTCGCAATTACCACAATGCGTACAAGCTTCTTTGTCAAAGGAGATCCGGAAAAACGAATACCGGGAGATCAGGCTCAACAGCGTTCCTACCGGGCAAAGCGTATTGCAGAACAACCTTCCCCGGAATACGACCATGAGGATGAATACGAGTAGCGCAACCAAAGCGGATATCACGCCGAATACCGTCACGTTGCTGATCGTGACGTGATAAAGCGTATAGTTATCCATCCGTGCCAATCCGTCGGCCAGCAGGTTATTGACCCACATGACGACCGGACGGGACAGGTTGTTCGCTATACGGCCGAAGTTACTGTACGGATCTAGCAACGTACATAATTCGATCATCCCGAAAACAGCCAGTACGAATGTAAGCCCGAGAATAGAGTACCGTAAGATATTCATGGGCTTATGATAGCTGAACCTGCGTACTCCTTTCTTTTTCTTCTTTCCGATACAGAAAACCCGGTTGATAATATCTTGCAATACGCCCGCCGGGCAAATGACCGAGCAATAGATCCGGCCGAACAATAAAGCCAATACGAATTGGAAGACCACCAACCCCGCCATTCCCCCTAAAATAGCGGGCATGATCTGGAGATGCAACAACGTGTGCAGGTTGTCCGGCAATACATCGGCGAAATCAACGAAGAATAAAAGTATGGGTGCGAAAATGAGGATCGCGAGTACGACCCGCAATCCTTTTAGGTAATTAGGCTTCTTCATCCTCGATTATATCTTAATACGTTTGATCGTGACATTATCCAGATTCGTCGTACCCAGCTTTAAAGCCTCGCCTTTACCGATATGACCTACGGCGGCCATATCCAGCTTCTTCACTTGGTTGAACAGGCGAAGGGCAGCGGTGTCGATAGCGACGATATTGGTGGAGGCGATCAAGGATTTCAAGGTAGCCACATCGGCTGCGCTCTTTCCTTGCGGGCCGTTTTGGTGCATGATACGATAAGCGTCCACGATGTTCAATACCGGTTTCTTTTGCCAAGTGCAAATATCGGCGATGCATTGTTGCAAATCATTTTGATGGAAGAAACGGCGATCCCATACGATTCCCATATAGTTCTTCATGGCGCAAGTCATCTTCGCCCCACCATGGTTCTTCAATACGGGGACGTTGATCCATGCGTCAGCCTCGATCAGGGCCTCATGGATCTTAGCGCTTTTCAGGTTCACGCCACCCGGGATGGATACTTCCTTGAAATATTTCTCATCGTTGGCAGGCATGATGATACCTCCGGCCTCTTTTACGGCCTCGGCGATCCCGCTCGTCTCGTAGCATTTCTGCCAGTTATCGCAGGTGTGGTCGAATACGGTCACTTTAGAGGCGCCGGCCTCCAAGCATTTCTTGACCAAGGCTTTCACTAATTTGGGGTTCGTATTACCGGCCAATTCAGGAGAGCGGTCCCAACCGATATTCGGCTTGATCACGATCTTTTGTCCTTTCTTTACGAAGTTTCCGATACCGCCAAGGGCTTCCAAGGCTTTATCTAGCATTACCTCCGGCTCTCCACCCATAACGGCTACCATATCGGGAGCCTTTTCTACGGCTACGGTGTTCGTGGAAAGGGCCGCTTGCAGACCTTCAAAATTTAAGGATAGAGCTGCGCTAGCGATGACACTGGTCTTTAAAAAATCACGACGTTTCATAATTGTATACTATATTGGTTTATACTTGATTTACGGTACGGTTTTTTTTTACTCGCTTGTTATTCCGAACAAAGATAATGATTATTTTGATATGCGAGTCAACTCCTTTTACAAAGTAGAACTGCTTTTTACTGCAACCCGGGTTGCAGTGATCTTGCGTAATAAGATAAATTCTTGTCGGAAGGCATATCGGTTCTGATAATATTTTTCTACCTTGCGAGGCAAAAAACAGATTGTATGGTTTTATATTGTAGAGTATCATTGAACGCTTTTGTCGAAAGCTTTCGGAATACCTCGGGGCCTGATTCCTTTTTCACGCTTCCGGCGAAGGGGTTGATGCATATCGTGCCGCAAGAGGAGATCGAGTATGGGCTTTCCTTGCTTAGGGAGTCTATCGGTTTGTATGAGGAACGCAAAGGGATACCTGTGGAAAAGAGCAAGAAAGCGATGCCCTTTTTCAGACAGGACAGCCGGATGCTGGTGGGGCCGGAGATAGGCATGTACGTGATCCCTTTGTATGAGAAACCCGGTGAGCCGGCCCGGTCTGCCGAGCCTTCTCTGGTCCTTGAGCTGGACTATCAGTCGTTGGGCGAGCTTTGCCTGTTCGAGAATTATTCCCTGTTGTCCTGCAAGTATGAGAAGGAGCCTATCTTGAACCATTTTACGGCACAATTGGAAAAGGAATACGATACCTTCTTTTTTGATGAGGAGCACACGGGCTTTACGCCTGATTCCCGCTTTTTCTCGATGTTGTGTAACGCCTGTCTGGAGGTGAAGCAGCCTTCCTCGGTGGGGGATAAGGAATGGCGGTTGGCCTCGCTGCAAGCTACGGATGAGGTGCTCTATCGTTATGAGCATGGAAACTTGATCCCATACGTTCCGGTATCGATGCCGGTAGACTGCCTGAAACGGGTTTATCTGGAAGATTTCCGGCGGCGTCCCTTATTATTCGGGACTTTGAACGGTTTCTTGAAAAGCAAGGGACTTCCCGCCGAACAATTACTAAACTTATCATAAGGAATGAAGACAGTATCAAATCAAGAACTAACGATCCGTGTCTCCGAACATGGAGCGGAGTTGAGTAGTATCGTAGCGAACGCTACGGGAAAGGAGTATCTCTGGCAAGCGGACCCCGCTTTCTGGAAACGTCATTCCCCGGTATTGTTCCCGATCGTCGGGAGCGTATGGAAGGCCGAGTATCGGAACGAGGGAACCGTGTATCCGCTGTCGCAGCACGGCTTTGCACGGGATATGGATTTTACGTTGATCGATGAGGCGGAGAACGAGTTGCGTTTCGCGCTGGAAAGTACCCCGGACACGCTGAGAGCCTATCCGTTCCCTTTCCTTCTGGAGATCGGGTATCGTTTGGAGGGCAATAAGGTGGAGGTGCTTTGGCGTGTGAAGAATACGGGAGATAAGACAATGCATTTCCAGATCGGCGCTCATCCGGCTTTCCTGTACCCGAATTATGAGGTGGATCAACCGGATCGAGGGTATTTCGCTTTCGATGTGAAAAAAGATCTCGTATACCGTGCGCTGGTGGAAAAAGGGTGCGTAGGGGACGTGGTTCGTCCGGTACCTTTGGATGTGGACGGCTTGCTGCCGTTGAATATCCATACGTTCGATATCGATACGTTTATCTTGGAGGACAGCCAGATTAAGCGGGTGGACTTATTGGATGTGGAGAAACGTCCGTACCTTTCGCTCACCTTTACGGCTCCGGTGGTAGGCTTATGGTCTCCGCCTACGAGAAACGCTCCGTTTGTCTGTATCGAACCTTGGTATGGGCGTTGCGACCGGGTGGATTATACGGGTGAGTATAAAGACCGGGATTGGGTATGGCATTTGGAACCGGGAGAGGTCTTCGATGCCTCCTATACGATAGAGATAGCGGGGGCTTGATCGCTTCGTTGATATTAGCCGTAGGCAGACGACGCTGATTATATCGTGATCGTCTGCCTATGTTTTGTTTTAGATATTGGCTATTTTATTCAATAGCTCCATCTTCCCGAATAAGATCAGTAGATCATCCGCCTCGATCATCAATTCCTCGGTGATACGGCTGATTACCTTGTATTCTGTTTGTGTGAGTCCGATCAGGTTCTTTTTCTCGTAAGGACGTTCGATCGCTACCAGATGGATACCGAAATTCTCCTCGAAATCGATGTTCTTGATGGTTTGCCCGACAAGAGTGGCCGGTGTCTTGATCTTGTAGAGATGTTCCGTCTCGGTTACTTTATACCAATGCCGGAACAGGCCGCCTAAAGACGCTTGGGAGGTGTACATCGTAGAGAAATCCTTTTCCGGGGTGATAATCTCGCTTACCCCGATCGCACGGATCACTGTCTCATGGATCGAGGAGATCGCCCGCACGATCAGTTTGCCCGCATCCAAGCTTTTCAATAAGGCGACAGTCTGAACGGAAGTCCCGAAATCCTTACCGAATGTTACGATAATGGCATCCATCTCGCTCAATGGCAGGGTGCTCAATGCCTCTTTGTCCGTGGAGTCCAAGGCGATCGCCCCCGCTATGTCGTTCTTTAGCATATCGACACGATGCAGATCCATGTCTACGCCGATCACCTCATTGCCGACACGTGTCAAGTCCTTCGCTATCGCACGTCCTAAATTCCCTAATCCGATTACTAAATATTTCATGCTATCTTATTTTTACATTAATATATTTTCTTGTGGATATGTATAGTCCTTTTTCGTGTATTCCTTGCAGAAACTTACGAGGAAGGCCAATACCCCGATACGTCCGACCAGCATCGTGCTGATAATGATGATTTTCCCGATAGGGGTGAGGTGAGGGGTATAATCGATACTCAAGCCTACGGTACTCAAGGCGGAAACAACCTCGAACAATAGGGAGAACAGCGGCGCCCCTTTTTCCGTATAGGATAATACCCACGTAGCGATCGCCACCCACATGAAGTACATCATGATGATAGCGAATGCCCGGCGGATGGCGAATGGGGCGATCTCCCGTTTTCTCACTTCCACTTTATCTTTCTCACGTGCGGCGTTCAAGGTCGTAACCAGAGCTACGAAAACGGTGGTCACTTTCAAGCCGCCGCCGGTGGACATAGGGGCGGCTCCGATTACCATAAGGATCAACGTCAGCATTAAGGTCGGAGGGGCCAATGTAGCCATATCCGCTACGTTGAATCCTGCCGTTCTAGGCGTGACGGCGCCTAAGAACGCATTTGCCAGTTTCCCCCGCAGGGGAAGGTCGCCCAAGGTATTGTCATACTCGAAAAAGAGGTAGAAAGCCGTTCCGGTAATTAACAGGATCAAGGTAGATATAACAACAATGTACGTATGTACATTAATAATACGGGGCGTATGGATATAATGCTTTTGCTTACCGATCAATATCTTGATACCATTCATCAGCAAGTGATGCAAGAGTTTCAGGTAATTGAAGACGATCGGGAAGCCCAAGCCTCCGAATATAATCAGCATGGCTATCCAGAAATGGAGGTTGTACTTATCCGCCACTAACGGATCGTACATATTACCGCTCAAGGTAGAGATCCCTGCGTTACAAAAAGCGGACACGGCATGAAACATTGCGTAGAATAATTCCTGCTGCGTACCTCCCGGCAGGCTTCCCCGTACGTCCATATAAATAAAATAGGCGCCGATTCCCTCGATAAACAAGGTCACGAAAAGAATGTTTAAGATGACCCGGAACAACCCTCCCGTCCGATCCTCGTTCAACATATCTTTCAGCATCATCTTGCTCGTAAAAGAGGATTTCCCCATGAAGGAGAGGGCGAAGAAAGAGGTAAATGTCATGACCCCGATACCGCCGATCTGTATTAAAATCATGATGATAATATGCCCGATATGCGTGAAACTAGTGGCTACGTCGACGGTGGTTAGTCCGGTTACGCATACCGAGGTCGTGGAGATAAACAAAGCGTCGATAAACGGAATCCGGTGCGTAGTGGCGTTCGGCAACGATAGCAACCCGGCCCCGACCAATATCACGAACACGAAACTGAGCAAGAAAAGCAACGAGGGCTTGATCCGTGTCTGCATCAGCGTGAACGTCTGCCGGGATAAGTGAATCGTGCTAAGCAGCAATAATAAGACATATACGAAGAGAGGTTTCGTAAGGAAAGACAAATAAGGCAAAGAGTGCGCTATGGCATCCTTGAAAAATATCTTGCTGGATAATACGGCGAATAAAAGGAAATAGATGCTGATATCGAGATACAACATTTTCTCCTGTATGATTTCTTGGAACCTCACCACGTACCGGAGTGTTATGCCCGTGAAAAAAGCTAGCAGGATGAATGGGCGGGAGCGCTCTAAGATATGGACGGAATCGGGAGTCTGTACAAAGCCGAATTGGTAGATCAATACGAAGAAAGAGGCTAAGGAGGCGAGTAGGATAATCGCTTCCGCTATCCCGTTCAATAATCCCTTCATTTTACCCCAATAAATCAGCCAAGAGAAGTATATGTTTTTTAGATTCATGTCCGATGTTTTATAAATATAACAAATGTAGGAAATAAAAGTTAGAGGTACGTGAAAGCGCCTTCATTATTTGTTCTCATACTAATTGTTTTACTTACATTATGTGTTGTATAGCATATTGTATGATGTACGATACTGAAATATCAGAAAAATAATCAATTAGGAGGTGCAAAAAAGACCTTTTGTAATTGCTTTGTTTAGAAAAATACTTATATTTGCGCAAATCTAATTACTGATATCATGGATACACAAAACGAGAATAGAGAGATGCTTTCCCCCTATGTTTCCGTAGACTGCGTTCTTCTCGGCATCAATGATGACAAGCTCACCGTGCTGTTGGCGGAGCGGAAAAGTGAGGAAGGCGAGTTGATCGGCTATAAATTACCCGGCAGCCTGATCTATGAGAACGAGGATTTAGATGACGCCGCCTATCGGATACTGAATGATTCGACCGGCTTGAAGCGCGTCCAATTGAAACAATTCCGTTGTTTCGGTTCCCCCGCCCGTACCTCGAACCGGTTGGACGTGATGTGGCTGGAGGCGACTTCCAAGGTGAAGATCGGACGGTTGATCACGGTCGCTTATCTCGCCTTGTGCAAGAATAGCAGGAAGACGTGTCCGGCCGATAAATCCGACTCGATCCGTTGGTGCCCTATCGACGAGCTTCCTCGCTTGCCATTCGATCATAAAGAGATTATCGAGGCTGCCATACAGGAGATCCGTAATTGGGTAGAGAAGGAGCCCGCCATCATTTTCGACTATATGCCGATGAAGTTCACGGCGTTCCAGCTTAGGCGCACGTACGAGGTGATCTATAACCGTGAGATGGACGTGCGCAATTTTCATAAGAAGATGAATTCCTTGGATTACGTGGTGCCCACGGACGATATGCAAGATGGGGTCGCCCATCGTGCCGCCCGGTATTATCGGTTTGATAAGGTGAAATATAATCAACAACGTTCGAAGTTTAATAAGATATAAAACCATACGATTATGTGTTTGTTAGGATGTGATATTGGAAGTTCTTCCATCAAGGTCTCTATCGTCGATGAGGAGACCGGGTTAACAATAGGTGCGGATTTTTATCCCAAAGAAGAGGCCCCGATCAAGGCGTTGCGTCCGGGGTGGGCGGAGCAAAATCCGGAGGATTGGTGGTCGTACGTGAAGATCGCTATGAAAGGTGCCATGAGCAAGGCGAAGGTGAAAGGCGAGGATATCAAGGCGATCGGTATCTCGTACCAGATGCATGGCTTGGTGGTGGTGGACAAGAAGATGGAGGTGCTTCGTCCATCTATTATCTGGTGCGATAGCCGTGCTGTTCCTTATGGCGAGCGTGCGTTTAAGAATATAGGCGAGAAGCGATGCCTTTCCCACCTATTGAACTCGCCGGGTAATTTTACCGCTTCTAAGCTGGCTTGGATCAAGGAGTACGAGCCGGATATCTACGACCGTATCCATAAGATCATGTTGCCGGGAGATTTCATCGCTATGCGCCTGACGGGGGATATCGTGACTACGGTTTCCGGTTTGTCGGAGGGGATTTTCTGGGACTTCAAGAATAATGCCTTATCGGAGGATTTGATGAATTATTATGGATTCAGTAAGGATCTGATCGCCGATATCCGTCCGACGTTCGGTTTGCAGGGCGAGGTTACCGCCTCGGTCGCGGCCGAGTTGGGATTGAAGAAAGGTACGCCGGTTACCTATCGTGCGGGTGACCAACCGAATAACGCTTTATCATTGAATGTATTGAATCCGGGCGAGATAGCGGCTACCGGCGGGACTTCCGGAGTGGTGTATGGCGTGAACGGCAAGGTGAATTACGATACGCTTTCCCGTGTGAATACGTTCGCCCACGTGAACCATACGACAGAGCAGACCCGCTTGGGTGTCTTGTTGTGCATCAACGGGGTCGGTATCCTTAATTCTTGGATCAAACGGAATATAGCGCCGGAAGGTATCAACTATAATGAGTTGAATGATTTGGCGGCTACGGTTCCCATCGGCTGCGATGGTCTTTCGATCTTGCCGTTCGGAAACGGGGCGGAGCGTATGTTGCAGAATAAGCAGATCGATTGCTCGGTTCATGGATTGAACTTCAACATACATACCAAGGCCCATATGGCTAGGGCGGCGCAAGAAGGTATCGTGTTCGCCTTTAAATACGGTATGGATATCATGAATGAGATGGGGATCGATATTCAGGTAATCCGTGCGGGGAACGCGAACTTGTTCTTAAGCCCGATCTTCCGGGATGCCTTGGCGGGCGTGACGGGTACGGTGATCGAACTGTATGATACGAATGGCGCGGTAGGAGCGGCCAAGGGGGCCGGTATGGGTGCCGGTATCTACAAGAACGCGGAAGAAGCGTTCGCTTCCTTGAAGAAGATCAACGTGATCGAGCCGGACGGTTTCAAGGCGAATGCTTATTGCGGAGCGTTCGAGATTTGGAAGGAACGATTGGAACAATCTATTTAACGGCTGAATTATTTACATTTTTAATATATATTATTATGAGTTACTTTAAAGGAGAGAAAGAATTTTTCCCGGGAATCGGACAGATTCAGTTTGAGGGACGTGAGTCAAAAAATCCGTTGGCATTTCATTATTATGACGCGGATAAGGTAGTAATGGGTAAGACACTAAAGGATCATTTGCGCTTCGCTATGGCTTATTGGCATACCTTATGTGCTGAGGGAGGTGATCAGTTTGGTGGTGGAACAAAATCATTCCCTTGGAATGACAGTGCGGACGCTATCACCCGTGCGAAGTACAAGATGGACGCCGCTTTCGAGTTTATGACCAAATGTAATATTCCTTACTATTGCTTCCACGACGTGGACGTGGTGGACGAGGCTCCTACGCTGGGCGAGTTCGAGAAACGTTTGCAGACGATGGTGGAACATGCCAAGGAGCATCAAGCCGCTACCGGAAAGAAGCTTCTATGGTCTACCGCGAACGTCTTCAGCAATAAGCGTTATATGAATGGCGCCGCTACGAACCCTTATTTCCCGACCGTGGCATGCGCTGGCACGCAGATCAAGAACGCTATCGACGCTTGTATCGCCTTAGGGGGCGAGAACTATGTATTCTGGGGCGGTCGTGAGGGTTATATGAGCCTATTGAACACGAACATGAAACGTGAGAAGGATCATTTGGCTATGATGTTGACGATGGCCCGTGATTATGGTCGTAAGAACGGTTTCAAGGGTACGTTCCTGATCGAGCCGAAACCGATGGAACCGACGAAACATCAATATGACGTGGATTCGGAGACCGTGATCGGCTTTCTTCGCCATTATGGACTGGACAAGGATTTCGCCTTGAATATCGAGGTGAACCACGCTACCTTGGCCGGACATACATTCGAGCATGAGTTGCAAGCCGCCGCCGACGCCGGCATGTTGTGCAGTATCGACGCGAACCGTGGCGATTACCAGAATGGTTGGGATACGGATCAATTCCCGATGGATATCTATGAGCTGGCACAGGCTTGGCTGGTTATCCTTGAGGGAGGTGGCCTAACTACCGGAGGTACGAACTTCGACGCCAAGACCCGCCGTAATTCTACGGACTTGGAGGACATCTTCATCGCTCATATCGGTGGTATGGACGCTTTCGCCCGTGCTTTGATGATCGCCGCCGATATCCTTGAGAACTCAGACTACCGCAAGATGCGTGCCGAGCGTTACGCTAGTTTCGATGCCGGTGAGGGCAAGGCATTCGAGGATGGCAAGCTTACGCTGGAAGATCTTCGTACGATCGCTTTGCGTGACGGCGAGCCGAAACAGATCAGCGGTAAGCAGGAATTATACGAGATGATTGTAAATCTGCATATCTAAATAATTGAAAATCGAGAATTGGGAATTGAAAATTATCGTGCGTAAGCCCTAGTTTTCAGCTCTCAATTCTCAGTTTTTAATTAATAAATCTATTCCATGAAAAGTAACAACACTTATATTTTCGCTCTTACCTTGGTCGCTACCTTGGGAGGTCTGCTGTTTGGGTATGACACGGCGGTGATCTCCGGTACGGTGGAGTCTTTGCGTAAGTTCTTCATCGAGCCGCAAGGATTTCCGTTGGATCAAGCCAACGCCTTGGAGGGGTTCGTGGTGAGTAGCGCGTTGATCGGATGTATCCTCGGCGCCTCGTTCGCCGGGTGGATCAGCCAGCGTTACGGCAGGAAGCCTACGTTGATACTGGCCGCTATCCTTTTCTTGCTTTCCGCTATCGGCTCGGCTTGGCCGGAGCTGTTTATCGGCATGCCCGGAAGTGGCGATCATACGTTTATGTATGCGTTCGTGGCTTATCGTATTCTGGGAGGTATCGGCGTGGGGCTGGCCTCCATGGTATCGCCGATGTATATCGCCGAGGTGGCTCCGGCCGATCGCCGGGGGAATCTGGTGGCATGGAACCAGTTTGCCATTATCTTTGGTATGCTGGTGGTATATTTCGTGAATTACACGATCGCCCTTCAAGGAGATGCCGCTTGGCTGAATACGATCGGCTGGCGTTGGATGTTCGCTTCCGAGATTATTCCGGCGGTATTGTTCCTCTCGTTCTTGATGTTCGTGCCGGAGACGCCTCGTTATCTCGTGATGCGTGGGCGTACGGAGAAGGCGTTGGGCGTCTTGAGCCATTTGATGGATCAGGCGGACGCTGGCCGTGAGCTGGAGGATATACGGAATAGTTTCAAGGAGAAAGCTCCGTCGATGAAGCCTTACTTCCGGTTTATGGGGACTTGGCTGGCGCTGTTCTTGGCCGGCTACGGGTTGTTGTCGTGGGCAGGTAATACGAACGCGTTGGAGATCGCCTTGTTGGCTAGTTTCTGTATCGCCTTGCTGTTCCCGATCCGGTCGTTTGGCGTGCTGATCATCTTGGTGGGCGTGTTGCTCTCCGGTTTCCAGCAATTCGTGGGGATCAACGTGGTGCTTTACTATGCCCCGGAGATCTTCAAGACGATGGGAGCGGCCACGGACGCCGCCCTTTTGCAACAGATCGTGGTAGGGGCGGTGAACCTGTCGTTTACCGTATTGGCTATTTTCACGGTGGATAAGTTCGGACGCCGTCCGTTGATGATTATCGGGGCGCTCGTCATGGCGGTATCTATGTTGATCTTGGGAACTACTTTCTATACGCGTTCGGTGGGTATGGGATCATTGGTCTGCATGCTGGTTTATACGGCGGGATTCGCTATGTCGTGGGGCCCGGTCTGCTGGGTGCTGCTGGCCGAGATCTTCCCGAACTCGATCCGCTCCACGGTGATGAGTATCGCCGTAGCGGCGCAGTGGATTGCCAACTTCTTGGTATCATGGACATTCCCAATGCTGGATAAGAATCAATACTTGACCGATACGTTCAATCACGGTATGGCCTATTGGATCTATGGCGTGATGGGTATATTGGCGGCGTTGTTCATCTGGAAATTTGTCCCCGAGACGAAAGGAAAGACGCTGGAGGAGATGGAAGGTTATTGGGAACGGTAACCAAACCTGAGACAAGATAATATATGAGTAAAAAAGGACGGATCAATCTACCCGTCCTTTTTTCGTAATGAACCTTAATGCCCCAATTTAGACGCCGGATTCGCCATCGCCGCCCGATAGCTCTGGAAAGTAACCGTAGATACGGTCAGTGTCATTATGATTACCAAAGCCACTAAAAATACCCATATGTAGATCGGCGTTTTATAAGCGAAGCTTCGTAGCCAAACATTCACCCCGTAATAAGCAAGCGGGATCGAGATAATAAAACAGACGAGCGTGATCCGGAGGAAAGACGAGTTCAGCATCCAAAGGATCTGCCGGACCGTGGACCCATGTACTTTCCGCACGGCTATCTCCTTTTCCCGTCCCTGTAGCTCAAAGATAACCAGTCCGAATACTCCCACGAGGGATAAAAAGACGGCCATCAGGCAAAGGGCGGTAATCAGCGTTCCCTGCCGCCCACTTTTACTGTAAAGCTCCTCCAGCGCCGTATCAAAGAAATGGATATCGGCCGGATAACCCGGGATCAATTCATCCGTTACCTTCCGGATATGCTCAATAGCCGTCCGGGGATTTCCGCCGGCGATCTTGACATAAGCGTATCTTTCCGGCACCGAACGGCGGTAATGATTCTTAGCCGAGGTCCAAAGCCCCATCGGGCGTAACTCTTTATACAGGGATTCATAATGGACATCCTCAAAGATACCGACAATCCGTACCGGTATATCATTATCCGTGATGCTTGTTCCTACCAAGTCCGATAGGTCGTCCGGTTTCTCGGGGGAAACACCCGAGGCGATCTCTCTCGCTGCCGTCTCGCTAAGGAGGCAAACAGCCTGCGTGTTATTTGCCGCCTCATCCGTCGGCCGGAACTTCCTTCCGGCGATCATCTTTACATCCATTAGCTCCGGGAAATTGGCGGATACTCCCAGCCAGCTCATATAATAATGTTGGCCTTTGTAATTATACCCGATGAAAGAACGTGATTCGTCCGAGACAAATTTGAACTCACTAAAGGAAACATCACGGATAGCGGGGCTTTCCAAGAGACGTGCCTTGAACAATTCGCCCTTTTTCAAGGCCGCCCCCATGCTTAGTCTTACCTCCAGTACGTTTTCTTTATTGAATCCCAAGTCCACGTTTCCTATATATCTGTTTTGCAAGGAGACGAACAACGCTGCGACAATCAGCGTGATCGAGATAACGAACTGGAACCCTATAAGTAACTTGCGAGTGTTCTTGGCCCGGTCGCTAAGGGTAAAAGACTTGTTCAGCGCTATGACAGGAGGAAACGAGGTGATATAGAAAGCGGGATACAAACCGGCCAGTATACCGCCGCCTGCGACAAGGAAGAATGTGTACGCCGGAATCTTCCAGTTGGCATACAGATCCAACGGATGCCCCACCATATTCGTGACCCATTGCACGTTATTCAAAAATAACAGGAAAAGCAAGGCGAGGAAGAAGGCGACAACCGAGATTCCCAAGGACTCCAAGACCAGATACTTCCGTAGCGTGGTGTCCGAGCTTCCCAGCACTTTCTGGATGGTGATCGACTTGGTGCGTATCGGCGCCAAGGCTATCGACAGGTTGATATAATTGACCAAGGCGATACCTATGATCAGGATGGCGATAAAGAATAACATATTCGTCCGTAGCTTATTACCGATGGGAGCGGCGTCCGCTCGGACTGGCTGGCCGAAATAGAGATCTGACAAGGGCCGGAGGCGCATATCCTCGATCGTGAAACTTTTCAGGAAAGCCCGGCTATCGGCCATATAGGTCTCGGTAGTGACAGAGGCGGATTCCGGCGTCGACATCAGCAGATAACAATAGTAAAGGCCGGTATGCCAGTTTTCCATCATCTCTTTCTCCATGATCGGGATATACAGGGCATTCTTCACCCGGGTGTTTTCCGGGAAATCGCGAAAGACGCCTCCCACGATATATGCCGGCTCAAAACTAAGCCCATATATAATCGAGCCTTCGGCCCCGGCGAACTCCGACAGATAAACCGGCTTCCCGATAGGATTTTCCTCGCCGAAGAGTTTCCGGGCCATGCTCTCTGGGATCAGCGTCCCTTCCGGACGTTTCAGGCAATCCGTATCGCCGGCCACCAGTTCGAAGCCAAAGACCTTGGTATATCCCGGGGTGATCCGTTCCACCTGCTCCATATAGCTCCGTGCGTCGGGCCCTTCACTGGCTGATATCCCAAAACGTACGGAGGAGTAAACAAGGTTGTTTGTGATAGCGGCCGCTTCTATATAAGGGGAGGCGGCGATGAAACGCTCGAGTTGTGGACGTGCGAAATTAGCCTCCCATATCCCGTCATCCCGCTTGTTTTCTAACTGAAAAATCCTTTCCCTGTTCAAGAGGGAAGCGTCGAAGCTATATTCATGACCGACATGTATGCTTATCAGCATGAATAACAGGAAAGCGAAGCTAAGTCTTAAAAGATTAGTGACCGTCGCTAATTTATAATGTCTCAAGACATAAAGTAGGTTCTTGAATGTACTTTGCATGGTATAAGTTCTTTTAATTTTAAACCCTTTGATCTGGAAATACAAAGCAAAGCTATTCCTTTATTTACGTTCCTGTGTTATTTTTTTGACAAACGGTTACTTTCTGTTGATGAATTGTGATATTATCAATAATTTCCTTATTTTTGCCATCATACTTCAAAAAGAAACAAGCGTTATGTTACACAAAGGCTATCGGATGCTTTTCAACTGCCTGATGTTTTATCTCTAGCAGATACTCTCCCTATATAAACTCATGGGGGCGGGGATGCCCGTCCTGTGTAACAATAAAAAATAACCTTGATGAGGGCGGATAGATCCTACCTCTACGATAAAACATATAATTTTATGAATACAACCCATCACACACATTCATGCGTACATGATACCGTCTCTTCCGTGGGAGCGAACAATTTCGGGATGAACGACCGTATCAAACGTCTGCGCCGGCAGACCTTCGAGGCCCAACCTTCCCTCTCCATCGAGCGGGCCTTGATCGAGACCCGTTTCTATCAGGAGAATTACGGGAAGTATCCGATCCCTATCCTGCGTGCCCTGAACTTCTTGGAGATCTGCAAGCGGAAGACGATCTATATCGGTGAGGACGAGTTGATCGTCGGCGAGCGGGGGCCCCGCCCCAAGGCCGTGCCTACCTTCCCGGAACTTACCTGCCATAGCGTGGAGGACTTGCATATATTGAATACCCGGGAGTTGCAACGTTACACTATCTCCCAAGAAGATATCGATACCTACGAGCGGGAGGTGATCCCGTACTGGAAAGGCCGTACCCAGCGGGAACGCATCTTCAGTCACGTCCCCAAGGAATGGAAAGAGGCGTACGAGGTGGGTATGTTCACCGAGTTCATGGAGCAACGTGCCCCCGGGCATACCGCTTTGGACGGCAAGGTCTACCAATATGGCCTGCTGGACTTGAAGAAACGTATCGAGGGGGAACTAAGCGCCTTGGATTTCATGAACGACCCCGAGGCCACGGACAAGCAGGAGGAACTGACGGCCATGTCTATCTCCTGCGACGCCGCTATCCTGCTGGCCGAGCGACACGTGGACTTGGCTGACGAGATGTCTCTCACCGAGAAAGATCCCCGCCGTGCCGCTGAGCTGAGGAAGATCGCCGAGGTATGCCGCTGGGTTCCCGCCCACGCTCCCCGTACCTATTGGGAAGCGATCCAGATGTACTGGTTTGTCCACCTCGGTACGATCACGGAGCTGAATGGTTGGGATGCCATGAACCCCGGTCATTTCGACCAGCATCTGACGCCTTTCTACGAGAAAGAAATCGCCGCCGGAACCTTGACCCGTGACGAGGCGAAAGAGTTGATGTCTTGCTTCTTCATCAAGGTAAACAATCATACCGCCCCGCCGAAAGTGGGTATCACGGCGAAGGAGAGCGGAACCTATAACGATTTCACGAACCTGAACATCGGCGGCATCCGGGCGGACGGTAGCGATGGCGTAAGCGAGGTCTCCTATATCATGTTGGAGACGATCGAGGAGCTGCATATCCTCCAGCCCGGCAGCGCCATCCACGTCAGTGCCCGTACGCCGGAGCGTTTCCTCCGTGCTGGGTGCAAGGTGATCCGCCAAGGCCATGGCTACCCGTCGGTATTCAACCCGGATGTGTACGTGCAGGAGTTGATGCGGCAAGGCAAGTCGCTGCGTGACGCCCGCGAGGGAGGTTGTAGCGGTTGCATCGAGGTGGGCGCTTTCGGGAAGGAGGCGTACGTGTTGACCGGTTATCTGAACGTGCCGAAGATATTGGAGGTGACGCTGCATAACGGCGTAGATCCGGTAAGCGGTCGCAAGGTCGGTCTGGAGACCGGCGATCCCCGTGGTTTCCGGACGTATGAGGAGCTTTACGCGGCATTCATGCGCCAGATCCATTATTTCGTGGACATGAAGGTGCGGGTCAGCAACTATATCGACCGCATGTTCGCCAAGTACGCCCCCGCCACGTTCCTCTCCCTGTTCATCGACGATTGTATCGCGAAGGGTAAGGATTACTACAATTGCGGGCCTCGTTACAACACCACTTATATCCAGTGTACCGGATTAGGCACGATAACCGATAGCCTTTCCTCTTTGCGGAAACACGTCTTCGAGGATAAGACCTTCACGATGGAAGCCTTGTTGGATGCGATGGCGGATAATTTCGAGGGACATGAACCGATGCGCCAAATGATCCTGAACCGTACGCCTTTCTTTGGCAACGATGATCCGTACGCCGACCAGATCGCCGTCCGTGTCTTCGACGATTTATATGACGCGATCGAGGGCAAGCCGAATACGAAAGGGGAGTGTTTCCATTTGAATATGTTATCCACCACTTGCCACGTCTACTTCGGCAAGGTGATGGGAGCCACTCCGAACGGCCGCTTGGCCGGGCGTGCCATCTCCGATGGTACCTCGCCCTCGCACGGAGCCGATACCCACGGGCCGTCCGCCGTTGTCAAGTCCCTCGGTAAGCTGGATCAGGTGAAGAGCGGCGGCACGCTGCTGAACCAACGCTTCCTGCCCAGCCTGCTCCGGCGGGAGGAGGATATCTCGAAACTGGCCTCCTTGATTCGTAGCTACTTCGCCTTGGGTGGCCATCATATCCAATTCAACATCGTGGATACGGAAACGCTTTACGCCGCCCAGAAGTGCCCGGAGGACTACCGGGATCTGCTGGTCCGTGTAGCGGGCTATAGCGACTATTTCAACGATATGAACGCCGATTTGCAAGCGGACGTGATCGCACGTACGGAGCAAGAGACTTTCTAGGCCATGCTGTTATTCGATATCAAACGATACGCCATAAACGACGGGCCGGGCATCCGTATCACGATCTTCATGAAGGGATGCCCGCTTGCCTGCGTATGGTGCCATAACCCGGAAGGCATCTCGCCCCGGGCGGAGAAGCTGTATACGAGAAAGAAGTGCATAGGTTGCGGGGCCTGCGTGAATGCCTGCCCCACCGGGGCGTTGACCTTGACGGAGGCGGGTATCGTCACGGATCGGTCTCTGTGCCGGACATGCGGTAGATGCGCCGAGGTTTGTCCCACCTTGGCGATGGAGATGTCCGGCCGTGAGTATTCTATCGACGAGGTCATGCGTGAGATCGAGAAAGAGACGGTCTTTATGGATCGCTCCGAGGGAGGCGTTACCTTCTGCGGGGGAGAGCCGTTGTCGCGTCCGTCGGACTTGGTTGCCCTGCTGGATCGTTGCGGAGCGTTGGGAATCCATCGTGCGGTGGATACGACCTTGTTCGCCTCGCCGGATACCGTCCGTAACGTAATGGAGCGCACGGATCTTTTTCTGGTGGATTTAAAGCATATGGATTCCGGTAGCCATTGTCGTTTCACGGGTGTCCCGAACGAGCGTATCTTCTCCAACCTCCGGATGATTGCCGAAGCCGGGATGGACTTTCTAATCCGCATTCCGTTGATCGAGGGCGTCAATGCGGACGAGGAGAATATATCCCGCTCTGCCACCTTCCTAGCCTCCTTACCGTGGAAACGGAAAGTCGTCAATCTTCTCCCGTATCACGACATCGGAAAAGGCAAGCACGATAAGCGAGGAACCCTCTACAACCCCGGGTACCTTCCGCTATCCACCCCTTCCGAAGCAGTCCTGCAAAGGTGTATCGATCAATTCGCCTCTTGCGGGATAACTGCGTTGATCGGAGGATAGTTCTCTTTGGGAACTATTCTTCTTTCAATGTCTCATAAGCACGTTGGATTCGATAGTTAATCAATGCGTTCTTACTTTCTTCATCTAGAATCTCTTTCATAATATAATACCTTCGTTTATAACATTAATATAGAAAGGAGTTTTAAAGGGACGGTTTTCCCAGAGTTTTCTTAACATGACGATGGGGCTGATATTTACGCCTGTCTTTAGTTCCAGCTCATACAAGGGTAAAGTAATTTCTTCCTCTCGTTCCAAAGTCATTTTCTCTCCGTCTATCAAGATGAGTAAGTCGATATCGCTATCAATCCGAGCGTCTCCACGTGCTTCCGAACCGAATAAGATAGTTTGTGCCGTGGGAGCTATCCGGCGCATGATATCTTTTATCTGATCTATAATTTCTGTTCGTTTCATTTTATCTTTTCATTAAATGACTTCTGTCGTGAGACAAAGATAATTATTTTTCTGATTATTACCATTTCTTCCGATACTCCGTAGGCGATATCCCGACGTGTTGCTTGAAGTATTTACCGAAGAAGGATTGGTTGGCGAAGTTTAGCCGGTCTGATATCTCTTGGATGGAAAGGGTGGAGGAGGATAATAACGCCTTCGCCTCCAAGACAACGTAATTATCGATCCATTCCCCGGCTGTACGGTTGCTGACGTTCTTTACCAAAAGAGATAAATATTTGGGAGTCACACATAATTTTCCGGCGTAGAAAGCTACCGATCGTTCCTGCTTATGATGTAAGGCGAGCGTTTGTATGAACGCCGCGAACAACTCCTCTTGCCGGCTCTTCTTCACCTCGATCGGCATATGATTCTTAAACATGCCGTAAACCTCGTGGAATACCGCCAACAATAAGCTCTGGGCAATCTCTTTCCGGTAAGGATGCCCTTTCGCTTTCACTTTCTTCCAGAGGAAAGAATGATATTCCTTGATACAACCTATCTCCTCGGTATTCAACTCGGTGACCGGATGCTCCTTGATGTAGAAGAACGCCGGCAAGGTATTCTGTATATGAGGAATGATCTCCTCCATGAAATTCTTGGAGATGACGATGAAGATCCCGGCCACGTCCTCGCTACGTTCCACGTGTTGGATGATCTGATCAGGCAAGGACAATACGAGATGGTTTTCCCCTACGACATATTCCTCCATATTGATCCGTATACGCATGAAGCCTTTCGTGCAAAGCGCGAATACGACGGCGTCTATTCGCATCGGATGGTCGAGCGAGGGAATATCGTCGATGTTATCGAATATGGCGAAATCCTCGTCGATAAAGTCTATGCCGGGTACGTTCTCGATAAGAGAGATACAAGCTTGAGGTAGATCTGTTACGTTCATAATTTATTCTTGTTTGGGCGATAAAATTAGTGAAATAATAGAATAATCCAATTGAAATGTGTCAAATAGGACAATTTGGTTGCAAAACGGAACTTCTTTGGAGTGGATAAACTCATCATCTTTGCGGTATAATAAATCATACGATATGAAAAGGATGAAAGGTATTGTTTATGGAGGATTATTATCCGTCGTGTTCGTGATGTCCGGATGCTCGGGCAGTCAAAAAGAGGGACGGGATAGCAAAGAGATCCCGGTGGAGATCGTGAAGGTAGCGAAGACCGTTCCGGCGGATACAAGGAATTACGTGGGAACGGTAGAGGAGGTCGTATCCTCCTCGATTAGTTTTCAGGTGATGGGTAATGTAGAGCGAGTATTGGTGGGCGAGGGGCAGAAGGTCCGTGAGGGCCAACTACTAGCGGTGTTAGACAAGGCGACGCTGGAAAACGCCTATAACGCCTCGGCAGCTTCCTTGCGACAAGCGGAGGACGCCTATGCCCGCATGAGAACCTTGCACGAGAATAAGAGCCTGCCGGATATGAAATGGGTAGAGGTGGAGAGCAAATTGGAACAGGCCCGTTCCATGGAGCGAATCTCGAGGAAAAACCTTGAGGACCGGAACCTGTATGCCCCGTTCGGCGGCGTTATCGGCAAGCGCATGGTTGAGGCGGGAGAGAACGTGCAGCCCGGGCAACCGGTTTTCTCCTTGTTAAGGATAGAGACGGTAAACGTGAAGATCGCCGTCCCGGAGAACGAGGTCGCCACGCTAGGCGATCAAGCCGCCATGATAAAGGTAGCCGCTCTGGGCGGACAATGTTTTGAGGGGAAAGTGACGGAGAAAGGTATCGTGGCCAACCCTATCTCCCATACTTACGAGGCGAAGATCCGGCTGGAGAACCCGTCTGGCGCTTTGTTGCCCGGCATGGTTTGCGATGTACGCCTGTCGGGAGAGGAATCCGTGCCGGCTATCGCCTTGCCGAACAACGCCGTGCTGATAGCGAACGACGGGGGGCGTTTCGTCTGGAAGGTCGTAGACGGAAAGGCGAAAGCTACGCCCGTACGGACGGGCGACTTGACGGAGCGAGGCTTGTTTATTCTGGAAGGGTTGAACGAGGGGGATATCGTCGTGATAGGCGGTTACCAGAAAATCAGTGAGGGCATGAGAGTGCGTGCGTTATGAGAGAACGTAAAAACGGAGTGATCGAATGGACCATGCGTCATTACCAGATCACGTTGCTGGTGATTACCGTGCTGGTCGGGTTGGGTATTTTGGGTTTGGTGGACATGCCGAAACAGGAGTTTCCGGAGTTCACCATCCGCCAAGGCGTGGTAGTGGGTGTTTACCCCGGGGCGACTTCCGGAGAGGTGGAGGAGCAGTTGGCCAAGCCTTTGGAGAGATACCTGTTTACCTTCAAGGAGGTAAAGAAGAAAAAGACGTACTCCATGTCAAGGGATGGAATGGTGTACGTGATGGTGGAGCTGAACGACGACGTGAACAATAAAGACGAGGTCTGGTCGAAGATCAAGCTCGGCTTGCAGAACTTCAAGTCGCAACTGCCCTCGGGCGTACTCGCCGTCATCGCGAATGATGATTTCGGCGATACTTCCGCCTTATTGATCACCTTGGAATCGGAAGACAAGACCTACCGGGAATTGCAGCGATACATGGAGACGCTGGAAGACCGCCTGCGCCGGATCGAGTCCGTATCCAACCTGCGCCGTTACGGGGTACAAAACGAGCAGATCTCGGTCTACTTGGATCCAGACAAGCTAGCCGCTTACGGCCTAGATACCCGTATGCTGATGACAACCTTGTTCACCCAAGGCTTTACCACCGCCTCCGGCTCCTTGGAGAATGGCGGCTTGGACATTCCCATCCACCTTTCCGTGACCTATCCCTCGGAGCGGGAGGTAGGCGAGCAGATCCTGCTGGCCGATGCCGACGGGCATATGATCCGCTTGAAAGACGTGGCCCGTATCGTGCGGGAATATCCCGAGCCGGATAGCTATATAACGAACAACGGCAAGAAAGCGATCATCCTTTCCATGGAGATGCGTGAGGGCCATAATATCGTACGATACGGAAAGGAGGTAGACGAGGTATTGCACGCTTTCGAGCGGGATCTTCCCGAGAGTGTCTCGATCCGCCGGATCGCCGACCAGCCGAAGGTGGTGGGAGACTCGGTAAGTTCCTTCGTGCGGGATTTGTTCGTGTCCATCGTGGTCGTGATCTTGGTGATGATGGTACTCTTCCCGTTCCGCTCGGCATTGGTGGCGGCTACTTCCATCCCGATCAGTGTCTTTATCTCGATCGGTGTCATGTACGCTTGCGGCATCCCGCTGAATACGGTGACGCTGGCCGCCTTGATCGTGGTATTGGGCATGATCGTGGATAACTCCATCATCGTGATAGACGCCTATCTGGAATATCTGGACAAGGGCTATTCCCGTTGGTACGCCGCCGTCTATAGCGCCAAGAACTATTTCAGCTCGATCTTGTTGGCTACGCTGTGTATTTGCGTGATCTTTTTCCCGTTGCTTTTCACGATGACGGGGCAGATGTTGGATTTCGTGACCTTCTTCCCTTGGACGCTTTCCATCTCCCTCATGGTGTCGCTGGCGGTGGCGATGGTCTTTATCCCGCTGCTGGAGCGGGTCTTGATCAAGAAGGGATTGAAGTCCGGGCGGGAGAATACAGGCAAGAAGAGGTTCAATCTGCTGGATACCGTACAGGCCGTCTATACGAGGGCGCTGACGTGGACTTTCCGTTTCCCGAAAACCACGATCGGTCTGGGCGTCTTGACGGTTGCCTTGGCGATCCTGATGATCACCCAACTGAGCCAGCGTATGATGCCGATAGCCGACCGGGATCAGTTCGCCGTCGAGATCTATCTCCCGCAGGGAACCTCGCTGGACCGTACCGCCGCCGTGAGCGATAGTCTCTATAAGCTGTTGTCGGAAGATGAGCGCATCCTGTCCGTCACCTCCTTTATCGGAACTTCCTCGCCCCGTTTCCAAGCTACCTACGCCCCTAACTTGGCCGGGAAGAATTACGCCCAGTTCATTGTCAACACCGCCTCGATAGAGGCCACCCGTAGCGTGTTGGATGATTATACGGACCGGTACGCCGATTATTTCCCCGACGCCTACGTGAAGTTTAAGCAACTGGATTACCAAAACGTATCCTCTCCTTTAGAGATCCGTTTCATGGGAGACGATATCGCCCGGTTGAAGCAGGCTGGGGATTCCTTGATGGCCGTGTTGCGTGAGATGGACGGCTTGGTCTGGGTACACACCAATTACGAGGAGGCCTTACCCGACGTACGGGTTCGATTGGACCCAGTGGAAGCCTCCCGCCTCGGGATCACGAAGGCGATGGCCTCGGCCGATCTGGCGATCCGTTACGACGGTCTCTCGGTTGGCTCCCTCTGGGAAGGCGATTACGCTTTGCCGATCCAGCTGAGATCCGATAAGAAAGGGGAGGGTGACGCGTTCGATAAGGTCGGCGACCAGTATCTTCCCACCATCGTCCCCGGCGTGAGCGTCCCGCTCCGGCAAGTCTCCACGATCGAGGGAGGCTGGAATGAGGGGCAGATCGTCCGTCGCAACGGCGTGCGTACCTTGAGCGTCTTCGCCGAGGTAACCCGGGGAACCAACCAGAACGCTATGCAGAAGCGGATCGAGCGAGTCATGGAAAGCCGTATTATCCCGACCTTGCCCGAGGGCGTGACGTACGAGTACGGTGGAGCCAAGGAGCTGGATTTCGAGACGATGAACCCGCTGATGCAGGGCTTGGCGATCGCCGTGATCATTGTTTTCTTCTTCCTGTTGGTCAATTTCAAGAAGATCGGCTTGGCGTTGGCGGCCCTGTCCTCGTTGCTGCTCACCTTGTTCGGGGCGGCGCTGGGCTTGTGGGCGTTCCATATCGATTTCAGCTTGACGTGCGTCTTGGGCGTTATCAGCTTGATCGGTATCGTGGTGCGAAACGCTATCTTGATATTCGAGCATGCGCAAGACTTGCGGCTTCATAAGCATTATAGCCCGAGGGATGCCGCCTTCGATGCCGGCCGGCGACGCATGCTCCCGATCTTCCTGACCTCGGCTACAACGGCCGTGGGCGTGGTTCCCATGATCATCAGCGGCAGTTCCCTTTGGATGCCGATGGGTGTGGTGATCTGCTCGGGAACGGTCTTCTCGATGATCTTGGCGGTCATCATCCTGCCTGTTTTCTATTGGAAGATATTCGGGAATAAATGAATGATACGGATTAGGATATAATATAGGAATGAATATATGCGGAAAAAAGAGATGATAAAAAGATGGATATATGGCATCGTCGGTTCCCTCGTCTTATGCGTGGGGACCGTGAGCGCCCAGCGGACATTATCGCTGGAAGAATGCCGGGAAATGGCTTTGGAGAATAACGCGAAGATGAAGAACGCCCGTTTGGACGTAGAAGAGGCGAGGGAAGGAAAAAAGGAGGCCTTTACGAAATACTTCCCGAATGTCAGCGCCGTGGGAACAGCTTTTAAGGCGAACCACGGGATGATGGATATGAGCGTGATACCGGGCCTTCTCGAGTTGTCGATGATGGATGACGGCTTGCTGGGTGGGGTGACCGCTATCCAGCCCGTGTTCGCCGGCGGACAGATCGTGAACGGCAATAAGCTGGCCGACTTGGCGCTCGAGGTGAGCCGTTACCAGATGCGCCAATCCGAGGATGAGGTAGCCCTGACGGTGGAGCGGTATTACTGGCAATGGATCTCCCTTCACGAGAAATTAAGGACGATCGAGATCGTGGAATCCTTGGTGGGGAGTCTTTATAAGGATGTGGAGGTAGCGGTCGGCGCCGGCGTGACGACTCGTAATGACCTACTGCAAGTCCAGTTGAAAAAGAACGGCGTGGCGAGCGACCGCCTGCGGGTGGAGAACGGCTTGCGCCTTTCCAAGATGGTGCTGGCTCAATATATCGGTATCGGGGAAGATGATTTCGAGATCGATTTCACGCTGCCCGCCGAGGTGCCCTCCCCGGAGCTTTACCGGGTGAGCCATGAGGAGGCGCTCCCTACGACACTCTCTTATAAATTGCTGGAGAAGAACGTGGAGGCCGCCCGTCTTCAACAAAAGCTGAAGGTTGGGCAATACTTGCCCACCGTGGGGATCGGAGCCGGGTATATGTATCACAACTTACTGGATAAGGACCGTCCGTTCGGCATGGTTTTCGCTACCGTAGCGATTCCGATCAGTGATTGGTGGGGCGGCTCGCACGCCATCCGGAAGCAAAAGCTTCAGGTGAAGGCGGCCGAGTATTCCCGCCAAAACGCCAATGAGCTTCTGTTGGTGCAAATGCGGAAGCTTTGGAACGAGCTGGAGGAGTCTTATAAGCAAGTCAAGCTCTCGGAGGAGTCCATAGCGACGGCCGAGGAGAATGTCCGCCTTAATACGGACTATTATAAGGCGGGCACGGTTACGCTGAGCGATCTTCTGGACGCCCAATCGCTCCTCCAGCAAAGCCGTGACCAGTATACGGGTGATTATACGGCTTATTTGATCAAACGTACGGAATATTTACAGGCGACAGGGCGTTAATTTGTTTTTTTTCCATATATTTGCTTATTAACAAATAATAAAACGAGAAGTGATGATGAGCTACGCCAATTATCTTTACATAGCGATCCGTGCCGCGGTAGACGCAGGCAAGTCGATCATGGATATCTATAACGACCCCGAATCAGACTTCGGGATAGAGAGAAAAGCAGACAACTCGCCGTTGACAAAGGCGGATAAGGCGGCCCATCGATTGATAACAAACGCTTTGTCCGTTACCCCGTTTCCGGTCTTAAGCGAGGAAGGAAAGGAGATCCCGTTCAAGGAGCGCTCCAAATGGGAGACGCTGTGGATCGTGGACCCGCTGGACGGTACCAAAGAGTTTATCAAGAAAAACGGCGAGTTTACCGTGAATATCGCCTTGGTGGAGAAAGGTGTGCCCGTGTTGGGCGTCATTTATGTGCCCGTCCGGAAGGAGTTGTATTTCGCCTCCTCCTCTGTGGGTGCTTATAAGTTTACGGGAATCGATAGCAGTAGCCAGCCCTCGATGGACGAGATGAAGCAGGGGGCGATACATTTGCCGATGGCGCTGGCGCATCAGGGAATCGTGGTAGTGGCATCCCGGTCTCACCAAACGGAGGAGACCACCGCTTTCATCGATAATCTCCGCAAGCAGGGAAAGCCCGTTACGTTGATCAGTAGCGGCAGCAGCCTGAAGATTTGTCTGGTAGCGGAAGGCTCGGCCGATATCTATCCCCGTTTCGCCCCGACGATGGAATGGGATACCGCCGCCGGCCACGCCATCGCCAAGTCTGCCGGTTGCGACATATATCATATCGACGGTAAGACCCCGCTTCGCTATAACAAGGAAGATTTGCATAATCCGTGGTTTATCGTGAAGTGAGGGGGATGTGTATTTTAAGTTATTGTCAGCGGTGGGAGACGGAGCATGCTCCGTCTCTACAAGCCGTACAATGCATTCTTGTTTATTTGGTTATGAACGAAATTTAGAAGACTACCTTGTAAGAATATAAGTTGGCCCAGAATCAATCATTATTGGTCTATATCCCATATAATCCTAAAAATAGGTTAGCGAAAGGAGTGCGCACTTGAGTATTCTTATTATTTTTGCGCTCTTAAAAGTAAATACATGAATTTTGATATAGTGTTTGTGTTGCTGGCCCTGATCGGCATGATCGCAGCCTTGGTATGGGATAAGATGCGGCCGGGAATGGTTCTTCTGACAGTGGTCGTGTTTTTTCTCTGCGTAGGCATTCTTACTCCCAAGGAGATGCTGGAGGGCTTTAGCAATAAAGGGATGATAACCGTAGCCATGCTCTTCCTTGTCAGTGAGGGAGTGCGGCAGAGCGGGGCTTTAGGCCAATTGATCAAGAAACTGCTTCCCGAGGGGAAGACCACCGTCTTCAAGGCGCAGGCGAGGATGCTCCCGCCCGTGGCTTTCGTGTCGGCGTTCCTGAATAATACGCCGGTGGTGGTTATTTTTGCCCCGATCATCAAGCGATGGGCGGAGGCGGTGAGGCTTCCGGCCACGAAATTCTTGATCCCTCTCTCGTATGTCACGATATTGGGCGGTATATGTACCTTGATCGGTACTTCTACGAATCTGGTGGTGCACGGCATGATTCTGGAGGCGGGATATGAGGGCTTTACGATGTTTGAGCTGGGGAAAGTCGGTATTTTTATCGCTATCGCCGGTATTTTATATTTGTTCGCTTTCTCGAATAAACTGCTTCCGGACTCGAGGACGGATACGGTATCCGAAGACGGGGAGGATGAGAATCCCGGGAATTTCCACCGGGTGGAGGCCGTGCTGGGCGCACGCTTCCCGGGTATCAACAAGACCTTGGGAGAGTTTAACTTTACCCGCCATTACGGGGCGATCGTGAAAGAGGTGAAAAGCGGCGGACAGCGTTTTACCCGTAATCTGGATACGGTGGTGTTGCATGAGGGCGATACCTTGGTGTTGTGGGCGGACGATTCTTTTATCCCTACATGGGGTGAGTCTAGTGTCTTCTTGATGTTGGCGAATGGTAATGAGGCAACGGAGCCGGTATCGAGGAAGAAACGTTGGCTGGCTTTAGGACTGTTGATCTTTATGATTACGGGGGCGACGGTAGGAGAGTTGCCAGTCGTGAAAGAGGCCGTTCCAAGTATGCGCTTGGATATGTTCTTCTTTGTCTGCATTACGACAATCATCATGGCGTGGACTAAGATCTTCCCGCCGAAGAAATACACGAAATACATCTCTTGGGATATCTTGATAACGATCGCTTGTGCCTTCGCTATCAGCAAGGCCATGGAGAATTCCGGCTTTGCCTCCATGATAGCCCGCCATATAATTAGTATGGCCGACGATTTAGGACCGTATGCGTTGCTGGCGATTATATTTATTATTACCAATATATTTACGGAGTTGATCACGAACAACGCCGCGGCGGCATTGAGTTTCCCGATCGCCTTGTCGGTGGCTACGCAATTAGGCGTTGATCCGACCCCATTCTTTGTCGTGATCTGTATGGCGGCGTCGGCTAGTTTCAGTACGCCGATCGGCTACCAGACCAACCTGATCGTACAAGGCGTGGGAGGCTATAAGTTCACGGATTTCGTGAAGGTGGGCCTGCCCTTGAACTTGATCACGTTCTTGATCTCCGTGTTTGTAATACCTATGATATGGAAGTTTTAGAAAATAATATCTATCCGATTTTCGACCGTATGCTGGGTCGTGAGGATAAAGAGGCGCTTCTGGGGCAAAGGGGAGTGATGGTGTGGTTCACGGGTTTGAGTGGCTCGGGGAAAAGCACGATCGCTATCGCCTTGGAGCGTGAGTTGCATAAACGGGGATTGCTTTGCCGCATCCTCGACGGGGATAATATCCGTAGTGGTATCAACAATAATCTCGGGTTCTCGCCGGAGGACCGGGTGGAGAATATACGCCGGATCGCCGAGGTGGGTAAACTGTTTGTCGATACGGGTGTTATAACCATAGCGGCTTTTATCAGCCCGAACAACGAGTTGAGAGAGATGGCGTCCGCTATCATCGGTAAAGCGGATTTCTTGGAGGTTTACGTAAGTACGCCGCTCGCCGAGTGCGAACGCCGTGACGTGAAAGGCCTGTATGCCAAGGCCCGGAAAGGCGAGATCAAGGAGTTTACCGGGGTTTCCGCCCCGTTCGAGGCGCCGGAGCGTCCGGACCTGTCCTTGGATACCTCCGTATTGAGCGTGGAGCAATCCGTGAGCCGGTTGTTGGAGTTGATCATACCGAAAGTAGAAATTAAACACTGAAAAAAGATATGTCTGATTACAAGTTAAGTCATTTACAGGAGCTGGAGGCCGAGTCTATCCACATCATCCGTGAGGTAGCCGCCGAGTTCGAGAATCCTGTTATGCTTTATTCCATCGGGAAGGATTCTTCCGTGATGGTCCGTCTGGCCGAGAAGGCTTTCGCTCCGGGTAAGGTTCCTTTCCCGTTGATGCACATCGATTCGAAATGGAAGTTTAAGGAGATGATAGAGTTCCGTGATTCTTATGCGAAGAAATTCGGCTGGAACTTGATCGTGGAGTCTAATATGGAGGCTTTCCACGCGGGCGTGGGCCCGTTCACGCATGGAAGCAAGGTGCATACGGACTTGATGAAGACGCAGGCTTTGCTTCATGCCTTGGATAAATATAAGTTCGACGCCGCTTTCGGCGGCGCCCGCCGTGACGAGGAGAAGAGCCGTGCGAAAGAACGTATCTTCTCGTTCCGCGATAAGTTCCATCAATGGGACCCGAAGAACCAGCGCCCGGAGTTGTGGGATATCTATAACGCCCGTGTGCATAAGGGCGAGAGCATCCGTGTATTTCCGCTATCGAACTGGACGGAGCTGGATATCTGGCAATATATCCGTCTGGAGAATATCCCGATCGTTCCCCTGTATTTCGCCAAGGAGCGTCCGTGCGTGGAGATCGACGGTAATTTGATCATGGCGGACGACGACCGCTTGCCGGAGCAATACCGGGACCAGATCCGTATGCGTATGGTCCGTTTCCGTACGTTGGGCTGCTGGCCGCTGACCGGCGCCGTGGAGAGCGAGGCGGATACGATCGAGAAAATCGTGGAGGAGATGATGACCACGACGAAGAGCGAGCGTACGACCCGTGTGATCGACTTCGATCAAGACGCTAGTATGGAGCAGAAGAAACGGGAAGGGTATTTTTAACACAGAAGAGACATGGCAGATACAAAATTAAATATAAAGGAATTCCTAGATAAGGACGAGCAGAAGGACCTGCTGAGATTCTTGACCGCCGGCTCGGTGGATGATGGCAAATCGACCTTGATAGGCCGATTGCTGTTTGATAGTAAGAAAATATACGAGGATCAGTTGGATGCCTTGGAGCGTGACAGCAAGCGTATGGGCAACGCCGGCGAGCATATCGACTACGCTTTGTTGCTGGATGGCTTGAAGGCCGAGCGTGAGCAAGGTATCACGATCGATGTGGCTTACCGCTATTTCAGCACGAACAACCGTAAGTTCATCATCGCCGACACCCCGGGGCACGAGCAGTACACCCGGAATATGATCACGGGTGGTTCCACGGCGAATCTGGCGATCATCTTGGTGGATGCCCGCACGGGCGTGATCACGCAAACCTGCCGTCACACCTATCTGGTATCTTTGCTGGGGATCAAACATGTGGTACTGGCCGTGAATAAGATGGACTTGGTGGACTTCGACAAGGATACGTTCGACCGGATCGTGGCGGATTATAAACGTTTCGTGGAGCCGCTGGATATCCCGGATATCACGTATATCCCCTTATCGGCCTTGGATGGCGATAACGTGGTGGAGAAGAGTGATCGTACGCCTTGGTACGAGGGTACGTCTTTATTGGATTATCTGGAGAACGTGCCTATCGACTTGGATCGTAACTACGAGGACTTCCGTTATCCGGTGCAATACGTGTTGCGCCCGAATCTGGATTTCCGTGGGTTTAGCGGCAAGGTGGCTAGCGGTATCGTGCGTAAGGGAGATACGGTGATGGCGTTGCCTTCCGGGAAGACCTCGAAGGTAAAGAGCATCGTCACCTACGAGGGTGAGTTGGAGCAGGCTTTCCCGCCTCAATGTATTACGATCACCTTGGAGGACGAGATCGATATCTCCCGTGGGGAGATGCTGGTGCACCCGGATAACTTGCCGATCCGCGACCGTAATTTCGAGGCTATGTTGGTGTGGATGGATGAGGAAGCCATGGACGTGAACAAGCAGTTCTACATCAAGCAGACCACTCATACGACACGTGCCCGTGTGGATAGTATCCGCTATAAGGTGAACGTGAACACGATGGAGCAATCTTCCGTGGATCATCTGGAGCTGAACGAGATCGGCCGTGTGGTATTTACTACCGGCAAGGAGTTGTTCTTCGATCCGTATAGGAGGAATAAGCAGACCGGCTCGTTTATCTTGATCGATCCGATTACGAATAATACGTCCGCCGTGGGTATGATCATCGACCGTGTGGACGCTAAAGATATGGTGACGGAAGACGCTTTGGCTACCTTGAACCTCCCGGAGATGGGAATCGGAGAGGAGCATTATGAGGCGATCCGTAAGGTTTGTGAGGAGTTGGGCCGGCAGGGCGTATCTGTGAAATGTATAACGGAAAAACGATAGGATATGGGATTGTTGGAGTTTGATAAGCTACCGATCAATACGTTGGTCGGGGCGGATTGGGATACGTTCAGGAAGGTGACGGCCCGGCAGCAGATAGACAAGGGCTTTAAGGGTAAGTATCGCCTTACGACCGGTGTTTGCCGCCTGTTGAGCGCCTTGAAGCCGATCGAGGATAGCCGGTTCAAGAAATTGGCCGATAAGCCGCTCGAGATGGACCCCTTGTTTATCTTGGGGCATTGGCGGAGTGGTACGACTTTTGTTCATAACATCTTCGCCTGCGATAAGCATTTCGGTTATACCACGACGTACCAGACGGTATTCCCGCACCTGATGCTCTGGGGGCAGCCTTTCTTCAAGAAGAACATGGCTTTCTTGATGCCGGATAAGCGTCCGACCGATAATATGGAGTTGAAGGTGGATCTTCCGCAAGAGGAGGAGTTCGCCTTGTCGAACATGATGCCTTATACATATTATAATTTCTGGTTCTTCCCGAAACGCTGGATGGAGTATTGCGATCGTTACTTATTGTTTAACGATATCACGGAGGAGGAGCGGCGGATCTTCATGGATACTTTCATGCGTCTGGTTAAGGTTTCCCTCTGGAATACGAACGGTACGCAGTATTTGAGCAAGAACCCACCGCATACGGGGCGTGTGAAGACATTGCTGGAGATGTTCCCGAACGCTAAGTTCATCTACTTGAAGCGAAATCCGTATACGGTATTCGAGAGTACCCGCAGTTTCTTTACGAATACGATCCAGCCATTGCGTTTGCAGGATATCACGAACGAGCAGATCGAGGCGAACTTCATCGAGGTATATCGCCGTCTTTTCTACAAGTACGAGGAAGAGAAGCACCTGATACCGGAAGGCAATCTGGTGGAAGTGAAGTTCGAGGATTTCGAGAAAGACGCTTTCGCCATGACGGAAAATATTTACGGGTCATTAAACTTACCCGGCTTTAAGGAGTCTAAGGCGGATATAGAGAAGTATCTGGGCAAGAAGAAGGGCTACAAGAAGAACCAATACAAGTACGAGGATCGTACGGTCCGGCTCGTAGAGGAAAATTGGGGCATGGCCTTGAAGGAATGGGGCTATAGCTTATAAATAAAAGGGTTAGATAGGTATTAAATTGATAGAGGGATGGGTTTGAGTTTAAGAAAGAAAGCGTTATTTTTGGCAATCGCTTGTATGCCTTTGTCCGTGGTTCTCGCGGACGGGGATGGGGTGACATCGGAGAATGTGGTGCCCTTCGCTTATGGAGACATGGATAATTGGATTGTCCGTGAGATTCATGAGTCTGGCATTATCGGGGGAAATACGAAATGGCTTTATGAGCTGGGGCCCTCGGATACGATTGTCGGTAATACGGCGTTTCGTAATATGGGCGGTTCTCCGTGGGCTACTTCCAACGTGATGGCGAAAGTGGCGGGAGTGGTGAAAACCAATACGTCTGTTTTCCCGGAGAAACGGGGGGATGGGATGTGCGCCCGCATGGAGACCCGTTATGAGAGCGTGAAGGTTTTCGGTTTGGTGGATATCGAGGTGATCGCCGCCGGCTCCGTTTTCTTGGGTACGGTGCATGAGCCGATCAAGGGAACAAAAAACCCTCAAGCGATGTTACAATCAGGAGTGCCTTTCTCCAAGAAGCCGAAAGCGTTGCGGTTTGATTATAAGGTGAAAGCCGCTCCCGAGAAGAATCGGGTACGTAGTACGGGGTTCAGCCGTAAGAGTACGGTGGCCGGGCAGGATTCCTTGGCGGTGATCTTGTTGTTGCAGAAACGATGGGAAGACGCGGAAGGGAATGTTTATTCCAAGCGGGTCGGTACGATGGTGCAACGCTATACGGAATCTACCCCTGATTGGGTAAATGACGCTACTTACCCGATCCTTTATGGAAATATAACATCCAAACCCGAATATAAACCGTATATGCGTATACAAGTAGAGGAACGTTATACGTTAAATAGTAAAGGAAAAAGCGTTCCTATCCAAGAGGTAGGCTGGGCGGAGCCGGGCGAGGCACCTACGCATATGGTGTTGCAGTTCACCTCCAGCCACGGAGGGGCCTATATCGGCTCTCCGGGAAATACGTTTTGGATAGACAACGTAGAATTAATATACTAATATGGTCGAAGCAAAGATAAAAGCCCTGCGTGATGAGCTGGAGCGGCATAATTATAATTATTATGTGCTTTCGGCACCGACAATATCAGACTTTGAGTTTGATAAGATGATGAAAGAGTTGCAGGAACTGGAGGCGGCGCATCCCGAGTTCGCCGATCCGGATTCCCCGACCCGGAGGGTGGGGAGCGACCTCTCGAAAGAGTTTGAGCAAGTGGTACATAAATATCCGATGCTTTCGTTGGGTAATACGTACTCCGAGGATGAGATCCGAGATTTTTATGATCGTACGGTCCGCTCCTTGAATGAGCCTTTCGAGATTGTGGCGGAGCTTAAATATGATGGCACTTCTATCTCTTTGACCTATGAGAAAGGACGCTTGACGCGTGCCGTGACCCGTGGCGACGGTACTCGTGGTGATGACGTGACGGCGAATATCAAGACCATCCGTTCGGTTCCATTAAGACTCCGGGGTTCTGATTTTCCGGAGGAGTTCGAGATCCGTGGCGAGGTATTGCTGCCTTGGGCGGAGTTCGATCGCTTGAATAAGGAGCGGGAGGAGCAGGAGGAACCCTTGTTCGCCAATCCTCGTAACGCCGCTTCCGGTACGTTGAAACAGCAGAACCCGGCTATCGTGGCCTCCCGTAAGCTGGATGCTTATTTCTATTATTTATTGGGTGAGAACCTGCCGGCCGAAGGGCATTATGAGAATTTGCAGGCGGCTCGCGCATGGGGTTTTAAGATTCCGGACGTGATCCGCAAATGCCAGAGCCTACAGGATATATTCGATTATATCGCATATTGGGATGTGGAACGTAAGAACCTGCCCGTGGCGACGGATGGAATCGTGTTGAAGGTAAACTCGCTTCGTCAGCAGAGGAACTTAGGTTTTACGTCGAAAAGCCCTCGCTGGGCGATCGCTTATAAGTTTCAGGCGGAGCGTGCCGAGACTCGCTTGAACTCGGTCTCTTTCCAAGTGGGACGGACGGGGACGGTCACTCCGGTGGCGAACCTCGAGCCCGTATTGTTGGCGGGGACGGTGGTGAAGCGGGCTTCCTTGCATAACGCCGATATTATCGAGGGGCTTGACTTGCATATCGGCGACCAAGTGTATGTGGAGAAAGGCGGGGAGATCATCCCGAAGATCGTGGGAGTGAACGTGGAGGCTCGTTCGATGCTGATGGGGGATAAGGTCCGCTTTATCCGTGTGTGTCCGGAGTGCGGGACTCCTTTGGTGCGTCCGGAGGGAGAGGCGGCACATTACTGTCCGAACGAGTCGGGCTGTCCTCCTCAGATCAAGGGGCGTATAGAGCATTTCGTGACCCGGAAGGCGATGAATATCAATATAGGCCCGGAAACGGTGGAGGATTTGTACAACGCCGGTTATGTAAAAGACTCGGCGGACTTATATACGTTGACGGTTGCCGATTTATTGCGTCTGGAACGGTGGGCGGAGAAGAGCGCCCAGAATCTGATGTCGAGTCTGGAGGAATCCAAGCAAGTTCCTTTTGAGAGGGTCTTGTTCGGTCTGGGGATTCGTTTCGTGGGAGAGACGGTCGCTAAACGCTTGGTCTCGGCTTTCCACTCGATCGAGGCATTGGAGCAGGCGTCCTTAGAGGATTTGGTAGCCGTGGACGAGATCGGCGAGCGGATCGCCCAGAGTGTATTGAGTTATTTCTCGGACGAGAAGAACCGTACGTTGGTGAACCGATTAAAGGAACAGGGCTTGCGGATGGCGGTTTCCGAAGAGCAATTGGCGAACCGTTCCGAGAAGTTGAAAGGATTGACGATCGTGATCAGCGGGACATTTTCCAAGCATTCACGTGACGAGTATAAGGCGATGATTGAGCAACATGGCGGCAAGAATAGCGGCTCCGTCTCGGGGAAGACCGATTATATCCTTGCCGGCGAGAATATGGGACCGGCCAAGCTGGAGAAAGCGGCGAAGCTGGGTGTGAAGATTATCAACGAGGATGCGTTCTTAAATATGCTGGAATAAATGTTTACGAATTATTTTATCAAGAAGAAGATACAGGCTTTAGTGTCGGACGCTGCCAAGCGTCCGCATCGTTCCCTTTCCTTGGATGAGGCACGTTCGCTTTTGGTCTTGTATAATATAGAGGATCACGAGGACGTCATGAGGGCCTTGGAGCCTTTGCGCAAGGCGAAGAAGGACATCAAGACGTGTGTATATGTGCCGTCCGGAGGAGCGGATATTCCTTTCGATGATTCCAATATTCCTGTACATATAAAGAACGATCTCAACGCGTGGGGATTCCCTTCCGATAGTGTCTTGAAAAAGGTGGGCGCTCTCAAGGCGGATATCTTGATCGATATCACCCGGCCGGGTTGTTATGCCTTGCAATACATCGCTCTCCGGCATCCATCCGCCTTCAAGGTCGGGATTAAGTATCCGGGCCAAGAATGGTACGACTTAGGCTTGACTGTAACAGATAAGGACGATATTCAGTATTTATTCGGACAGATATTATTTTATTTGCGTTCCATCCGTGCTAAATGATATAATTTCCTTATTTTTGCAGTGCTAAATAACAAAAAGGAATATTTTCCCCATGGCAGACATAAATTTAAAAGGAATGGGTGTGGCGTTGATCACGCCATTCAAGGAAGATGAGAGTGTAGATTACGAGGCGTTAGGCAAGCTGGTGGATTATCAGGTGCAGAACGGTACGGATTATTTGGTAGTGCTGGGAACTACAGCGGAAACCCCTACACTTACGGAAGAAGAAAAGAAAAACATTATAAGCTTGGTAGTGACTCGTGTACGGGGCCGTATCCCTATCGTATTAGGCGTGGGAGGTAATTGTACACGGTCGGTTGTCGAGAAGTTGAAGACCGATAATTTCGAGGGTATCGACGCTATCCTCTCGGTCGTACCTTATTATAATAAGCCTTCCCAAGAAGGGATTTACCAGCATTACAAGGCGATCGCCAACGCTACTCATTTACCGATCGTACTCTATAACGTACCGGGGCGTACGGGCGTGAACATGACGGCCGAGACTACGCTTCGTATCGCCCGTGAGTTCGATAACGTGATCGCCGTGAAAGAGGCTTCCGGCAATATCACCCAGATGGATGATATTATCAAGAACAAGCCGGCCCGTTTCAACGTGATCTCCGGTGACGATGGTATTACTTTCCCTTTAATGACATTAGGTGCGGTGGGAGTGATCTCCGTGATCGGTAACGCCTTCCCTCGTGAGTTTAGCCGTATGGTACGTCTGGCCTTGGCGGGTGATTATGATAGCGCACGTACGATCCATCATAGCTTCACGGAGCTGTTCAGCCTGTTGTTCGTGGATGGAAATCCTGCCGGAGCGAAGAGTATGCTGAATATGATGGGCTTTATCGAGAATAAGCTTCGTTTGCCTTTGGTTCCTACACGTATCGTCACGTATGAGAAGATCCGTGAGGTGTTGCGACAGTTGAGCATTAAGTGCTGATCCGCTTTTAACGGCAACGATTCTTATTATTTATATAGAATAACAAAAGGGGCTTCATGTGTCATAGAGGGCATGTGAAGCCTTTTTCTATAGATATGCTCCAACTCCTCATACCGATACTTCAACCTTGATTTCGGTCACTTCATTATTTTATGTCGGGCAGGCAAACGCTTACCTTTTATTTTTGTAACTATTATATTAAATAAATGAAGTGATGTTTAAAGCGATTGTCCATTTTTCTATTCAGAAGAAACTATTCGTTGGGTTGACAACCTTGTTTCTGCTTCTGGGAGGAATCTATGCCATGATGACTTTACCGATAGATGCCGTACCGGATATAACGAACAATCAAGTGCAAATCGTGACGGTATCGCCAACCTTGGCCCCGCAAGAGGTAGAGCAATTGATCACCATGCCTATCGAGATAGCGATGAGTAATATCATGAACGTGGAAGAGATCCGCTCCGTTTCCCGCTTTGGCCTGTCATTGGTAACGGTCGTATTTAAGGAAAGCGTGCCTACCTTAGATGCCCGCCAACTTATAAACGAGCAGATACAAACCGTGGCGGGAGAAATCCCCACGGAACTGGGTACGCCGGAGCTGATGCCTATCACGACCGGCTTGGGCGAGATTTATCAATATGTATTGAGCGTGGAGCCCGGTTATGAGGAGAAATACGACGCCATGGAACTCCGTACCATTCAGGACTGGATCGTGAAACGGCAACTGAGCGGTATACCGGGTATCGTGGAGATCAATAGCTTTGGCGGCTATCTGAAACAGTATGAGGTGGCGGTAGATCCGGATGCCCTTTATTCCTTGAATATTACGATCGGCGAGGTGTTCGAGGCACTCAACCGGAATAACCAGAATACAGGGGGCAGTTATATCGAGAAAATCAATAAGGCTTACTACATCCGTAGCGAGGGAATGATCGGCAAGATAAAGGACATCGAGCGCATTGTGATCACGAACCGTGGAGGGATACCGATTCATATAAGCGATGTCGGTTCGGTTCGCTTTGGTTCCGCCAAGCGTTTTGGCGCCATGACAAAGGATGGCGAGGGAGAGTGCGTGGGCGGTATCGCCATGATGTTGAAGGGTGCGAACGCCAATGTCGTGACCAAGGAACTGGAGGCACGGGTCGAAAGGGTACAGAAAATGTTGCCGGAAGGTGTTCGTGTAGAACCTTATTTGAATCGTTCCGAATTGGTAGACCGAAATATATCCACCGTGATCCGTAACTTGATAGAGGGAGCGTTGATCGTCTTTATCGTATTGATCATCTTCTTGGGGAATGTGCGGGCCGGCTTGATCGTGGCTTCCGTGATCCCGTTGGCGATGCTTTTCGCTTTTATCTTGATGCGTGTTTTCGGGGTCTCCGCCAACCTGATGAGTTTGGGGGCCATCGATTTCGGTATCGTGGTCGATGGATCGATCGTTATATTGGAGGGGATATTGGCGCATATCTATTCGAGGCGGTTGATGGGGCGTACGCTCTCTGCCGAGGAGATGGACCGGGAGGTCGAGGCCGGAGCCGGTCATGTCGCCCGGAGCGCTACCTTTGCCGTATTGATCATTTTGATCGTCTTCTTCCCGCTACTTACGCTGACCGGGATAGAGGGCAAATATTTTACCCCCATGGCGAAGACCTTGGTGTTTTGTATTATCGGGGCTTTGATCCTTTCGCTCACCTACGTGCCGATGATGGCCTCCCTGTTCCTAAAGCGTACGATCTCTTCGAAGCCTACATTCGCCGATCGTTTCTTCGGGAAATTAAACGGGGTTTACAGGCGTACGCTTCATTTCTGTCTGCGTCATATCTGGGGAACGATCGCTTGTTCTTTCGCGGCTCTGGCTGTGTCCCTTTTCTTATTCACGAGGTTAGGGGCGGAGTTTATCCCTACGCTGGATGAGGGGGATTTCGCCATGCAGATGACGCTTCCCGCCGGTAGTTCCCTGACGCATAGTATCGAGCTATCGAAGCAAGCGGAAGAGACCTTGATGAAGAATTTCCCGGAGATCAAGCATGTGGTAGCCAAGATCGGAACGGCCGAGGTTCCGACCGACCCGATGGCGGTGGAAGACGCGGATATCATGATCGTGATGAAACCTTTCAAGGAATGGACCTCGGCCTCCAGCCGTGCGGAGATGGTGGAGAAGATGAAGGCCTCCTTGGAACCGATTACGGGGGCGGAGTTTAATTTCAGCCAGCCGATCCAGCTTCGCTTCAATGAATTGATGACGGGAGCCAAGGCGGATATCGCGATCAAGCTATATGGAGAGGATATGGCGGAGCTTTATAAGAAGGCGAAGGAAGCCTCTCTTTTCGTGGAGCAAGTACCGGGAGCCGCCGATGTGATCGTGGAGCAGGCGATGGGGCTGCCGCAATTGGTCGTACACTACGATCGTGCCAAGATCGCCCGTTACGGGATGAATATAGAGGAGTTGAACACGATCATCCGTACGGCTTATGCGGGAGAGGCGGCGGGTGTCGTTTTCGAGAATGAGCGACGTTTCGACTTGGTGCTTCGTCTGGATAACGATAAAGTGGCGGATCTGAATTTGGATAAGCTCTTTGTACGGACTGCCGAGGGAATCCAGATCCCGGTTAGCGAGGTCGCTACGATCGGGCTGGTCAACGGGCCTCTACAGATTAACCGGGATGCCACGAAACGCCGTATCGTGATCGGGGTGAATGTCCGTGACGCTGATATCCAGAAAGTCGTGCGTACTATCCAAGAAACCCTTGACAAGCATATCAAGCTGGAACCGGGATACTACTTTGAGTATGGCGGCCAGTTCGAGAACTTGCAGAATGCGATCGATACGCTTACGATCGTGATACCGGTCGCCTTGTCATTGATCTTATTGCTATTGTTCTTTGCCTTTAAGAGTGTTACCTACTCGCTGGTGGTATTTTCTACCGTCCCGTTATCCTTGATCGGGGGTATTCTGGCCCTTTGGTTACGAGGGTTGCCTTTCAGTATATCGGCGGGGGTCGGCTTTATCGCCTTGTTTGGCGTAGCGGTTTTGAATGGTATATTAATGATTAATCATTTTAATAACTTACGAAAACAAACTAAATATCAAATGACAACGAATCGTATCCTCGCGAAAGGATGTCCGCATCTACTTCGCCCCGTATTCTTGACCGGCTTGGTAGCTTCTCTAGGATTCGTGCCGATGGCGATAGCGAAGTCCGCGGGCGCGGAGGTGCAACGTCCGTTAGCGACGGTCGTGATCGGAGGCTTGATTGTCTCCACGATCTTGACGTTGATTATTATCCCGGTATTTTATCGGTTGGTAAATAGCTCGGCCGCTTGGAAGCGCCAACGCTGGTTGAAGCGCCTATTGCCGTTTCTTCTTTTTTTAGGTATCTTATTCCCCACGCATGCCCAACAGACGGTGTCGTTGGAAGAAGCCGTGACGATCGCCTTGGAGAATCATCCTCGCCTGAAGACTGCCACGGCATCCATTGAACGTAGTCGTGCTTCACGGGGAGAGAGCTGGGAGGTGTCACCGACCACCTTTAATTATTCATGGGGACAGATCAACGGTGAGACACGAAACGACAATCAAATGGAGATCACGCAATCCTTGGGCTCTCTATTGACCCCATTTTATAAGAACGCCTTGGTGAACCGTCAAGTCGCCACGGGAGAATATTACCGGGACTTGGTGAAGAAGGAGATTACGGCCGAGGTAAAACGGGCATGGGCTTATTATCAATATGCCTTTCATCTATGTGCCTTGTATAAAGAGCAGATCGAGTGGGCCGGACGTTTGCGAAAGGCAAGTCAGTTGCGTTATGAGCAAGGGGATATCACGCTATTGGAGCGGAATATGTCATCTACCTTGGTCGCCGATCTACAGACCCGTTTGTCGCAGGCGGAAGAGGAGTTGCAATTGGCTACCCGTCGTTTCTCTTGGACTTGTTATTCGGATTCCCCATTACTGCCTATGGATACGACATTGGTTTTATTCCCCGCTCGCGTAGCCGAGATCGCTCCGTCCGATATCCATCTGAATTATTTCCGGAGCGTGGCCGATGAGAAGAAAGCCATGCTTCGTATCGAACGAAGCCGTTTCTTCCCGGAACTATCGGTAGGATATGTGCGTCAGAAAATAGCCCCGTTGAGCGGTCTGGACTCTTGGATGGTCGGGATCTCGTTCCCGGTATTGTTCTTCCCGCAGCATAGCCGGGTAAGGCAAGCGAAGATCGATTCCTATATCGCCCGTACGGAAGCGGAGAGTAACATCCGTCAATTGAACAATAAGGTGGAGGAGTTGAGCGTCGCGCTTCGTAAGGAAGGAGAGCATATCCGCTATTATACGACCGGCGCTTTACCGGAAGCGGAGGCTTTGTTGAAGAGCGCGACGGTACAGTTCAAAGAGAGCGAGACAGATATCACGCAGTTTGTTCAAAGCCTGAACGCCGCCCGGGAGATCCGGCGGGGATATATCGAGGCCGTATATGCCTATAATATATCGGCGCTTGAGTTGGAGTTGTATAGTAGATAACCAGAAAAATCGTATAAGATGAAAAAGATATGGATTCCTGCGGCTCTTATGGCATTGGCCGCATGCAGTATGACAAACAACGCGGAGAAAGGACAGGGCGATTCGCAAGACATAACTGCCCGGCCCGCTATTACTCAAGTAGCAGAAAACATACCGTCCGAACCATCCGTGGATAGCGTAGAGGTGGATGGGATTTCCTCGGCTACGGCCCTTCCGAATCACTCCTCTTTCAACGGGATCATGGTAGTTCCCCCGCAGCGGCAGGCTACGGTTACATTGACGATGGGAGGCACGGTTCATGCTACTACGCTGCTTCCGGGCGATTATGTGAAGAAGGGCTCCGTGGTCGTCAGCTTGGAGAATCCGGATTTTATCACGTTGCAACAGACCTATTTGGATGCCCATGCCCAAACGGAATACTTAGAGGCTGAGTATAAAAGGCAACAGCGTTTGAGCGAGCAAGAAGCGGCCTCGCAAAAACGTTTCCAGCAAAGCAAGGCGGATTATCTTTCCATGAAGAGCCGTCAAGATGCCGCCGCCGCGCAACTCGCTATCCTAGGTGTCTCCGCCGGCGATCTTCTGGAAGACGGTATCCAACCTTATTTGGAGGTAAAAGCGCCATTAAGCGGTTATGTCGCCGGGCTGTCCATTAATCTCGGTAAATACGTGAACGCGGGCGAACCGATCTGTGATGTGATCGATAAAGGCGAGACTCTCCTTTGCCTGACCGCTTATGAGAAGGATTTAGCGGACTTATCCATTGGGAACCAAGTACAGTTCCGGGTGAATGGAATGGGGAAGGAGACCTTCCATGCGGTCTTGATCTCGATCGGACAGGAGGTGGACGAGACGAGCCGTTCCTTGGAAATGTACGCTCGGGTGAAAGAGACGAATCCTCGTTTTCGTCCCGGTATGTATGTTTCCGCACGGGTAGAGAAGAAATGACTATCTTTGTCTTCATGAAGAAAATGAATATAAAGAATAAATATGTGTTCTCGTTGGTCATCATATCGATCATGGTGGCCTTCTTGATCCATTTCCCGGAATTGGTGTCGTTGTTTGACGTTACCGGGCAGAACGCTCTTTTCCCGGATATGTCGGTATTGGATGTAGCGAATGAGGTCTTTTTCACCTTCGTGTCCCTCTTACTGTTATTTGCGATGAACACGTATGTCTTTGGTTTCAATCGGCAGAAAGCGCGTATCTCTTGGCAGAAGGTCCTTCTCTCGTTCGTAATGACTTGGTGCGTGAATAATTTATTAGGAAAAGGTTTCGTGTTCTTGCACCATCAGTTTGATATTCCGGCGATCGACGCCTTGGTACATCATTATCTGCATCCGTTGAGGGATTTTATCATGTCGTGTGTCGTTACGGGGAGTTGCTATATGATTTACCTGATTCGTCAAAGCCAGCAAGTACAGATCGAGAACCAGCAATTGCGGGCGGAGAATCTATTGAACCAATATGAGGCCTTGAAGAGCCAGCTTAATCCTCATATGTTATTTAATTCCTTGAATACGCTCCGTTCCTTGATCCGGGAGACTCCCGGGAAGGCACAAGAATATTTGCAGGAGTTATCCCGTGTCTTACGTTATACCTTGCAAGAGAATGAGTGCCGTAGTGTTACTTTACGGGAGGAGATGGATTTCGTGAACGCTTATATCTTCCTTTTGAAAATGCGCTATGAGGATAATCTGGTCTTCGATATAGACTTAGGGAAGGAGCACGAGTCTAAGCAACTGCCTCCTATGTCGGTGCAGCTTTTGATCGAGAACGCCGTGAAGCATAACGAGATTAGTAACCGTCATTCATTGACCATTTCCGTTCGTTCGGACCATGATTCCTTGACGGTTAGCAATCCCATCCAACCGAAATTGACACATAGCGGAGGCACCGGTATTGGCTTGGTGAACCTGAGTAAACGTTATAACCTCTTGTATAAGAAAGATATTTCCATAAAAGAAGATGCTAGTATATTCAGCGTAACAATCCCTTTGGTATGAAAGCTTTGATAATAGAAGACGAGAAAGCGGCTGTCCGTAATTTGATGGCATTGCTGGGAGAGGTTGATCCGGATATCGAAGTGATCGATGTCCTAGATAGTATTACGGATAGTGTTGAATGGTTTCAATCGCATCCAATGCCGGAACTTATCTTTCTGGATATCCATTTGGCGGATGGTTCGGCTTTCGAGATCTTCGGTCATGTAGATATCTCTTGCCCGATCATTTTCACGACAGCCTATGATGAATATGCGCTGAAAGCGTTTAAAGTGAATAGCGTAGATTATCTGCTGAAACCGATCGACGCGGATGATATACGGAAAGCTTTGGATAAGTTGTCACGGTTACAATCGACGGCTGTGGAGAAAGAAGCGATCGATTATTCCGCTGTCATGCAAGCCTTGAAGCGGGTGGAAGGATATAAAACGCATTTCTTGATCCCTATGAAAGGGGATAAGCTGCTACCTGTTTCCGTGGATATGATCTTATTTTTCTATATAGCGGACGGAAATGTAAAGGCGGTGATGACGGACGGGAAAGAATACCTTTTCACGCAGACCTTGGATGAGCTCGCCGATAGCCTTGATCCCGCCTTGTTCTTCCGGATCAATCGTCAGTACTTGATATCCAGAAAGGCGGTGCAAGATATCGATCTCTGGTTTAACGGACGCCTTGCGATCAATTTGATCGTACCGACCTTGGACCGTATATTGGTTAGCAAGGCGAGAGTGCCGGATTTCAAGACGTGGTTTACGTCATGATGGATTATCAAGAGGGTTGTAGGGATGGAGTACGATGAACCGGGCTCCATGCTTATACGTCGGGTCTAATTGAATGGAGCCACCTAAATGCTCGATAATTGTTTGGCTGATGGATAACCCTAAGCCTGTACCCTGTGCATATTCATCTACCTTTTCGAAACGCTCGAATATGGCTTTCTGCTTATCCTCCGGTATTCCACATCCAGTATCGGTTACGGTGATACGTACACGCTGCTTGTCCTCATCTATTTGATAAGATAGGTTGATCTCTCCTTCTTTCGTGAACTTGCAGGCATTGGTCAATAAGTTTATCAATAATTGTTGGAGACGTATCGAATCTGTCTGGATATGTAAGGGGTCTTCAGAAGGTGTATAGGTCAATTGAACACCCGGAAAGACCCGGTGCTCTACACTTGCCAAAGCGTTCCGGCAACAATCCGATAAGTTTGTCTTCTCTATAATGAACTTCATATTCCCGGATTCTAGGCGAGAAAGGTCAAGAATATCATTTATCAGATTAAGTAATAAATAAGAGTTATTGTTGATAATGGAGAAAAACTCTTTCTTTTCGCCAGCGGAAATAGATTCATCGGATATTAATTCCGAAAAGCCGACAATCGCGTTAAGCGGCGTACGGATCTCATGGCTGATATTGGCGATAAACGTGCTTTTCATCTGGTTGGCGTGTTCCGCTATCTCTTTGGCTGTACGAAGTTGACGCTCGGACTCTACTAAGGCTTCCTTGTCTTTCATAAGTTCTCGTTGGTAGCGGCGTGCGGAGCGATAGGACTTGTATACGATGTATAGCATCACTAAAAGAACGATCGATACTACGAGTAGAATAATCATTAACAACCTTTGGGTATGCAGTTGTTGTTCACGTAGCTGTAGCTCGTATGCCTGCATCTCTTGATTGTTTAGATCATGTAATGTCCGGAGCTGATTGATCTGCCGGTTGAAGGCCTCGTCATGCAACATCTTGGTATGTTCTACAACTTCTCTACTAAATGCGAGCGCTTCTTTATAACGTCCCAATGCTTCGAGTATCTCGACTTTCAGTTCCGATGTTCGTATATCTTCTTCTGTTAATTTATTTTTATCTATGATATTCAGCGCCCTTTCATACATACCTATTAAATAGTAATACTTGGCGAAAACGAAGTTGTAGCAGAATTCCGTATAATCATCTCCGGTTTTCTCTACGATCGGTGTCGCCTTCAACAAGGTCTCCAATGCCTGCTTGGGCTTGTCTTGAAGGACATACATATCCGCATAAAAAACATACATTAGCGCACGGCAACGATCCACGGGGAATGCGGTGCCTTGTTCTTCATTCTCTCTTTCCCTATCTTGGATCATTTCATCGTAACGGGTTAATAATTCCTCGGCCTCGGTGAAATGGTCGGTTCGTAGATAAGATTCGATGAGGTTTCCCATGTATTGCATCTCGAATTTCGGATTGTCACCTCGTTTCTGTAATAAATCGAGACCTTCCCGATAAGCTACTATCGCGTCACTATCCCGATGTATTTCTTGATAGATTAAACCTAAGTTCTCATTGCAACAAATCAATCCATATTCACTCTTTGTATCACGGGCATAGTTGTATAGGCTGATTGCCCCGTTCATCGCTAACTCATAATTGCCGTCCCATAGATCCATTTGGCAAATGAATCCTCGCGCATCGAATAATGCGTCCGGAACCTCATTCTTGGCCGCGGCCAATGAATCTATCTTATGCGACCAGTAAATCAGGCTATCCCTGTTTTGTATATTGTAATAATGGCGGGATAAATTGGCCCATGCGTAATATAAGGAAGCATGACCTTTCGAAGTGGAGCTTGCCACATCTGCCATTTTGTTTAGGTAAACAATCTCCTTGGGCATTTGCCTGTACATTGTCGCTAAATCCTTATATAACTCGATCTGTTCATTTATGGCTGGCGAGGACTTTAATAGGGATAAAAGGCTGTCTTCCCTTTGTTGGGTAGTATAGGTGTTTTCCCCTAAAGAAAACATTGGGATCATTAAATAGATAAATAATACTAAATAGGTATTTCTCATGATATTGTATGATGTTCAATACAAAAATACATTTTAATATTAAATATCAAGCGTATGTTATGGAATTTTAGAGGTCTGCCTTATAGTTTCTTTTTCAAAGTGAAGAAAAAAGTAACCCCTTTTCCCGGACTGCTCTTCGCCGATATTTGTCCTTTATGGAAATTAACCCCGTTTTTAACGATGGATAATCCTAATCCGGTTCCTCCGATCTTACGACTGCGTCCCTTGTCTACCCGGTAGAAGCGCTCGAATATGCGATTGATATGTTCTTCCGGGATACCCACTCCATTATCGGAGAAGCTAAAGTAATAATATTTAGGATCTTCTTTATAGCAGTTGACGGTAATCCTTATGTTTTCTCCCGCATAAGCGATCGCGTTGTCATATAGATTCCGGAATATGGAATAGAGTAGGGAGTTATTCCCGAACACGGTCGGATCTCCCGGGAGGATAATTTCCGACGTGATGTGTTTTTCTTCCATATCTTGGGAGCATTCTTTTTGTATCTCGGCGATAAGCTTCGTGATATTTACTTCCGTGAGGTCGAACATCTCGGATGCCTCGTCAAGTCTGTTTAATACGGAAATATCTCGTAATAATCCTGTAAGGCGGGTACTTTGGGAATAACAACGTTCCAAGAAAAATTGACGTTTGTCCGGACTCAAATCTGGGTTGGATAGGATTGTTTCCAAATACCCTTGAATGCTGCTGACCGGTGTTTTCAGCTCGTGAGAGACGTTCTGCGTAAGCTGTCGTTTCATCCGGCTTTCTTCTTCTTGACGGGATATATCATTAATAGAGATCTCATAACTATTATCGAGGAATAAAATACATTCGATCAAGAATATTTTACCGTTCTTGTCAATAGTCACGGACTCTCTTAATACTTTCTTTTTCCGATTCAGATTCCGGATATTCTTATTCAAGAAGGTACGGATTGGTTCTAATTCGGCTATATCAGTAACGTCTTCCACTTGGTGGATCTGGGTGTCGGATATGACATTTATGAATTGAATGAATAGGATGTTAGAAAGAATCTCCCGCCCTTCACTTGTAAACATGGCGAAGCCTTCCTTGGAATATTGGAAATGTTTGATAAGCTTTTCCCGTTCCATGGATAACTCGTTTTTCGCTTTCTGCTGCCGATGGTATAAGGTTACGATATTCTGTGAGATATCACCTAGTTCATCATTCGGGAAAACATAATCGACCGCAGGCATTCGATCTTTCTCTACGTTTAAGGCGAAATCCCTTAGTTTGGATATCGTTTTACCTATGCTGAAAGTAAAACGGGAAAGGACAAAGAAGAAAATCAAGGTCATCAATGCCATGAAATAAATGAAGTCCTTGTTTACCGTCAATATCCCTCTTACATATGGATCATAGGGCAGGGCTGAGCGGTAAATATAACCTCCTATATTTGATGCCGAATAGAAATACCTTTTTCCCGTAGATTCCGAGGAACGGATAGCGAATCCTTCATTATATAATCGGGCTTTGCGTACCTCGCTCCGGTCGTTATGGTTATTAAACTCGTCCGTCCCGCTATTATCAAACAATACGTCGCCGGATGGATCTATAATGGTTACCCGCAAATCCTTTTGAGGGATGTCGTCCATGAAACTTATTACGGTCTTGTTGATGTCCGTACTTTGTTGGCATTTGCGGAATAATTGGTAATTATAGTTACTCAACACATTGTTCAACTTTTCTTGCGCGAACTCCCTTTCCCGCTGATATTGGAATAGCAGGAAACAGACCGTAAAGCCCAAGAACATAAAAAAGACCGACCAGAAAAGCCGTTGGCTAAACGGTATCCGGTGCCTTTTCTCACCATCTATCTTTACCATGATTCACGACAATATTAGCATTCAAAACAATAACCGAAACCTAAGCGAGTTACGATGTTCTTTCCATAAGGACCTATTTTCTTACGTAACCGGGTGATGTTGACATCGATGGTACGGTCTAGAACATATACCTCGTCTTTCCAGATGCGAGACAGTATTTCCTCTCTGGAGAAGACGTTCCCTTTATTTTCCAATAGAAGTTTTAGTATCTCAAACTCTTTTTTGGTCAATGGAACTTCCACCCCGTCTACCGTAGCCTTGATGCGTTTCGTATCAAGAGCTAATGTCTCATACTCGAGTTTCTCAATCTCTTTATCTTTTGATTTCTCGGAAGTTCTTCTTAGTACGGCCTTAACACGCGCTATCACTTGGCGGATGGAGAAAGGCTTGGAGATATAGTCGTCCGCCCCGAGATTGAACCCTGTGAGCATATCGTTCTCCGTATCTTTGGCCGTGAGGAAGATGATAGGGGTATTGGCCGTCTTCTCATCTTGTCGCAGGATACGTGCCATCTTGAAACCGGAGATTTCTCCCATCATGACATCCAACAATAATAAATTGTAAACGGTCAGATCCTTTTTCAATGCCTCTTCCGCACTATAGGCGGTATCTACTTCATAACCTTCTATTTCTAAGTTGAATTTAAGGATCTCACACAAATCCTCTTCATCATCCACTACAAGAATACGAGTTGTTGCCATAAGCTGTTCTGTTTTTAAAAGAGTGCCTTACGGCTCTCCATATACAAATATAATTATTTTTGGCAAAGAACGGATATTCTTATTTCGGAGAAATGAAATATATGTTACATTGCTGTTAAGATCGCTCATATTATCAAAGACGGTTTTCTTAAACAGTTGTAATGTAGTTAATTACTATTAAGGGCGAAAATTAAGCTTAATCGTAGAATACGTTCAATTTTCTAGTATTTTACTTTGTGTTTTACAAATGTTTTACAAAAATGGCGACAATAACATGGGCGGTGCTGAAGCATCACAAGAAAGCGGATGGGACTTACAACCCTAAAGTGAGAGTCACGCATAATCGGAGCGTCTCGTATATGTCGACGGATATATACACTCAATTCGTGAAATTTAAGAGGGGATCCTCCATGGGGGTGATAACGGATGGCGATATTATGGATTGCTTGAATGACATTGTCCGCTCAATCCGGCAGATCGTGAACACCAATCCCGTGGCCGTGGAGCAAATGGAAACGGCCAAGGAATTGGCCGGATTCATCGAGCGTTATAAAAAACGGCAGAATCTAGATATCGATTACATCGTTTTCGCCACCTCCTTTTTGGAAACCTTACCAAAGAGAGGAACGGAGAGTTCCTACAAAACGGCGATTAACGTGCTTCGGTATTATATGAGGGAGATAAGCGGCGATGAGAAATTGCCGATAAAGTCTTTCACGGCGAAATTCTTGATGAGGTTCGAGTCATGGCTTAGGACTGAGAGGATTGTCGCGATAAGAGGGAAGAAGCGTACGCTCCCCCCCATGAGCGATAACGGGATCTCGCACTACATGGATCACCTGAAACACGTGTTCAATCGTTTGAAGGCCGCTTATAATGACTATGAGCTAGGAGACATCCTGATAAAGGCGGAACCTTTCAAGGTGTATTCGGCCCCTAAGCTGAGACCCACGAAGAAAAGGGCGATATCGAGGGAGGAGATTCTGAGGATCTATAATTATGTCCCAAAGAAATCCAATACCGTCGTGGCGCTGGCTCGTGACTTGTTCATCTTCTCTTTCATGGCGGCGGGGATGAACGCCGTTGACATGTATAATTGCCCGGCCCCGAGTTCCGGGAGAATCGAGTATTACCGATCCAAGACCGCAGACCGGAAGACTACGGGTGACGCTTTCATGTCGATATCCATAACCGGTTATTTGCGGTCTGTGATCGATAAGTATGGTGACTTGACAGGGAAACGTTTGTTTCGTTTCGCGGACAAGTACGTGAACCATTATCGGTTGAACGTGGCCTTATGTAGGGGGCTGAAAGTGATAGGGGAGGAGACAGGAATAGAGAACCTGCAATTTTATTGCGCTAGGCATAGCTTCGCCACGATCGCCCGGAACGACTGCGGTGTAGGAATGGACGATATAGCCTTGTGCTTGACCCACGCTTCTTTTTACAGGGTGACGGACACGTATGTTAAGCCGGACTTTAGTAGGGTGGACAGGGTTATAGAGAAGGTCGTGGATCATGTATTCAAGGAAGATAGAGTATAGCAAGAACATCCCTATCCGTATCTAGAATTGATAGGCAAAGGAATTCATTATTTTAATTTGAATTCTTGTTTTTTCTTTACGCATATAGCCCTTAATCTAGAGATGAGTAAGTACCATTTCTCGATATTTTCATTGTCATTCCATTTTGTATTAAACATTATTTGTGTATTTATGTTTTCGGGGATAGGGTTTGTATCGATGAAATATAGAACTTCTTCTATGACTGATATTAAATCTTGATCATATTCTATGGCACTTATTTGGGCTTTAAGTTTGTTTATGTTTGTGATAAATATATATCTTTTATTTTCTTCGTATATGAAATCGGGTAGAGTGATGTTGATAGTCGTATCTTTATATGCGATAGTATCCCTTCTTACTACCGTGTTGTTGGAATCAATATACACTATTGCTTTTGCAAGTACACCTCCATCTTTAAAGACGAAAGGCTTTGTGATTAATGTGAATTCATTTGTCATATTTAAAATTCGATTGATGACAGGAAGTTGCTCTTTGTAAATCTCTTTCCTTAATTCAAATTCTACTTGCGATTTAGTGTTCCCGTAGAAGAATATTTGACTGATGAGGATTGTGACTACAGATCCTATAATTGCGGATATTGTCGGAATAAGTATTTCTTTATAGAGAGTTTTTTCCTTTTGATAATGTTGTTGATTTGTGTTTTTATTATGCCTATATTTCGTCATGTCTTATTATTTTAATCGCCAAAATTCTAGAATGAAATTATAAATACAATATAAGTAAATTTCCCAAATACCATGTTCTGTAGTTGAGAACTTGTAGCATTTGTAAATTGCTTCTCATCGCCCTACGCGCTTGCCTGTGTCTGTGGGGCCATGAATTAGTTGATTATGATTTTCTCTTTATTATCCGCGCAATTTATTGTATTCGAGTCAATGAGATTAGTTCCTTCGCTTTTCCTGTGTCCTCGATTTTAATCGATCGTGAGGATTTATTACCGTATTTTTGATAAGTCTTAAATGTACGGCCGTTATATTCCATTTCCCAGAAAAAGCCCGGCTCATAAACAGAATTGAATCTACCACTTAACGCTATTGTTTGTCCGGGTTTTAACTCATTTCCTAACAGGGATTTATCCGAGGTCTCTGCCACGGTTTTGAACGTGTTGGTATCGATGACGTAAAACCTCGTAAGCTTTACGGTTTGTGAACTGTTGTTCTTGATCGCACATGTGATTGATCCTGTATAAAACCCATTTATTATCGCCAAGGAAGAAGAGGGGAAATAGATTTCCATCATTTGATCTATATCAACAGCATAAACATTACACGTAGCTGTATGACCATCTTCGGTCGTGGCGGTAATGACCGTAGACCCACTAGTATTGCCTCTCACCAGCCCATTCTCGTCAATAGGTGCGACGGTCGTATTAGAGGAACTCCATTTTATTTTTGTGTCCCTTGCGCCCTCGGGCAAGATGGTAACACTTAGTTACCTTTGTCCCCCTATTTCTACATTGTAAGAGTAAGTATCGAACGTAATGCTCTCCACGGGCACGGGCTTTACCGTAATCTCGCATGTCGCCTCGAGTCCACCGTCCTCGGAGGTCGCTTTTATAACGCATTTACCTAGGCTAACGGCTTTCACGTTGCCGTCAATATCCACGATCGCTATGTTCTCGTCGGAAGATTTCCATTTGATGTTTTTATTGGTAGCGTAAACCGGGATGAATACAGGAGTCAACTTAAGTGTTTCGCCAAGAGTCATTTCTTTTTCTTTCTCATCAAATTCCAATTTCTCTAGTTTGGATGGATTGACCTTTACTTTGCAGTAAGCCGTTTTTCCGGATAGGGATACGGATATAGTGGCTTCGCCGGATCCCACCGCTGTCACTGTCACTTTCGTGGCGGTCTTTCCGTCGCCGGATAGTTGGGCAATGGACTCGTTACTTGATTTCCATACGATCTCTTTTGTGTCTGCGTTGTTTGGTGATATACTGCATATCAGATCTTTTGACTCTCCGGGATTTAGGGTGATCTCATTGGAGTCGAGTTTTACCCCCTGTGCGCTTATGGGGTTGACGGTTATGTCACATGTAGCCTCGATATTCGTTCCTGTGTCCGGGTTAGTTATATTGGCGAAGATCCTCACTTTGATCTGTCCTTTCGCCTTAGCCGTAAATAATCCGTCTTGGGTTATCGATCCAATTCTGGAATCGCCCGTACATTCCCATTCCAGTTCCGGAGCTTTTGCGCTTGAGGGCAAATAGGAAGTTTTGAATTGGTACGTGTCCCCAATCTTGATTTCAAGCGTAGTCTTGTCCAAGGATACATTGGTCACGATCGGACGTTCGATCTCTTTCATACATGAGGATAATATCGTAAGAAGACAAAGAATAGGCAAAATTTTACTCATGATTATTTTGTTTAGATTAATACTAGTGTTTGTTGATATGCTACATTCTCAATAGCCCAACCACAAGGCTCATGGAGTAGATCTCATCTTTCTCCATGGAGAAATCGGGGTACTCGGGGTTGTACGATACGCACCGGATCTTATCCCCGTCCTCATATACCCTTTTTATGACGATGCCTTGCGCCGTGTCCATCACGTGTACCTTTCCCCACTGGATGAAGCTCGTGCTGTCCACCCGCTTGCATGCTACCTCATCGCCACCCTCGTATTTAGGCTCCATGCTGTTGCCTTTTATGATGATGGTGAAATCGTAATCCGGGAAAGCCGTGATACGGGGTATTTGCTCGCATTGCTCGGCCATTATCCCTTCAACGGCGCTGGTAAGAGCGCCTGCGGCGGCTGCGTAAGGGATGCGTGGACGAGTATCTTTGGATTCAACTTCAAGTATGGTCTGCGCTAATTTTCGTGCTTCATCTGGTATGTTAATAGGATCTTCTTTTATGAGTTGTTCGAAATTTTTAAGCTGTTTCATTAAATCCGTTTTATTTACGTCAAAGTATAAATTACTGCCGAATAAAAGCCATTGCGTATCTAAATCTGGAAATATAGAGGCGATTTTCTCTATTTTAGATGGCGGTATAGATTTAGATATATTTTTCACGTACCCATTACTCACACCTATTTGTCTCTCAAATTCAGCTGTTGTGAGATTTTTACGTTTTATGAATTCTAAAAGTCTCTCTTTTATATTACTCATAGCTAGATATTTAACGTTATTTAATGGAGAATTGCTCTATTATTATTGTTTTATTAGAGAAATTCTCCAATCTTTGCATCGTGATACAACACAAACGGGTATAAAAATGCCTGTCACGACTAAGAGCCGTAATTCATACACCTTCATTGGCAAATATAGTGACAGTCATTGACCTACCCAAGGAAATCCTAAAAAATCTTTAGGAAATCATCATACGGTTTCGTGGAAGTTACCGTGGTAAGAAATTTTAAAAGCTCTATTCGAGTAACCGGTGCTAACTTCCACTTTAGACACCGGCGAAAGGATGGGGCTTTAACTTTTTAAGGATATGGAAACATTAGTTTTTAAAGGAAATGAAGGACAGGCTTTAACAAGTAGCCTGTTAGTAGCTGAAAAGTTCGGTAAAGAACATAAGCATGTTTTATTCTCTATTCGAGAGTTAATTAAGGGGTGTGCCGAAAATTCGGCTGACCCCATGTTCGTCGAAACAACATTTACCAATGAACAGAACGGACAGCAATATCCGATGTTTGTAATGAACCGTGACGGTTTTACTCTCTTAGCAATGGGTTTCACCGGAGACAAGGCACTAAAGTTCAAACTGGATTATATCGCAGCATTCAACCAAATGGAAAAAGCCTTGAAAGAGGGTAAGGCGTTATCTGAGCCAAAAAAGCCGAAATCGGTCTCTCCGCGTACGATCCAACTCATGAAGTTAGATACGGCCAATTGGTTAATGAAAAATCTGAATTATAGCGATACCGCTAAATTGGCGTTGGCTAAAGCTATAGCCGAGCCCTTGGAACTCCCCATCCCTGTTTACGCGAAATCGAAAGGAGTTATTCATTCGGCGACAGATAGACTATCAGAAAGGAATATACCGCTGTCCGCTATGAAGTTCAATCAAATGATGGTTGGCGCCGGTATGCTAAAACGGGAATCCCGCTACTCTCGAAGTAAAGGTAAGGTTGTTACGTGGCCGGTACTGGTAGGAGAAGGCTTAAATTATGGGGAGAATGGTGCGCATCCTGATAACCCACGACAAACTCAACCTTCTTATTATGACGATAAATTTGATGAGTTGTTGAGACGGTTAGGTATTAACACCGAAAATAATTGAGGTTATGGATGCACTAGTATTAAAGAATGGGATGATGAGTTCTCTGGAAATAGCCGAACTCACAGGCAAACAGCATAAACATGTAATGGAGTCAATCAGGATCATGGAACCAGCGTGGATGAAAATTAACGGGTCGAAATTTCGGCTCGTTGAATACAGGGACGCAAAAGGCGAAATGGGTCCAATGTATCCAATGTATCAACTAACAAGACCAGAATACCTATATGTCGCTACAAAATTTAACGACGAGGCTTGCGCAAAACTGGTTCTCCGCTGGGGATCCGTCAAGGTGTATCCAGACGAGATACTGGATGAGGTTTTCGCAAACGAGAATAAGAGAAAGGGCTGACCTATGGATACCATGATAAAGAGCGACAATCCCTTGGCGTCACTTCTCCGACAAGCCTTGGATCTCACGGAGAACACCACGGGTATCCCGGTGGATATCGATTACGAGGCGATCTCGAGGGCGGCGATCAAGGCCGCGCGGGAGGAGCGGGACAGGATATTCTCGGATCCAAAGGTGCTTGTCACGCAGAACGAGGCGCATAACATCTATGGCAAGTCGGTGATCACGGCTTTGTTGAGGCGTGGCAAGCTCCAGCCTTACAAGTTTGACATGACGGAGGCATACGACAAGAGCGGCGATCTCGTGAAAAGGGCCAAGGGGGTGGTTTATTACCGGGTGGCAGAGATAGACAACGCCATCGAGGAGGCGAACGTCCTCAAGGGAATCCGGAGGATAGGTATAAGGTAACAACATAAGTCAATTTGATATGGACATGAACACTATCAGTCAAAACACGATCCTCGGCCTGCTGTTGGCGGGTACCGTCGTGGCCTTCTGCATGGCGGCGAGGGAGGATTACAACATGGATGTATTGGACACGATCCCCGACGAGGTTTATGACGAGATCGTCTCGAACCTCGGTGAGGGATGTAGCGACGGCGATATCGTCGATGAGTACATGGGGAACAAGGAACATTATGACAGCCTGTACGTATGGAGATAACGACGAGGTTGGCGATCACGCCATTGGGGAAGACCCTGTCATGCCAAGATATGACATTGAGGGTAATGAGGGCCTCTAACGGGTGCAAGGGATGCGCTTTCGATAACGGGGAAGGGGCGAGGTCCTGCCCGCGTAGCGTATCGTGCATGGCCCACCTAAGACCTGACAAGGAACCTGTAAAGTTTGTAATGATGGATTAAGAACGACGGAGGCGGGCACGCCGGGTAAAGTTTGGCGACCGGACCGGCATGTACGTCTCCATAAGAAGAAAGGACAAAGATATGGAAAATTATTCAAGAACATCAATGTTGATACCCTTCTCGGAGTATCAAAAGAAGGTAGGTGAAAAAAAGGAAAGTGATAACACGCATATTCCCGATGGGGGGGTACCAAGGTGCGTCATAGGAGAAACATATCCCGATTTATACTCCCAAGCCATGTATATAGAACGTGACATGGAAAAAGTGAGGGGAGAAATTACGGGATTGATAAAGGGTCTATTCGATGATATGGGGGATGAGGCCGTGAGTATAGCGATTGACTCGATATACGATTTTACGGCAAGGCATCTGGGGATAGGCGATAATATCTCGGATTTGAGCGAGAATTGTGATCTCACATGGGAGGGATTGAGGAATCTTGAGAACGGGATCTATTGCCGGGGAGAACTGGCGAAAACGATGTTGTCCCTCTATTTGAAAAATTCCCGATTGAGGAATCTGAGACATGACATGAAATTAACGGAACAGAATGTATTACTATAAAATCGGTATTATGGAATTTAAAGGAACGATTATTCTTGACGCCAGCCCGGCGTTATTGGGCGCTATTAACCGGATCGCGGATATATTCTCCGTAGATAAAGTAACGATACCCCAAAGTCCAAGAGTCACGCTTGACCAAGCCGGTACCCTGGCGGTCGCTGAGGATGCTAGGCGAGAGGAGGCTTCTGTACCCGGCGTGGTAACACAGACCGGGCCAGCCCCGCGAACGGGAATGGCGGAGGAGGCTCCGGTAGTAAAGTATACCAAGGAGCAAGTGAAAGCCGCCGCCGCCGCGAAGAGGGAGAAGCGCGACGACATGAAAAAGATCTTGGATGAGATGGGGGCTAAAAGTATTCCAGCCCTATCCGAGGATCAGTACGAGGAATTCATGCGAAAAATATCCGTATTATGAGCCATGCCATTTTATCCCCCTCAAGCGCCAGCCGTTGGTTGGCCTGTACGCCGTCGGCCCGTCTGGAGGAGCGATTCCCCGATAGTACCAGCGATTTCGCGAAGGAGGGCTCTTTGGCCCATGAGTTCGGGGAAACGATCCTGCTCCATCTTAGCAAGGGGCTGAGGACGCCGGCCTATTCAAAGAAAATGGGTGCCTTGGAGAAAAGCGAGCATTACACGGCCGACCTGCGGGTCCATGCCGAGAGCTACGCCACTTTTGTGTGGGAGAAGTATCAGGCCGCTCGGAAACGGGACAAACAGGCCGTATTGCGTATCGAGGAAAAGATCGACATTACGGCCTATGTCCCGGAGGGTTTCGGCACCGGCGACGCTATCGTCATAGCGGAGGGGGTGCTGGAGATCGTGGACTTGAAATTCGGCAAAGGGGTCCGTGTCTCCGCTGATCACAACAAGCAGATGATGCTGTACGCCTTGGGGGCCTTGGATATGTTCAATTTTATCTACGACATCCACACCGTCCGTATGACGATCTACCAACCTAGGTTAGATAACGTCTCAGAGTGGGAGATATCGACCGAGGATCTGGAACTATGGGGCGCAAACGAGTTGAGACCGTTGGCAAAGAAAGCCTTTGCCGGGGAAGGGGAGTATATAGCCGGCACGCATTGTAAGTTCTGTAAGGCGAAGGCGCAATGTAAGGCCCTCTCCGCTTATCATATGGGTCTGGCTAAATACGACTTTCAGGATGCCGCTTTGCTGGCATCTTCTGATATCGCCGATATCTTATCACAAGCGGATCAATTTAAGTCTTGGATCGCCTCGGTTGAGGAATACGCCTTGAGGGCCGCCCTCGATGGAGAGAATTTCCCCGGCTTCAAACTGGTGGAGGGACGAAGCGTACGCCGGTATTCGGATGAGGGGAAGATCGCCGAGGTGCTTACGAGCAATGGCTTTGGGGAGGATCTGATCTATGATAAGAAACTGAAGACTATCACGGCGATGGAAAAACTGGTGACGAAAAAAACGTTCAACGCCCTTTGCGGAGATCTGCTTGTAAAACCGGAGGGCAAGCCGACCCTTGTACAGAACATAGACCCTCGGCCGGTATATAATTCCGCTGGGAATGATTTCGCAAACATCAATATTAACGATTAAAAAAGTTTACAATTATGGCAAATGAGAATGTGACAACAAAAGTAGTGATCCCTTGTCGTTTTTCTTACGTACATGTGTGGGAGGCCGCTTCCATCGGGGATGACGGAGATAAGAAATTCAGCGTATCGTGCATTATCCCGAAATCGGATAAAACTACAACCGATAAGGTGAAAGAGGCTATTAAGGCGGCCTACACCTCCGGGATCACATCCAAGTTCAATGGCAAGAAGCCCGCGAGTTGGAAGAATCCACTTCGTGACGGCGATACCGATCGCACGGAGGATGACGCCTATCAAAATTCCTTTTTCATAAATGCCTCCGCTAAAACCCGTCCCGGGGTGGTGGATAAGGCGAGGCAACCGATAACCGACCAAGAGGAATTTTATTCCGGTTGTTACGGGTACGTCTCTATCAATTTTTATCCGTTCAATGCGAAGGGTAATGTCGGGGTTGCGGCGGGACTTAACAATGTCATGAAAGTAAAGGATGGCGAGTCTTTAGGAGGCCGGGTCTCAGCCGATGCCGATTTTGCCGAAGTCGATATGGCCGATGCCCCGTTCCCGATGGGGGATGACTCTGAGCCAACGGACATTTTCGGGGACTGACATCTTTTCCTGTTTACCCGATTAACAAGGGACCCGAGCCAATGACTTGAAGGCGTCCCGGGGTTTGATTCCCCGGGCGGGCACTAATTAAAATAAGTATCATGAGACATATTAAAAGTATAACCTCCGAGATCGTTGACCTATATTTCCCGCCTTTAGGGGACGGGATAAAAGCCGGTTACATAAGAACGGTAGATATTCTATCTCGGTTTATTCGAGACACGGTAGAGGAAGAGAGCCGGACCGTATTAAAGGATATATCTGAGGAGCTATACGAGGAGATCCGCCAGGTCTCTCTAAGCTCGTATTGCTTTGATGTATCCGGGATCCGGAAATCCGAATTCAGGCCGGGCGGGGGGGGATGGATCCCGTACACCGAGTATGGGATATCTTTTCACAGAAATTTCGCACGTATGTGGAATGACATGATAAAAGAAGCGGCCAAGGAACGAAGGGAGACCCCTGCCTCGTTTAAAGTCTTATCGATCGATATAGAAACATACGGTAGCAATGATATATCGAGTTGCGGGGTATATAAATATGCGGAGGCGAAAGACTTTACTATCTTGCTTTTCGCTTATTCCTGTGACTACGGGCCGGTAGAGATCGTAGACTTGGTCTCAGGGGAAAAATTACCGGAACACATATATAGGGCCTTGTCCGACCCAAAAGTATTGAAAACCGCATTTAATGCAACGTTTGAGCGGATATGTCTATCTCGGTATCTCGGCCTGTATCTAAGCTCTGACCAGTGGGAGTGCACGATGGTTCGTAGCGCGATGCTGGGGCTCCCCTTATCCCTCGCCGCCGTCGGTGAGGTGCTCCGGTTGGAAGATCAAAAGATGAATGAGGGGAAGGCGCTGATCCGCTATTTCTCTTTGCCTTGCAAGCCGACAACAACGAACGGGATGCGGACCCGTAATTTACCGGAACATGCCCCGGAGAAATGGGATCTCTTCAAGAAATATTGCAAGCGTGACGTGGAGGTGGAGAACGCCATCCGGCGGAAAACGACAGCGTTTAAAATCCCCCCATTTGAAAAAGAACTTTACGATATAGATCAGCGGATCAATGATCGAGGCGTGATGCTTGATATGCGTATGGTGCGTAATGCGATCCGGATGAGCCTTGTTTACAACGGGCGTCTTTCGGTCGAGGCCGCGGAGTTGACAGGGCTGGATAACCCGAATAGCGTAGCTCAATTAAAGACATGGCTGGAACAGGAAACAGGGAACGAGGTAAAATCCCTTAATAAAAAGGATATGCCCGATATCATGGGATCGTGTGACGCCTCACATGTCCAGCGCCTTTTGGCTATCCGTCAGGAGCTCGGTAAAACCTCGGTAAAGAAATATGAGGCGATGGATAAAACCGTTTGCGAGGATGACCGGGTCAGGGGATTAACCCAGTTTTATGGGGCAGCTCGCACAGGGCGATGGGCGGGAAGGTTGGTGCAGGTCCAAAACCTGCCCCAGAACCATATTCCGGATCTTGACCTAGCCCGGTCACTGGTCCTCGATGGAGATTTGGATATGCTTGAGATATGTTACGGTAATGTCCCGGATACTCTCTCCCAACTTATCCGTACCGCTTTCATCGCTAAACCCGGGCATACGTTTATAGTGGCCGACTTTTCCGCTATCGAGGCCCGTGTTATCGCTTGGCTGGCAGGGGAGGCTTGGCGTATGGAGGTATTCCGGACGCACGGTAAGATATATGAGGCCTCTGCCGGTATGATGTTCCGTATTCCCGTCGAATCGATCACGAAGACGGATCCACGTCGGCAAAAAGGCAAAATAGCTGAGTTGGCTCTAGGTTATCAAGGTGGGGTTGGCGCTATGAGGACGATGGGCGGTGAGAAAATGGGGCTATCCGAGGAAGAGATGAAAGAGATCGTAAGCCATTGGCGTACCGCTAATCCCGCTATCGTAAATCTTTGGGACGAGGTACAGGCGGCGGCGATGGGGTCTATATCCAATAGGGAAACAGTGATCAAAAAAGGAATAAGATTTCGTTCGGAACTGGGTGCGATGACTGTACAACTACCCTCAGGGCGAAAGCTCTTTTATCCCCGTGCCCGGTTGGAGATTAGGGATAAGTTTGGCAGGAAATCAAAAACGATCGTATATGAGGGGCAGAACCAAACGACCCGGAAATGGGAGGAGCAGGAGACATATGGCGGTAAACTGGTAGAGAACATCGTGCAAGGTATCGCCCGGGATTGCTTGGCCGTGACAATGGCCCGATTGGAGAAGATGGGTTATCCTATCGTTTTCCACGTGCATGACGAGGTCATACTTGAGGTCCCGGATGACGGGACTAAAACACTGGCCGAGGTCTGCGGGGTCTTTAAAAAGCCGATTGCTTGGGCGGAGGGTTTACCCCTTAAAGGTGATGGATATATAACTAACTACTATAAAAAGGATTAAGAATATGGGAACACATGAATTTGTACAAAGAAGAGACAGTATTCTATCGGTATTTAATCAGTCACGTAATGAGTTGATTGCGCTGAATGCGGAGATCGATAAAGCGGTGGAGTCAAATATGAAGGAGTTTGAACGCATCCGGATTGAAAATGAGTCCTTGCTGGAACTGAAGGGCAGTAACCAAAAAGTCTTGAGGTTCTTTGGTAAAATCTTTAATAGATAGAGTATGAGAAACGAAAATCTGACCCCCGAAATGAGAGAGGCGTTTCGGGTTATAGAAGAAACTAAAGAAAACGTGTATATCACGGGCAAGGCGGGAACCGGTAAGACTACTTTCCTGAAGTACCTGGTCGAGCACACGGGTAAGCGTTGCGCCGTCGTGGCCCCTACCGGGATCGCGGCGGTAAACGCCGGGGGAGTGACGATGCACAGCATGTTTTGCCTTCCTTTCCATCCTTACAGGCCGAGGATAGAGGGTGGCGTGACCCGTGACAACATGGACAGGTACAGGCTGAGCCCGGAGAAGATATCCGTGTTGTGGCATCTGGACCTCCTTATCATAGACGAGGTAAGCATGGTGCGGGCCGATACGCTCGATGCCGTGAACGACGTATTATGCCATTACCGAGGTCGTAACAAGCCGTTCGGGGGCGTGCAGGTGGTGATGTTCGGGGACTTGTTCCAGTTGCCGCCCGTGACTAAGGGTGAGGATTGGGATGTGCTGCGTGAGGTGTATGACTCGCCGTATTTCTTCGATGCCAAGGCGTTTTCCCTGACAGGGTTCCACGTGGTGGAGTTGGACACCGTATTCCGGCAGAGGGATCCGGTATTCATGGGATTGCTCAACCGTATCCGGGAGTACCAGACTACGGGCGAGGACATGGATAGCCTGTTCTCCCTTTACGATCCGGACTACGAGGATCCGGAGGGCAAGGCGATCACGCTTTGCACGCATAAGGCGGACGCTGAGGCCATCAACGCGAACAAGCTCTTCGAGCTGGACGGCGAGGGGAGGATCTACCGTGCGGATATAGACGGGGAGTTCCCGCTAGGCTCCATTCCCTGCGATAACAGGTTGTCGTTGAAACCCGGAGCGAGGGTGATGTTCCTCGTTAACGATACGATGGGGCTTTATTGTAACGGTACTCTCGGGAACGTGTTGAGGCTGTATCCGGACAAGGTGGTCGTCAAGACCGATGACGGGAACGAGATCGAGGTCATCCGCCACAAGTGGATGAATAACAAGTATCGTTATGACCGGGACTCAGGTATGATGAGGGGCGAGGAGGTGGGTGGTTGCGTACAGCTCCCGCTACGGTTGGCGTGGGCGATCACCATTCACAAGAGCCAAGGCTTGACATTTGACGGCGCTGTCATTGACGCTGGCAGGGCTTTCACGTCCGGACAGGTTTACGTAGCCCTAAGCCGCTGCCGGGACATGGGAGGTATCCATCTCCTGTCTCCGATCACGAGAGGGACGATCATGGTGAACGAGGTGTTGCTCGCATTCATCCGGTCTTATAAAGATTCTATGTACTATGGGAAAGTGACTGATGCGAGAGCCAGCATCGTCATAGATGGCTCGTTTGAGTCTAGACCTAAGAATGACTAAACCATGGAACGAAAAATAAGATGCCATGGTCACCGGTGCCCGGATGAAGCGAAATGCCCTTTATACACCTCGGGGCGTGTGGAGGGCGATAGCGGGGAGGGAAATAGCAATATTGATTGTGAGATAAAAAATTACTATGCAAATAAAGTACGACAATGAGATAGCGATCGCCCTAGGTAAAAGCAGGAAGGAGATGCGGTGGAAGAACAGGGATATTATGTGGTCTTTGTTTATCCAGAAGTTATCCGAGACGCATAAGACACACGAGACGTTGGCCGAGTACCTAAAGTCGGATAAGAGCCGCCAAGACGAGATTAAGGATATCGGCGGTTTCGTAGGGGGGACCTTGTCCGAGGGCCGGCGCCGGGCGGACTCCGTATTAAGCCGTAGCGTGATCACGCTTGATGTCGATAACGCCTCACGTGATTTCTGGGATGACTTTGTCATGTACTATGATAACGCCGCGGTGGTATACTCGACCCACAAGCATTCACCGGAGAAACCCCGTTTGAGGTTGGCGGTCCCTTTGGATCGCCCGGTCACGCCCGATGAGTATGTTCCCATCGCCCGGCGGATCGCCGGGAATTTGGGTATCGATCAATTTGATGACACGACATATGAGCCCGAGCGGCTCATGTACTGGCCATCGACCCCGAAAGATATCGAGTACTATTTCCAGTGTCAGGACGGGCCTTGGCTGTCCGCCGATGAGGTACTGGCTACTTATCATAACTGGAAGGACGCTACCGAGTGGCCGGTGTCCGATCGGCAAGGCGATATGATCCGGAGAGATATAAGGAAACAGGCGGATCCCCTGGAGAAAACCGGCATTGTCGGGGTGTTCTGCCGGACATACGGGATACATAGGGCTATCGAGACGTTCCTTCCCGATGTCTACGAGGCTTGCGACGTGGATAACCGCTATACGTACAGGAACGGGAGCACGGCGGCTGGACTGATCGTTTACGATGATAAATTCGCTTTTTCCCATCATGGTACGGATCCCACGGGCGGGACGCTGTGTAACGCTTTCGATCTCGTCCGGATACACCTGTTCGGTGACCGTGACGAGAATGTGAAGAAAAATGGGACTCGTATAGATCGATATCCGTCATATCTTGCGATGGAGGAATTAGCATGCAATGACACATCGGTAAAGCGTCTGCTTATGGAAGAGCGCCAAAAAGGGGCAGTTTCTGACTTCGAAGGTGTTGAAACTGGGGATGATACATGGAAAGATTCTCTCAATTGTGATAAGAAGGGGAATATATTGCCGTTAAGGGAAAATATCGTACGTATATTGGAAAATGATCCTGTCGTTGGTAAAGTTGCGGCTGACTTATTTTCCAACCGTAGGGCATTCAATGATATTTTACCCGCTTGGAGGAAAAAAGATGATGTTGACCTTGCTTTCCGGGACGATGATGAATCCAACTTGAGAAGGTATATAGAGTATAAATACGGGTTAGACTCTAAAGGGAAGATCTCGGACGCTTTGGATAGCGTGGCTCGCGCAAACGCATTTCATCCGGTAAAGAATTATCTGGAAGGTCTTACATGGGATGGCGAGAAACGGGTCGAAACGTTTTTCATCGATTATTTGGGAGTGGAAGATTGTGAACTATTTAGGGTGTGTACAAAAAAGGCATTAACGGCTTGCGTGGCCCGTGCACTGGATCCCGGCGTAGAGTTTGACCATACGATAGTGTTGGTCGGTGCGCAGGGGACCGGAAAAAGTAAGATATTGGCAAAGCTGGCTAGAAATCGACGGTGGTTCAACGACAGTCTGGACATAAAAGGAAAAGAAGCTTATGAAGGCGTACGGGGTAAATGGATCATAGAAATAGCCGAATTAGCTGGATTCAGAAAGCAAGATTCGGAAACGATAAAACGTTTTCTTACAGCACCTAGCGATTTCTATCGGGCTTCATATGACCGTTACCCGCAAGATCAGGTCCGGCAATGCGTATTCTTCGGAACAACGAACGATTTAAGTTTTCTACGGGATCCTACCGGCGCACGGCGTTTCTGGCCGATGGAAGTTGACATTGATAAAAAGACAAAAGATCAGTGGACAGACTTGACCCCCGACATTGTAGACCAGATATGGGCGGAAGCGAAACAACTTTATCAGCCCGGACTGAAACTCTGTCTTTCTCCTAGGCTTGAAAAGGAGATGGACATCCGCCGCGGTACATACACAGAGGAAGATGATCGTAAAGGCATAATCCAAAACTATCTGGATACACTATTGCCTGTCGACTGGAAGAGTATGACCATTGATAGACGGAGGGATTATTTAGTGGGTAACGACCCAATACAATCTATCGGAGTAACCCAAAGAAAGTTTGTATGCGTGGCGGAAATATGGTGTGAGTGTCTTGGTGGTCGCCGGGGCGATCTTACACGATCCACTTCAAGAGAGATCATGAACATAATGAGAAGTATTGAGGGATGGGAGTATATTGCCACGCCCAGAATTATACATCCTTATAAAAATCAAAAATACTTTAAAAGAACGGCGGGTGAATTACTACCCACACTCGGTAGTGATGTCGATGGCGATACCATATTCTAACTACCATCAATGGCGATGGTAATGACTTTGTAGAAATTAGGTAGATGGCTCAATATGGTTATTATTATATGATTAGGTATATAATACTACTAAACTACTATAAATATAATATAATAATAAAATATACCTATATACCCTATATACCTTATAATACATATAGGTAAAATAGGTAAAATAGTAAAATACGCTACGCACATGCGTGACGGTTTTTAGTGGTTGGTTTATTCAAACAATAATTAGTGGTATGAAAAGAGAATTTATGGGTTTTAGAAAAGCGATGACGGGTTGCCCCCATCGGGTTGTTGAGGAATTAACGGTTTTAGATTGGCGGTTGATTGATATCGCGGTCGGCATAATAGAAGAATTTCAATCTTCTATCGGGTATAATTCATTCCGTAGGGAATTGGCGAAAGCGGCAAATATACGTTTGACCGATGCCGGGTGGTACATAACAGACGTTTTGACATTCGATCCGGTCATTGATGGGGAGATAGTACCTGTGTTAAGCATAGGATCCTGCGGAGGGAGGTATATTTTATCTGTTACGGATGCGTTCAAGAAATATTATGATGAACGAGAAACTCTTGGAGAGAAAATTAAGGGAGGCGATCAAGAAACTGGGCGGTAAGGCTCTGAAGTTTTCTTCCCCTTATGAGACGGGTTATCCCGATAGGTTAATCTTGATGCCCGGAGGGCGGACATACTGGGCGGAACTGAAGACGACCGGGAAAAAGCCTACCGAAAAGCAGCTACTAAGACAGCTTGAGTTGAGATCCCTCGGGTTCGTCTCGGAGGTGATCGATTCGATCGGGACATTAAACAACTTTTTAATGAGACTTGAAAATGAACGAGAGTAATTTACATAACTATCAACGATATACGGTTGATTTCATTTTAAATCATCCCGCCTCGGGTTGCTTTCTGGATATGGGATGTGGCAAGACGGTTTCTACATTGACGGCCATAAACCGGCTGATGTATGAGGACTTGGAAGTTAGTAAGGTCTTGGTAATAGCTCCCAAAAGGGTCGCCGAGGATACTTGGACCAAGGAGGTCGAGAAATGGGACCATCTAAAACACCTTCGGGTTTCCAAGGTGCTGGGGACTGAGCGCCAACGTAAGGAGGCATTACGTAAGGAGGCCGATATTTACGTGATCAATAGGGAGAACGTATGCTGGTTGGTGGCCCAATATCGAGGATCATTGCCTTTTGACATGTTGGTGATAGATGAACTGTCCAGCTTTAAGAATCCGAAAGCGCAGCGTTTCAAGGCCCTCCGTCTTGTGCGGCCGCAGATCGATCGCGTAGTCGGTTTGACCGGCACGCCGGCCCCGAATGGCTTGTGTGACATCTGGAGTCAGATTTACTTACTGGATCAGGGGGAGAGGCTGGAGAAAACAATCACGAGATACCGGGAAAAGTACTTTCGTCCAGGCCGGAGCAATGGGCAAGTCGTATTCGACTACAAGATACTTGACGGGTCGGAGAAAGCGATATACCAAAAGATATCCGATATCTGCGTGTCGATGAAAGCCGAGGATTATCTGGAATTACCGCCGCGTTTGGATCATACGGCAGAGATCTCTTTACCGGACGATATCCGGGCTCGATATGAGGATTTTGAGAAAACGGAGGTCTTGCGGTTGTTGGATCAAGACGGGGAAAGCCCCATATCCGCCGTGAACGCCGCCGCGCTGTCGAGTAAATTGCTGCAATTCAGCAACGGCGCGATATACGACGCCGATCGGAACGTACACGAGATACACGACTATAAACTTGAGGCGCTGGAGGAGATAGTCGAGGCGGCCAACGGAGAACCTGTCTTGATCTTCTACTCTTTCCGGCACGATATCGGCCGCATCAAACGGAAATTGAGAGCCTACAAGCCCCGTGAGCTCGTAGGCGGTAAGGATATAGATGACTGGAACGCCGGAAAGATACGGGTCTTGATGGCCCATCCGGCGGGGGCGGGGCACGGGTTGAACTTGCAAAAGGGAGGAAATATTATCGTTTGGTACGGTTTGACATGGTCATTGGAATTGTACCAGCAAGCCTGCGCCAGGCTGCACAGGCAGGGGCAATCGAGGCCGGTACAGATTTACCATTTACTCACGAAGGGAACGATGGACGAGGACGTGATGAAAGCGATATCGGGAAAGGCCGACAAGCAGGAGGCCTTGATGCAGGCGGTTAAGGCTAGAATCAATAAATACAAGGGAGGGAACGTAAATGGATAGGACAAGGAGGTCGATCAGGTTTGATGAGAGAACATGGATGCTTTTAAAAGAGCTATCGGAGAGGACGGGTTCCAAGGTATCCGTGATAATCAGGGGGATGGTAACACGTAGTATCGAGGCGCTTCTTGATGAGGCGGGAAACTTTAAGCTGGATGAGGACAAGGCAAAGAAGGAATAAGACGAACGGATTTATCGCAAATGCGTTGGGGCGGTTGTATAAAGACCTGTTCGAGGTCTGTTGTAGGGGGCCGGTCTCGGGTTGTGGGTATTACGGCAATGAGGATATTTTTCAGGAAACGATTTTATTCGTGATACGGGATCCGGCGGCCTCAACATTGAGGACCGATGATGAGATAATAAGGCATTTCAAGTATCGCTTTCAAATGATTCGATATCAAGTAATGAAAGATAATCAGCAACTAAAGGAGGTAAATTATGCCGACAATATACAGGCCCAAAACGGGTCATCAGAAACAGAAGAATGATAGCCAATATGATGCCGAGCGTCGTAAGATATATAATTCCGAGCGCTGGCGTCGGCTTCGGGCCATGAAGTTCGCCATATCGCCGTTATGCGAGATGTGCGAGAAAGATGGCAGGGTTGTACCGGCTGAGGATATACACCATATAGTTAGCTTTATGGGCGTGACTGATCCGGAACAGAGATATTTATTAGCCTATGACTTGAATAACCTTATGAGCTTGTGTAAGAGACACCATCAGGCCGTCCATAATCGAAGATAACGTTCCACGAGTGATGTTCCACGTTAGGGGAGGGGTATGGGGGTATTTTTTAGCGCTTCCGCCCCTCGAAACCTCACCGAACCCAGCTTTACACGCACGGGTAAATTTTGATTTTTGGAATCGTTAAAATTTTAACATGTATCACTGTCGGACATTTTTATGGTTGATAGGTAAACTGTGTGGTATGGCGGTGAAATTTGATATGCCGGATAAATTATCCGATGAGACAAAGAAGTTCATGACCGATGTCGTAAAGGAATTGAATAAACGAAAGGCAATCCAGAATATTGATTTGGGAGCGCTCCGTATGCTTGCGACTTCTTATGAGATGTATTTGCAGGCCACGGACATAATGCTGGAGGAAGGTCCCATCGTGCAGATAAAGTATGAGATGGCCGCAAATCCCGCCCAGAATATTGCGACTAAAAACTATGCCCAGGTTATGAAGATTATGACAGAGTACGGCTTGACGGTTAAAAGCCGCTCCCATATTAGCGCAATGAAAGATGATAAAACCGGCAGTAGCCCGATGGAGGAGTATTTTAAGAAAAAAGCGAAAAAGGTAGAGAAGCGATGAAAGGGTATTACCAGTATGCGCAGGAGGTCCTTTCCGGGAAAATCGTAGCCGGTGAATATATAAAATTAGCCGCCGAAAGATTTTTTTCCTTGATAGAGGACGATAGGTACGAGTTTAGAGAAGAGAAAGTGGATGAGGTAATAGAGTTTATCGCTATTTTGAGACATTATACTGGAAGGCACGCAGGTAAACCTTTCATTTTAGCTCCGTGGCAGATGTTTATTGTTGCGTGTATCTATGGGTTTTATGTAAAAACTGACGGGACAAGGCTCGTTAAGTCCGTCTATATTGAGATGGCAAGAAAACAAGGTAAGTCTGCCTTGGCCGCAGCCCTTTGCCTATATCATTTAATTGACGACGGGGAGGCTAACGCGGAGGTATATCTGGCCGCTAATAGTAAAGATCAGGCAAAGATAAGCTTCGGGATGTGCTCGAACTTCGTGAAAGGCTTGGATCCGGGACATAAGTATCTTGAGCCGTATCGGGATCGGGTGAATTTCGAGAAAACTCTGAGTGTTCTCCGGGTATTGGCCGCTGATGACAGTAAACTGGACGGCTTTAACGCCTCCATGTTTCTTCTGGATGAGTATCATGCGGCGAAGAATGGCAAGCTAAAGGATGTCTTGCAGTCCTCACAAGGTATGCGTGAGAACCCTATGTCGATAATTATAACGACAGCAGGTTTTGATAAGTTGGGACCATGTTATCAATTTCGTACGATGTGTACCGAGGTTCTGAAAGGATTAAAGAGGGACGATACCCTTTTCGCCGCTATTTATTCGTTAGATCCGGATGATGATTGGAAGGATGAAACGTGTTGGGTTAAGAGTAATCCCAATTTGGGCATAACCGTAAAGCCCTCCTATGTTCGTGAACAAGTGTGGAAAGCGATAAACTCCCCTTCGGAGGAGGTCGGGGTTAAGACAAAGAATATAAATCTGTGGTGCGACTCAAGTACGGTATGGATACCGGAGCACTATATCTTGGACGCCTCTCGGACTGTTAATGTTGATGATTTCATTGATAGGGAGTGCTTCGTGGGTATAGACCTTTCGAGCACGAGTGACCTTACGTCCATGTCGGCCTTATTCCCCGATGAGGAGGCCGGAAAAATGTATTTTAAGACGTTGTACTATCTTCCGGAGGCTGCCTTGCAAGAAAAACGTTTCAAAGAGCTATACGGCGAATGGCGTCGGCAGGGGGAGATAACGATCACGCCCGGAAATGTCGCCGATTACGACTATATCTTGAACGATCTCGTGAAACTCCGGGATAAGGTTTATATCCAGTCGGTCGGTTACGACCAATGGAACGCTACCCAGTTCACGATAAACGCGACGGAGAAGGGCTTTAATATGATACCGATCTCCCAGTCGTTGGGTAATTTCAACCGTCCAACAAAAGAAATGGAAAGGCTATTGCTCTCGGGAAAGGCTATACTCGACAATAATGTGATCAACCGGCATTGTTATCGTAACGTGGTCATGAAATTGGATTATAATGGAAATATGAAACCTACGAAACAATACGAGGAGAAGAAAATAGACGGGGTGATATCTGAATTAATGGCTTTAGGTGGGTACTTAGCCTCTCCGAGGTATAGCGCTGCTATTTAGTTTGTCCGACAAAATTATGGTTAGTATGAAAACACCGATTGAAGATGAGAGTCCCTTTTACGGATATAGAGATAGATATAAGAAGAAAAGCGAGCAAACAGGAGATATCGAATTTTCGTGCTTGGACAGGCGGGATCACCCCTTTTTTAGCGAGCCGGGATAAACCGATGTTGCTGTCCACTGTTTATCGTTGCGTTGATTTGATCTCGGATAGCGTGGCCGTTCTCCCCTTGGAGACGTACAGGGTGGATAAGGAGGGTTTTAAAACCCCTTATCAAGACCATCCAGCTTATGAGTTGCTAAATTTAGAGCCTAGCGAGGATATGACTCGTTTTACTTTCTTTAAAACGTTGATGACCTCCGTCTTATTAACGGGAAATGGATACGCCTATATTGAAAGAGATAAAAATTTATATCCCTTGCAAATTATTTATATTCCAACGCCTCAGGTATCGATTGAGTGGATAACCGATAGCTCCGGCATTCACCGGAAAAGGTACAGGGTTACCGGGTTCCGGGAACTCGTGGAACCCCGTGACATGATCCATGTGCTCAACTTTTCATACGATGGGATTATAGGGGTCTCTACCCTCACCCATGCCCGGCAATCGCTGAATATTTCTTCAGATAGCGAGGCCCACGCTTCTGGTTTTTTCAAGAGTGGGGCGAATACGGCCGGGGTGTTGACAATCGAGGGGGTAAGGCTGGATAAAAGGCAAAAGGAGCAGAATTACCAAGAATGGGAAAACCGGACAAACCCGGTTACCGGGCGGCCGAACGGTATCGTCATCTTGGAGGGAAATATGAGATATCAGCCTATTACGGTCAGCCCGAAAGACTCGCAATTATTAGAATCTCGGCAGTTTAATGTCGTGGACATATGCCGTTTCTTTTCTGTCTCCCCTGTCAAGGCTTTTGATCTTAGTAAATCCAGCTATTCAACGGTTGAGGCGACACAATTAGCCTATCTTACCGATACGGCCTCAGCGATTATCACGAAAATAGAGTTGGAGATTAATCGGAAAGTATTTCTATCGTCGGAGCGTCGGTCCGTTAAGGCTGAATTTAATACCTCCGCTCTCCTTCGCACCGATAAAGCGGCGCAAGCGGCGTACTGGAAAGATTTATTCAACGTAGGGGCGGCTACACCGAATGAGATTCGCCGTGAGAATAATTTACCTCGTAAGGGGAACGGGGATAACGCTTTCGTGCAGGTCAATGTACAGACTTTGGACCGTGCCGTAACGGATCCCGTTAAAAATAGTGATTTGCCGACAAAGCAAAAATGATTTTGTCGGACAAAATAGTGGTTAGTAGATAAAACATGGTCATGAACGAGAATAGAGAAATAAGAAATACCGCCTATAAAGTGGTTTCGGATGAGGAAAAACGTACGGTCGAGGGGTATGCCCTTCTATTTGACGTTAGATCGGACGGGCTATCTTTTGAGGAGGTCATTCAACGAGGGGCTCTTGATGGGGTGCTTGAAAAAAGCAATGTGTTCGCCTTGATGAATCATGACCCGGGGAGAGGAATCTTAGCCCGATATAAAAATGGGGAGGGTAGCTTACGGCTTGAGATCGATCAAAAGGGGTTGAAATATCGTTTTGAGGCCCCTAGAACAGCATTGGGGGATGAGTTACTTGAGAATATTCGTAGGGGAGAGATTAGTGAATCTTCTTTTGCCTTTACCGTTGAGAAAGACACGTGGGAGAAAAAATCAGACGGGACTTGGAAGAGGTCAATTGAAAAACTCGGGGAACTTTTTGACGTGTCTCCGGTCTATGATGGCGCTTATTCAAAAACTTCGGTCTATATGAGAGGAAAGGAGCAAGCCGAGCGGGAACTGCGACAGCGCAAGCTGGATGAGTATTATGACAATATCGATAAATCATTAAATATTTGAGTTATGCCTAAAGAAAAAAGTATTACGGAATTACGGGACGAACGTAACCAGCTTGCGACCCGTTCAAAAGAGATTACGGCAGGGGCCCGCAGAGAGACCCGTATGCTGAATGAGGGAGAGCAAAAGGAGTTAGGGGAAATCCAGTGTCGTCTTGCGGATATCAATACTGAAATTGCCATGCATGAGGAGGAAAACCGGGGGAAAGGTAAGCAGCACCAACCGCAAGTGGGGAAATTCTCTTTGCGCCGGGCTATCGCTAACTTAGTGGATGGAACTCCGCAGAGTGACGTGGAGGCCCGTGTTATTGAGACCACCACGACTCTGCACAATACGTCCGGTGCGCAAATGTCTGAAAAGCGCAGCATCGTGGTTCCTGTAAATATAGAAAAACGCGCCCCATTTACGGCAACAACCGAAGCCGTTACGGGGGTGATCGTTGATGAGGAGCAACAGGAGATGCTACTGCCCTTGCAGTCTGCGTTGGTGTTAGCCCGTGCGGGTGCCCGATTTATGACCGGATTGCAAGGTAATATCTATTGGCCCAAATTCTCGGGGGCTAACGTATTCTGGGAGGGCGAAAATGCTGAGGCCAAGGATGGGGCGGGTGCGTTCTCCAAGGATAATTTATTTAAGCCTTTGCGATTGACCGCCTATGTGGATATTTCTAAGCAACTACTCGTGCAGGAGAACGCTTCTGTGGAGGCCTATATTCGTCAAGCCATTGCGGTAGCTATCGCACAGAAGATTGAGCAGTCGGCATTTGCGAAGACCAAGGGTGTGGAAAATACTCCCGATGGTATGTTTCATACTCTTGACAAGAATATTAAAGGGGATATCACGTGGGCCCAGATCGTCGCTATGGAAACCAACGCTGATGTACAGAACGCATTGTTTGGAAATCTTTCCTACATTTTGCACCCGGCTCTTGTCGGCAAGGCCAAGACTAAAGTGAAAGACGCTTCCGGGGCGGGCGGGTTCATTTTTACGGGTAATGGGGACGGGCAGCTAAATGGCTATCGTGCGTTAAGTACTAATAACTTACCGAAAGAGTTAGGTGAAACCTCAGATGAGTTTGGTGCGGTTTTCGGTAACTGGTCTGATTATTTCTTGGGACAGTGGGGCGGGATCGAATTATTGGTGGATCCTTACACGCAGGCCTTAAAGGGTACGGTGAGATTGATTACCAATTCCTATTGGAACATGGGCTTTATCCGCAAAGAATCATTCACTATCGCTTCCATGAAATAAAATTATCAGATATGGCATACATAGCTTTAGAACAGGCGAAACAGCATCTTATCATTGATGAGACCTATACGGTGGATGATGATTATATCCGTATGCTGATTGAGGCCGCTGAGATAACAGTTGCTAAAGATGTATGTGAGGATCTAAAGGATTTAGAGGTTAAGCCGGGAGAGATCCCGGCCCCCTTAAAATACGCTATCCTACTGCAAGTCGGTGATTATTACAACAGTCGTGAAACAGTGGCCTTTGTGTCTACCCTAAGCGAGGTTCCAACATATAAACATTTGATTGGATTATATCGAAATTACTCAAAATGAGAGCCGGATTATTACGTGAAATATTAGTTTTTGAAGAACTTCAGGCTGTTACGTCTCCCTCAGGGGCAGTAAGCAAGGAGTATGTTAAAATCTATACTTGCAAAGGGCATAAGAAAAAACTGTCTCTCATCCGAGATGCGGATGGCATGAACGCGCGGGAAGAATTTACAGGAAATACCTTGATATTCCAAGTGCGCTATCATCCGGTCATAAACGAAAAACAAAGAGTGCTATATCAAGGGCGTTATTATTCTATTTCTTTGCTTGACTGGCAAAGATCTGATAATACTTACCTGGTTACATTATCAAAAATGAATACGTGATGATTACAGTAAAACTAATAGATCGTGAGGCGGTAGTTAATCTCGTTGAAGGGCTCGAGGACTTTGAAAAGGATCGGGCAATAAAGGCAGGTTTACGCTCCGCAGTAAGTGTTTTTAAAACGGCGGGTAAGCGTAATTTACGACAAAGACTGAAAACCCCTGGCGGTGTTACGGACAACCTGATGAAATCATTTACAAATAAGGTAAAACGTACTAAGCTAGGGGCTCTTTCTGGATTCGCCCGACCCGCCGGTAGCCATGCGCACCTTGTCGATAAAGGAACAAAAATGAGGTATACCAAAAAGGGGTGGCGACGAGGGATCGTGCCCGCCAATAATTTTTGGTCGGATGCGCTCGTGAGCGAGGAACCTAAAGCGATGGGGCTTTTGTATTCTGGGGTAGAAAGGGCGGTTCAACGAATTAATAACAGGCGATGATAAAACGGGGTGAATCTAAATTGAAAGTAACGACAGTTATCCGGCAGATACTTTTAAAGAATGGTGACTTATCTGCTCTAATCGGAGAAAAGATTTTCCCATTATACGCACCAAAGGGTACGGAGGGTGATTTTATCCTTTATGTGCGTGATGAGTATTCTACACAATACACCGCAATGGGACTTTTTAGTCAGCAGTGCCGAGTTTTTATAAATGTTGTAAGTGATAACTATGATCGTAGCCAGGATATCGCCGAATTAATATTAGGCGTATTGGAGGGCGATCGATCTAACGGGCTTCGGATAAGGTTGAAAGACTCAACCGAGGATTATGAGGATAAAAAGTTTATCCAGGTATTATTGTTCGAAATTTCTAATTCATAAAAAATATGACGACAACTTATGATTCTGCAATTGATACCCTTATGGGTGACAAACTGATGCTTTTCGTCACCGATGGTTCGAGCACGTTACCGATCGCTTTCGGGACATCGTGCAATATTGATCTGTCTGCCGACACGGTAGACACATCCAACAAGATGTCCGGCAACTGGAAGGAGTTCCTGACCGGGCAGCTCGGTTATACGATCTCCAGCGAGTCCATGATATCGTTCAAGGAGGGACATCTGTCATTCAAGAAACTGAAAGACCTTATGGCTAGCCGGATCCCGGTGGACTTTATCATGGCGAAGGCGAAGGAGACCAACGGGGACTTCGCCAAGGATGCGGAGGTCGTAAAGGGCAAGGCTATCATCACAGCCTTGAACATGACGGCCCAGAACGGGGCTATCTGTACCAGTTCCTGTACCCTGCAAGGGACGGGGCCTCTGGAGGACGGGGCGGTCTCGGCTGGTGGATAAGGTAGGTTTATTACAAGAGTGTTAACGGAGGGAGGCGATTCACGTCGCCCTCTTTTTATTAGAGGGAATATGAGATACAATATTAGGTTAACGATCAAGGCGATCATCCGCGCGGAGCAGATGCTAGGCAAGCCGTTCACGGATTTCGATTATACGGATCGCGAGGAGTTGACGAGGCTCCTGTATTGTTCCGTGCTGGCGAATAACAAGGAGAGGATGGCATACGGGACGTTCCTTGAGGTGGCGGGGAATGAGAAGCAGCTGTCGGCCATGTTGAGCGAGATGGAATTGGAGAACGTGTTGTTGGTGCAGTTCACGGATACGGTGGATAAGGGAGAGGCTGGCGGATCAGGCGATGGATACCGCATGCGCGACTTGGCCTCAGACCTTATCGTATCTGGCGGGCTGGATCCGCATTATGTCATGGACGAGTTGGAGATATCGGATATCCCTGCGCTCGTGAGGGCCTTGGATAGGCGTAAGCGTGAGGGGATGGAGAGCCAGAGGCTTTGGACGTTTCTCGCCGTGGCCCCGCACATCGATACGAGGAAGATCCGTACGGTACGTGACTTCTATGTTTTCCCGTGGGAGGTCGAGGAGCGGGAGCGGAAAGCCGCGGAGGAGATGGACCGTAACAAGGGAATGTTTGACCGGTTCATGTCCGGGGAGTTCAATCACTACTTAAATGATAATTGATATGGCGGGAAAATTATCATTCAGCATCGCGATAAATCTCCTCACGGAGAATTTCAAGAAAGGTACGAATAGCGTGAAAAGTGCTTTCCGTTCCATGCAGGCGCAGATCCTCACGTTCGCTGCCGCCATGGGTTTCGCTGGCGTGAGCCTGTCAAGCTTCTTCTCACAGTTGATACAGGTGGCGAGGGAGACAAGCAAGGCCACGACGGCGTTGAAGAACGTGTCGGGGAGTGTGGCAGGGTTCGCCGACAACCTTCGTTTTACGACGGATCTGGCAAGGAAATATGGGGTCTACGTCAATGACTTGACCGGGAATTTCGCCAAGTTCACGGCTGCGGCCAGCAACGCCAACATGCCGATGGAGGATCAACGGAAGCTGTTCGAGTCCTTATCCCGCGCCTCGGGCGCTTTCGGGCTATCCGCTGACGAGACGAACGGGGTGTTCCTCGCCGTCACGCAAATGATGGGTAAGGGAAAGATACAGGCCGAGGAGCTGAGGGGACAGCTGGGTGAGCGTCTCCCTATCGCCATGCAGGCGATGGCGAAGGCCGCCGGTACGACGGTGGCGGGGCTTGACAAGATCATGAGGGAGGGGAAATTACTTTCCGCAGATGTCTTGCCAAAGTTAGCCGCCGCTCTCGACGAGATGCTCCCGAATGTCGATACGGACAATATCGAGACCTCCCTTAATCGCTTGAAAAACGCTTTTCAGGAGTTTACCCAGAATATGGGCATACAGGACGCATATAAGAGATTGATTGATTCCATCACTAAGTCGGTTCAGCTGGGCACGAAGAATATCCACGCTTTGGTCGCTCAATTGGTAGCGGTACTTACTGGGGTCACTTTAGGACGCTTCTTCAAATGGCTAGTGAGCCAATTGGCGATCGCCCAACGATCGGCTATGGTTGCCGCATCGAAGACCGCTAAAGTTGCCGGGACCGCTTTTGATGAGATCGCATGGAAAGCTCGAAGTGGGGCGGCAACTATGAGTGTTGCGTTTTCCCGATCAATAAGGGCTATCCGTGTGGCTTTCATGTCCATGTTACCAACCGCCGTGTTCACGGGCATTGCGATACTGATCGCCAAGATCATATCCGCTAGGGAGGAGGCTAAAAAGATTAAGGCAATGTTCTCTGATTATGAAAAGGAGACATTGACGATCGGTCGCCCGGAGGATGCTGACAAGTTGCAACGCCTCTATAAAATAGCCTCGGATATCAAGGAGTCCGAGATCGTTCGCAGGAATGCCTTGGGGGAGATCAACGGCTTGCTTGGGACATCCTATGACATAAACAAGGATTCCTTGAAGATCAATGGCGATATCAATACCAAGGTAGCGGAGCGGATAAAGTTGTTGAAGGATGCCGCCGCCGTGGAGTTCTACCAACGAAAAAAGCTGGAGACCGAGGATTCCCAAAGGGATATATTGGCTAAATATGGCGGGACTAGAGAGGGATTGGCGAATGCGTTAAAGGCCTCAAGGAATAACGTGACACTTAGGGGTGGAGGTTACAACTATGATAGCTTTAGGGATGTGCCTAATGATTTAAAACGGTTTAATCAACTGGCAAGAATAGCCGATGACACGGGAAAACAGCTTGAGCTATTCGAGAAAAACATATTAGCAAGCGCCTCGATCCCCGTGGAGGAACCAGATACGAAGAAAAAGAAGAAGACTGACCTTGAGAAAGCTGAGGAGGAATACGCTAAATCTGTCACGGAGTTAACTAATAAGCTGGAGAATAGGGTTCTTACAGAGACAGAATATGACCGCGAGTTGAAAAGACTGAATAAGGCGACCTATGAGACTTTGTCAGGTCTTCTCACCCCGGAACAAGCGAAGGGGAACAAGACGTTCCAGACCGCCAAGGCGGGAGTCTCTGCCAGCAAGATCTATGAGACCGAGACCGATTACTGGGATGAGATGAACAAGCTTTCCGGCCAATACGCCGAGAACTACTTGACTGAGAAGCAATATACGAAGGCAAAACTGGAGCTTACGGAGAAGACCTTGCGGGAGATCGCCGGTATGGAGGATATCGGGGAGGCCGGCAAGGCGTTCGCCTTGGCTCTAACGGAGTCCGCTGATTCGTTAAGAAAGGAGGTGTTTAAGGTCCCTGTGTACAAAGAGCGTGACAAGACCTTCGATTACAAGAAAACGGATATCGAGAAGCTACGGGCGGATCGTGATTCCAGACGGGATTACGTGGATAGGCTTAAGGGTAAGATCGGTGGGGATACGGACGAGCTGGAGGATAGAATAAAGGCTGCGAAAGGAAACCTCGACGCTATCAAGGCCGAATACGGTAAGAACGCCGAGGATTTCATCGATGCCTTGAATGAGGCTTTAAACAATGTCACCAGCTTGGATGAGGCCTTGAAGATCGCCGAGGTGAAGAAGGATGTCAAGGACTTGACCAAGGAGCTTTCTGAGGGGATGTATTCCGGCGTGAAAGAGGTAGCCTCCAGCGCCGACCGGCTCGTGTCAGCCTTCTCTAACTTGAACGAGGTGTTCAGCGATGAGGACGCTTCCGTATGGGAACGTATTCTTGCGGTATGGAACGCCATGATGAACTCCGTGGACGCTTTCATGAGCATAGTCAAGACGATCGATAGCCTTACGGAGATCACAAAAAAACTGGGTAAGGCAAAACAGGAGGAAGCTGTGATCGATACCACCGTTACAACGACTAAAGTTGCTAATGCGGCTACAGGGGCGGCGGCAGATCTTACGGCTGCGACAGTTAAAAAGACAACGGCGGTAGAGGAGGTTGCCGCTAACACGGCGGCAGGGGCATCAGAGGCAGGAAAAAGCGCCGCAAAATTACCTTTCCCATTAAATATAGTGGCTATTGGTGGGGCTATCGCCGCCGCCATCGCCGCTTTTGCTGCTATTCCGAAGTTCGCCGGTGGCGGTATTGTTCAAGGAAATCCGACGGGTGACATGAATCTTGCCCGTGTGAATGGCGGCGAGATGATCCTGAATGGCAGCCAGCAGGCGACGCTATTCCAGATAGCCAACGGGAAGGGCCTAAAGACCCAAGGAGGGGACGGTGAGGTCGTGTTCAAGATAAAGTATGATGAATTGGTCGGCGTGCTGAAGAACGGCGATCGCATAGCAAGGAGGGGTAGGTGATGGATATTAGGTATTATCATGAGTTCAAGGGGCAAGATAACATCTTGAACCGGTTTGAGATATTGACAGGAAGCCTCGTGCAAGCGGTGGAAGTCAAGGCGAGGGCCGACGCGTTCTCCATCGAGTACCCCGAGGTACGTAAGCTGGATCCGGTAAGGGGATCGCAAGCGACGATGAGCCTCATAAGCGAGAGCGTGTTCCAGTTCGTTGACCTGCATACGGATGATATGAGGGGATATCTGGTCAAGTTTTACCGCTCCGGATCCTTGTATTGGGTCGGTTGGCTTGACTCCGAGCTTTATGGGGAGGAATTATCCGCAGTCCCGCCATACGGGGTGACGTTCAAGGCTTCGGATTTCAATATAATGGAGCGATTGAGATACTTAGACGCTTCGGAGAACAAGTACGGCGATATCGTGCCGCTCTTCTCGCATATCAGGCGTTGCCTCGATCGCCTCGGGCTCCCTTTCCAAAAGTTGTATATAGGCTGTACCACGAGGGCGGAGGGTATCACGTGGCTCTCGACGGAGACCGTGTTGCATAGGCTTTATATGATGTCCGGTAATTTCTATGACGAGGATGGTGAGCCTATGTCATGTCGTGAGGTGATAGAGGAGGTCCTGAAGCCTTTCGGGTTGATGATGGTGCAGAAGGATGCCAACCTTTATATATACGATTATAACACCGTCAGGAACGGGTTGCCCCTGAAACGTTTCGATTACGCCACGTTCGCTTTCGAGGCGGACGAGACCATTAATTTCAGCCTTGGTAATCTCCACGATATAGGTTTCGCCTCGACGGACTCAAGCTACGGGTTCGAGGAGTTGGTCAATAACGTGACGATCACCAGCTCATTGTACGCCTCTGCAGGAGGCGATATACTGTCTTATGGGATAGAGGAGGATTCACTGGACGATCTGAAGTCAACTTCGGACCAACCTAAATTTACCTTGAAGGCCTATGGCAAGTGTCCGCCATGGAAGGGCGGGCGGTTTCTGTGCTATGAGGACAAACGTTCGTCGGGCGGTACCCTCACGGGTGCCGAGATGATCTATACAGGCAACGGCTCGGCTTCCAACTTGTGGGAGTTCGATGGCAGGGGTTGTTTTCTTATCGGGTCCGACTCCAAGGTATATGTGAGGATCAAGGTTGACGCTTATATCAATACGCGTGACGATCCGTTTGACTCGGAGGTGACGGAGGATGACAAGAGGACAAGGGGCATGGCTCTCTATGGTGACTTGGTGTTGATGGATAACGAGGGGAGCCCGGTCTCGTATTATTGCAATAACCCTTATACGGAGGAGGGGTGGAAACCCGTGTCGGGAGGACTCGTTCCATCCGGAAAGTTTGCCTTGGTGTTTGCTTCCGTTCCTTTGACAAGCTCCCGGATTGCGAACGCATGGAGAACCAACGGGCAGGTGGCGCATATACTTTCCTCCGGCGCTTTCGGGATATCGAGGAAGGACCAGACGGACGGGACGAGGGTACCCGTTCCCCTGTCTAGCGGATACATGGTCATGAGATTACGGTATTGTATCGTATCCAATCCTACCTTGGACGGCATTGACGTGTTTCCACCGGACAGGGTGAAAAACATCCTTATAGATAATGTGAGCCTGGAGTTGGAGGATGATAAGGGCGAAAAGCTTGACACGGAGGATTACGAGTTCAAGAGTTACGTGAACAGGAAGGTGGCGAGTGATTTCGATGACATCACCTTGAAATGCATCTCCGCCAACGAGGGAAAGGTTCCTATTGGCAAGGGCAATATATTGAGAAAGACGGCAGGCGGCTTTGAGTTCCAGTTATCTTATACCCGGGCGGGCCAGACCGATATCCTAGAGAGATTGCTGATGTGCACGATCCATTCGAATTTTACCACCAAAAACGAGAAAATATCGGTAAATGTAAAAATGGGCGGCAATCCGGCGCTGGGTTACGTGTCTTACGATCCCATCTTATCAGGAACATATCTGGTCGTCGGGTGTACTCTGAATTTTTCGGAAGCGAAGACTCTAATGACGGCGGTCGGGTATTCTGATGACACTGCTAAGTTGAGTGGCATCCCTTATGAATAGAAATGTCGGACAAAATTGTGGTTAGTGGATATGAGCGATGTTATACATAGATTGACACGCAAAAAAGCCCTTCCTCGCACGGGTAAGGTGTTGGATGCCGTAGGTGGGGGTACATACCCCATCTATGGAGCCTATGCAGGCTCCTCCGAAGGAGGAGATGCTACGGCCATAGAGCTTCGAGAGGGAGTGGGTATCATGATAGAGAAGAGCCGATATGCGTATAGGGTATCCCATGCAGACACATCGATAGCGGAGAGCGTGGAGGCCGCGAAGAAACAGGCGATATCCTCCGTCATGCTGGATGGCTTCGGCCATGTCACGGCCTTGGATACCTGCGAGATCCTGGCGATCGAGGATCTGGACCTGCGTTACCTTCGCAAGGACATCGACGATACGGCGCACGGTAACATCACGTTCGAGAAGGATATCATCCTTGCCGGCCTTGACTCCTCCATCTACTCAGACCGTGACGCCAACGGTTTCGGCCATGAGAACGGGTTCCGCCTGTTCGCCGACGGCACGATGTGGCTGAAGGACCTGAGGGTGAAGAATGACTCCATGTTCGCCGGTTCCCTATCCTCGCCCATGTTTGCCTCGGGGTTCCCTAACGGGACGGGCTGGATGCTCGCCCCGTATACCCGGACCAACGCCGCCGGGATAAACGAGACGAGATACAAGCTGGAGATCGATGATATCGCCGTGCGGGGAACGTTACGGGTCTACGAGTTTATCGTGTCCCAGCTCCTAGGGGAGAATGACAACCGTATCTTCTCCGCGATGATGGAGGTGGACCATTACGACGCAAACTCGGGCAGGATCTACCTCGACACGGACGGGGGACGTTTGTACAACCCGTTCCGGAAAGGTGACATCCTCATGGTCCAGCAGTTCCAAGGCGATCCCACCCTTGAGAACAACTACCAGATGGTGAAACAATACGAGCTGAAGGTGGTGTCGGTGGGCGTAGGCTACCTCTCCGACGGTGAGAACCGTCTGGACTGGCTCACCTTCGAGAACTTCGTGGGCGACCTGTCGCAGGTAACAAAGAGGGATACCTTATGCCGGGTGGACAACCCGGATAACTCCACCCGTAGCGGTATCATCAAGATCACCACGGTGGACGAGTTCGGAACGCCCTACATGGACGTGATCCGGGGGATGAAGACCGACCCTGAGAATTGCGTGAAGGTCCGTATCGGGAACCTGAACGGTCTGGTCACGCCCTATTTCGGAAGATTGGACGGTGACGGGGCGTACGTGGAGAATCTTTACGCCCGTGGAAAGTTCATCCTCTCGGATACGGGAGAGGATGTCAGCACGCTATTCCAAGTGATGAACGGCAAGCTCTCCAGCGAGATGTCATCCATCCGGCACGAGATAGCGGAGAAGGACAACTATCTCACCAACTCGTCCTTCTCCGAGGATATCGTCGGATGGGAGCCGGGCAATGACGTGTCGTTATTCACCGTCAGCGAGCGTTACATCCCGGTGAACGACTCCCTTTACTCGGAGAAAGACCGGATAACCGGTATCGTGCGGGTGTTGAACAGGCTCGCCCTCTGCATCAAGAACTCCACGATCAGGCAGTTGAACGCCAAGCTGTCACGCAGGCCGGAGGGGTTGGTGGAGATGCCGGACGGGACCACGAAATGGCCCACGTTCTATATATCGTTCATGTGCAAGGTCAAGACGGCCGGTACGCTCACCATAGGTTTTCCCGGGCAGGACCTGTACGAGACCAAGGCGATGACGCCCACCGACGCATTCGCACAGGAGGAATTTATCGGGGAATGGGACGGGACGGGTGATTTTACCATCTCCCATACCGGGGAGATATTCATCTATAACCTGCTGCTCACGAGCCGGCCGCTGGACGATTTCCGGGTGGAGATGTCAACCAAGCTGGAGCAGACGAACGAGCGTGTGGGAATGTACGCCAACAAGGTGGATAACCTAAAGGGTACGGTGACGGACATGGGGCTGGCGCTCGACAACACGAACGGCACCCTGTCCGCCTACGTGACGAAGACGGACAACAACAGCAAGACGATCACGGACCTCGGCCTACGGATAGACGGGATCAATGACAGCCTGTACCTGTACGCCACTAGCTCGGAGCTCTCCGGCCTCAGAAACGATCTCTCCGCCTCGATTGAGGTGAACGCGAGGAGCATCACGCAAAAGGTATCGACCACGGACTATAACGGGGACACGGTGGTCTCCATGATCAACCAGACGGCCAGCACGGTCACGATCAAGGGCAACAAGATAGACCTGAACGGCGTACTCATCGACAATAACGGGAAGATCTACGCCAGCCTGATAGACGCAGACAGCATCACCTCGAATATCGTCAAGATAGGAAATTTCGTGTGGGGAGGGAGCGCCTTGGCCGGGACCCCCGGGACCACGTTGATCATCAGCGGGGCAGCGACAATCGGTTTCTCGAACGGATACGCCGCCCAATTCGGGGGAAAGGTCTATATCGACGGGGCGTTATCCTGCAGCTCCATAACGGCCTCCGGGTACGGGAATATCCATTGCGACACGCTAAGCAGCGTCGGGAACGTGTGGTCATCCGGCGATTATTACTGCCGGGGACACCAAGGAGTCTCTTTCGGAACGGACGTGGACCTTGATAAAATACGGTTGAGAGTGGTCGGCGGCATCATCGTCGGCTACCAGAACGAGTGAACCATCATTTAAAACATACGATCATGAGAAAGGAACTAACGATTTTGACAAAGGTCACCAAGGAGGTGACAGGCAACCTGCCCGGCGGGGAGACGGTAAGGTACTCCGGGGCGTACGAGCCCGGCAAGGGGCTTGGCTCCATATATGCCGCCGTCACGAGAGAGGGCAGGCAGGTACTTACCATCAACCACCACCGCGAGGGGCAGGTCGGTTATAATTTCTCCGCGGGGGATGATTTCAAGACCATGGAGACCGTCATAGGCGAGGTATTGTCGGATATCGATGACCTCTATGACGAGGCGGGCCCGGAGAGCGTGAGGTTTACCGTCGAGAACGGGATCATAACAGGGGTTTCTAACGATTAAAGAATTAACAGTCATGGCAAAAGTGGATTTCAAGAATTTAAGGGTACAGGCGACGATCGAGGGCGATCCCATCATCGTTGACACCCGCAAGGAGCTGGGCAACCTCGTATGGGGGGCGGCCCGTGACATAGCCGTCTCCGATTTTGGCAAGGAGATATATTTCAGTGACGGACCGATCGAGGTCGGCGAGGAGACCGCCAAGGAGATACTGTCGATCCTCGACATATCCAGCGCCTCCGCGCCTCTGAGACGCGCGCTGATCGAGGCACTGACGCCCAAGAGACTTCCGGCTAAAAAGGGGAAGTAAGCGCATGGATTTGTCTAACCAGTCAATCGAATAACGAAATGGCATACTCAACCGATGACATCAAGGCGCTCGCCGCCATATTGAAACCCATTATCAAGTCGGCCCTGGAATCCGGATCGACAGGGGTCGGAGACCTGGAGGTGGTGACATCCCTCGATGGCGTATACTCCCTCCCGGCCCTTCGTATGCCGGGAGGGATACATGACGTGGTGGAGGCCCCCCTGTCCTTGCTGCGGGTCAATCTTCGCGTGACGACGACACACGTACAATGGAAACTGGGTAATGGAGAGTGGAAGGACCTGCTCGCCCTGTCCGAGCTGGAGGTGGTCTTCCGGCGTACGGAGACGCACCTCCAATGGAAGGTAGGGGCTGGGTCATGGGAGGATATCGTCGAGCTGGAGAGCCTCAAGGGGGAGAAAGGCGACCGGGGGGACGCTTTCCGGTACGAGGACTTCACCCTTGAGCAATTGATGGGCCTGAAGGGTGACAAGGGAGACAAGGGGGATAACCTTGAGTACAGGTTGCTGGACAGCTTCCCTTCCCTGGAGGCCCTGAGAGCGGCGTATCCAACGGGGACCGGACAGGACGGTTTCTTCATCGCCGGTGACGGGATGTACGTATGGGACCCGAAGGACGCGGCATACAAGGAGATCAAGCTGGAGGTGGACAAGGTATTCACCTCGGAGATATTCAGGGAGGTGACACCCTCCGGCGGCCGTATCGCCATCGACTTCCTGAAGGCCCCTTACGCCAAGGTAGCGCTCGGACAGGACACCCTCATATATAACCTGGAGATACAGAACACGAGGGAGGGATCATGCGGGAAGGTCATGGTCTACCAGAGCGGCCTCCGGCAGATCGTGCTGAGCAACACGATGAGAGGCACCATAGACCTGCCGCTCAATAGCGATACGATAGCTATACTGAATTACAACCGTGTCGGGGAATATATCTATATCCACACGAGCACCATCATCGGGGACAAGACCTATCCCGGCCCGCAAAAGATCAAGGACTTCCATGTGGTCTACTCGGACAGCTCCTCCTGCACGGTGCAATGGACCGCCCCTTACGCGAATAACATCTACGACAGGGGAACCGAATACGACATGCGATACGCCAACGACCTCGTGGACGCCGACGACCCGAAAGTGTGGGCGGGACTCCGCAAGGTCCCGGCCATCCCGACGCCCGAGAATCCCGGGACGCTGCAGAGAACAACGATATCGGGTCTCGTCCCTAACAGGGAGTATTACGTATACCTGAAAACCATCAAGGTGAATTTCGGGGTGGAATACATATCCGGGGCCTCGGATCCCGTGTACTTCCGCACGGTCGGCAGCGAGGACATGACGAGGGCCTACCGTATCAACCTGACGGAAAGGAACATCATCCCCCAGCTCAGGAATTATCTCACCGACACGGACGGGACCGTCTGCTCGGTAGGCAGGATGGTGGACGAGACCGAGAGGAACGTCTTCCTCGATGACGGGTACCCGGACATGACGAACAAGGGCTACTCGACTTTCTGGTACCAGTACAAGTACGGCCGGGACACCTCGCCTTTCGACATCGTCATAGACCTGTTCTCCGCCTACGTCATAGACAAGATGTTCGTATATACGTCATCCCGGAACAATTTCTCCGTCTACGGCATGAGGGACATGGGCTACGACTGGGAGCGTGTCGGCGAGATCAGGATCGAGTACAACGCTTGGGCGGCATTGGATTTCAGGTCCTGTCAATGCAGGTATATCAAGCTGTCTTGGGATCTCATGGATTTCGGATCGAACTCCAAGACCCCCGTCATGGGCGAGGGGGCCGAGGGATTCCCGGAACCGGAGTACAACGGGACACTGGAGAGCGTGAGGAACCTGCTGCTTTACGGCCGTCCGGCCTCGACCCGGCCGGAGGGGATCATGTCACCCCTGCGCCGCTCCACGACCCGCAAGACCGTGGACCAGTTCCTCTGCACGAACGGGCACGCCTACCAGCAAGGGCGCATCCATAGCATGTGCTCCGGCGAGAGGTCCCGCATGTACATCTCCCTCGGCCATTTCGCCGCCTTCGACCCCTCCGGCCAGCCGGTCCCTTACGCCCGTCTCGCCGACATGCGTTTCCGGGTAAGCCGGATACCCTGGGTGAGCGGGAACAACGGGACGGGGGAAAACCTTGTGGAGACCTTGACCAACACGTACAAGAGATATGGATTGAAGCCCTATATCTGCAGCACCGGCGTTTTTGACCCCTGTCTTTACGACAGGTCCCTTACGATCCATAACCGTCCATGCGACGCCTATTGGTACCCGGGAGCGTGGAAGCCGGTGCCCAGGCGCGGTGTCGGTGGCCTTGACAGGTACCTCGGGGTGACGACGGACGCCAATTCCTACAAGACATACGCCAGGCTATGCCAGGCGTTGGCCGCGAAATATGGCAGCGCCAAGGTCGATGGCACGTGTCTCTTCTTCCCGGAGGACGAGTCCGCGGAGACGGGGCTTGACCTTATCAGCGGCATCGAGCCGGAGAACGAGCCGGACGCCAACTGGAACGGCTGGGTGGGCTACGAGCGCGCCGAGGAGTACGCCGCCGTCGTGTCCGCCTCGTCGGACGGCCACGCGGGGACGCTCAAGGACGAGGACGGCAGGGCCATCCCCGGCACGAGATACGGGGGCATCCTGCCCATAGCCGGCGGGACGGCATCGGTGAACCTCGGCTACCTCCAGCCCGCCATCCTCCGCTGGAAGGCCACACGGGCGAACGCCACGATACCCGTTGACGCGTTCTCCATGCACATGTATTTCAGCAACATCGGCAACCAGGGCGGTAGCGACGAGGCCGTGCAATACGGCATCACGCTCGAGGAGGCCATGGGCAACGACACGGGTGGCGAGCTACCCAAGGTCTGCGCCTTCCGGGACCGTGTGGCCCCGGACAAGGAGGTATGGCTCACCGAGTTCGGATGGGGCGAGTCGGGAGCCCGGGAGACCGCCAGCAAGTACCAGTGCTACTCGCAGGCCGGCAGGCAGGTTGGGAACTGGACCGTCCCGGACCGGCACCGCTCGGATGTCAAGGGGGCCTGGATCATCCGGGCGTGCGTCCAGATGATGGCGATGGGTGTCGATATGGTCAATTATTACTCCACCGAGTGCGAGGGCAACTATTTCGGGGCCGGGAAGTATGACTCCGGGGCCGGGTTCGAGATGTTCCACTGGAACGATTGTACCGACGATACCCCGGGCGCCAGGGTGGAGGCCATCAAGGCCCATGAGTGCACGTATCCGAGGGGAGGTTTCGCCACGACGGGGCTGTTCGGCCAGCTGCTCGGGAACGGGGCCTACCCGATAACCCGCGCCTACTGGTGGATCGCCACGTTCCGCAACCGTTTGAAAGGTTACGTGTATACCGGGATGAGACATGTCGATACGGATAGCCGTATCGTGATCGCCTGTTTCAAGGAAAGGGACGGGGACAGGGGCGCGTACGTGGTTTACCTGAATGACAGCCAGAACACGGGCGTGGAGGGTGTCGGGATACCCGTTCCCGCCGGCGTGTCGTCGTACGGGCATGTCACCGTCCACGTCCCCGAGATCCCGAACCCGGAGGACGTGCCGAGCACGCTGGGATGGGACAAGGAACGTACCGGATTGCCGACTTCCCGCAAGGAGAGATATGTCAACGGGGAATGGGTCGTTCAAAACAAGCCATACCACCAAGACCGCCACATGTCTTACACCAAGGCCCCCGCCTCCTATCCGGAGAATCCCGCCGAGGGTGACGAGATTACCATATTGCCCACGGAGGCGGAGAATCCTTATTTTCCGATAGTCGGGCCTGTACAGGCCAAGGCCAGCCCCCATAAGAACACCCTGTCGGCCCAGCAATACGAGCAGGACCGGGAGAACTGGGAGAGCGAGCCGCAATTGGACAATGACGGCAACGTGGTCTGGACCGTCAAGGGAAACCCGATGTACGCGTGGCGGCAGGTGGACGCCGTATGCGACTACATCGATTTCCATCCGGAGGGTATCCGGGGAAGGATGGGCGACGAGAGAACCGGGGAGGTCATCCGGGGCATGATCCGGACGAACGTGTCCGAGTTCCCGGAGTTCTTTTTCTTTGACGCCATACCCGAGCCGGACTACCGGGGCGAGATCACGGACCTCTCTTCCCGTACGGTATCCTCCTCCGCCATCGAGCTGTGGTGGAACAACACCGGCGTGGAGGATACCGGCTATGAGATATTCGTGTCCGGTCTCCCGGAGACGGGGTATACGTTGCTGAAGACGGTCGGCATAGACGTGGAGAACAAGGCCGTGATATCCGGGCTGCTCCCGGATACCACCTACTATTACAAGGTACGTCCCGTCAAGGGTGAAAAGACCGGGACGATGAGCGAGTACGTGTCCGCCAAGACATACCGGGACATCCAGCCGCCGACGGGCTTGCGGGTGGAAAGCCGTACGGCCACGTCCATCGGGCTGGCATGGGATTACGACGCCGGGCAGGTCGCCGATTTCCTCTCCTACGCCATTTATCGGGCTGACGATACGGGGGCGTACGCACAAGTGGGTACGGTTGACGACCAGTCTGTGCAGACCTACGAGGACATGGGACTGGCGGTCGGGCGTGTCTACCGGTACAAGGTACGCGTGTCGGGCTTGAACGGCGTCTCCGACTACACGGGGGAGGTCGAGACAAGGACGCTGCTCCCCGAGGAGGTGACACCCGTGATCCGGAACGCCATCACCGACAAGCTCGGCAGCAAGGTGATACTTACCTTCGACCTCCCGATCGGTATTGTCGGCGGCGGGGCCAAGGCTGGCTTCACGCTCACGGAGGACGGGAACCTCCGGATGGTCCTGTCCGTGACAAGGGACGAGGCCAACCACAACAACCTCGTCCTGTCCATCCCGCAGGACTCACTGGCAGACTATGACAAGAAAACCGACATCCGCGTATCCTACAATGGCCTTGGCGGCATCCTGTCGGATTATGGTGTTACGCTGGAGGGATTCAAGGACGTGAGGGTCGCAAACGTGATCGGCAATTTCACGAACATCAACGCCATCTACCAGATCAACCTGTGCTCCGCCGATACCCCCCAAGTAGCTGATTGGAACAACCTGGTAGGCGAGGGTGACGGGCAGACCGCGCTTGTCGGGATCGTCGATACCTATGGGCGCGTCTCCGGCGTGACGGTCACCCGTGTCCATGACGGCTCATCATTTAAATGGGGGCAGAATTATACCGGGGGTTATTGCGAGATCGAGGATATCCCGGCCTCCGTCTATGGCCCGATGTGGGGCGTATCGCACGGGAACACGAGCTCGGAGGCCGTAAGGGCGAGACTGACGTTCTCCGGCCTCGATAACGAGTACAGGTATACGGTCAAGGCATTCGGCGGTACGAGGTATGGCGGCGACATATCCATCAGGATGCGTATAGGCGACGTGTACACGCCTGTCATACGGGAGCTAGGAAACACGAGGGACATGTTGGCGATAGAGGACGTCTCTCCCGTGAACGGCGGGATAAACGTTGATTTCATCAATCCCACGGAGACCGTCACGGCGAATTACTCGAAGGTCGCGTTCGTGATCGTCGAGGAATACAGGTCCAACGACTCTCCGGAGAACACGGACGTATGGCTGCGTGACGCCACGGTCGTGGAGGAGGAGAACGGCGTGGTCAAGTTCCCGGACGTGACCGTCCACCTGAACTGCGTCGGCGCGGCGACCGCCTTCCGGATCGGCGAGACGCAAGACCTCTCCCCCGTGGACTGGACCGACATCGTGGACGATACGCTGGACGTGCCTTACGTCCTGTCCGGGGGGTTCGGGGAGAAGGCGTTATACGTGCAGGTCAGGAACCTGTACAACGAGAGCAATATCCGTGTCATCGACATAGAGTACAAGGACCCTTACGTGCCCCTCGCCCTCAGGAACGTCTACGTGAACAACGACGAGGCGACCACCTACGGCCGGGACGTGACGGTGATGGCCGACAAGGACGGTGTCCCGACCCATTACCGGATATCGGAGTCATCCGACCTGTCCGTCTCCGGATGGGTGGAATGGCCCGGCCCGAGGGTCTCGGAGGTGCCGTATACGTTATCTGACGGGGCCGGACTCAAGACCGTGTACATGCAGCTGAGGGATGATATCACCGAGTCCACCGTCAAGGTCGATACGATCCAGCTCAAGGTGTTGACGAAGGCCGTGGGAACGATAACGATCCCATTGCCTGACGGTGTCACCGACGCCGGACAGGTCGATATCTCGATCGCCCCGTTGAAGTACAACAAGCGTTTCGCCTTCGGTTACAGTATCGATGACACGTCCATGCAGGCCTATTCCGTGGTGCAGGCGCTGTTCGCCGGCAAGTGGATAGACGACGCGAACTTCTGCCATCTCGGGGCGGAGAGGACGACCGGCCATGCCCCGGAACACCCCCTATATTACACGGACGGTCTCGGCACGAGGAGATATTTCGCCGTCGGCAACTATCTCATAACGTTACGCTCCAAGGAGCAATACGGCCACCACCCGCTGGAGGGGAGCGCCGGGGCGTCCAACCCGTACCTGCGTTTCGACGAGCTCAAGGCCATACAGGACTTCGATGGCGAGTGGATGATCCACAACGTGGACGAGACGGTATGGGACAGGACGGACCCGAGATCCATCGTCCGGGGCATGATCGAGGTGAACGACTACATGGAGGCGAACGGCGTTGGCCGGTCCATCATGTCCAGCACGCCGGACGGTAACGAGAACTACCCGGCGGCGGCCCTTATCTGCGACGATATCAAGGCCATCTGCCGCGAGCGGGGGGTCGGGACCAACCTTGACGTATTGGCGATCAAGGATATCGAGAAGATGCAGACCCCGAGGTACTTCATGGACGACACGTCCGTGGAGAACCTGAGAGGCATACTGGCGAGGACCACCGGCAACAGCGTGCTCGGCCTTTCCGCGCATTGGGGAAGCCTCGGCGGCCACCGTCCGCGCGGGGCGGTCGGCGTGGATGACGGGAACTGGAACAACGTCAGGGAGGTGCTTGAGTACATATACGCCGCCTACGGGGCCGCCGGTACCGACGAGGTATGGTTCGCCAACGACAGCGAGGTATACCAGTACCTGTACCTCAAGAGGTACACGTCGATCTCGAAGAGGATCAAGGGCAACGACCTTGTCGTCACGGTGGAGATGCCGAGGCTCGATAACTTCAAGTGGTTCGAGACCACGTTGTTGCTGGATATCGAGGCCGGCACCGCCTCCTCGGACGATGGCGTGTACGGATTTACCCGTGGAATGAATAACGGAAAGTTCATGTTGAATATCAATATGATGGACAGCCTCGTTGAGAGGGCCGAGAGATACACCGCAAGGTTCGAGGCCTCGGAGAGCGGGGAGGACCTGGCTGATGCCCGATATTTTGTCCAACGCCTCAAGCCGTCGCTACGGGCTCCTTATCTGGATAGAATAAAAGCCTTGACCTCCGTACCGGTATTGGTCTCTTTCGCTATCGGGGCCACGGAGACGAGCGATCCGGCCATATCCTGCGCTTACTCGGCGACCGGGAAGGTCACGCGCTACATGATTAGCGAGTCCCCGGATTTCACGGAGGCCGGGTGGCTTGATATCGTCGATAGTCCCATACCGTACCGGTTGTCGAACGTGGAGGGGGATCATACCGTCTATCTCAAGGTGGGGAACGCTTTCGGGGAGTCCTCCGTGATGGGCGACTCGATCGCCTACAATCCCCCGGCGTTCGGGCTGGCGGGGATCGTGATCAATGGCGGTGCCGCCAGCACCTCCGACCATACGCTATCCATAGCGTTCAACGTCCTCGGAGTCGACGTGCCGACCATGATGATGCTATCCGAGTCGGCGGATTTCGCGGGTGCGGAATGGCAGGCTTACCGGAACCCGGCCACGTTTACGGTATCCGGTACCGGCAGCAAGACGATATACGCCAAGGTCAGGACGGATACGGGGGAGAGCGGGGTGTCCAGCGCCTCCATCGAGGTGACGGGACTATCCGCGGTATTGTCCTTCGGGTGGGACTACACGTCCGGGATACCTTCCAACGGATCCCTTTACGATCCGGACCTTCGGGTGACAAGGGTACGACAGTCATCCACGGGTGGGGATACGATCGCCATATACAACAAGGATGGAAGCCGGTTGGGGACATTTACGATCTCCGGCATCGATAAGTCAAATCCCGCAGCGTATCAAGGCAATGTTACCGGCGATAATTCCGGCGTGTATCCGGATGATGTCCTTATGCGATCGAATTACACCAATAGTGTCGGCGTGATCAATTTCAATGTCCCGGACGGGAGGTACAAGTTCAAGGCATTCATTAACACGAAGCGAACCACTAATTATGGTGCTGCCTCGTATGTGCTGGAGAGTAATGGTGTCAGTCAATCGTTCGCCTTGAGACCCAGTTACGTGGATAATTTCCATGACGTGCCGGAAGTGACCTTGGACGTGGCTGGAGGGGCCGTGCTTACGATGAGCACGACCGATATAAAAAATAAGATATTGGCTATCAACGCTATCGAGATTGAGAGACTTCAAGAATAAATGGTATGGTAATATACGACAACACGGGAGAATTATTGTTGGACATCCCGGTGGACGATGACAGCTATCGGGATGATATAGACATGACGCCTTTATCGGGGGCGGGCAAATAAAAGCCCCCGTATATATTAAAAGAAAATGAGTCATGGGAGTTGATTTGAATACGATATTGGCGATAATCGGTGCGATGGGCGGGATCGAGGGGATAAAATGGGGCATCCGTGCGTGGATGAACCGTAAGACGAACGCACGTATAGCGGACGCTCAAGCTGACGTGGAGGAGTTCAAGGCCCTGCGTGAGTATAATGAGTTCTTGCAAAAGCAGTTGTCTGAGAAGGAGGAGCGTTTTGTTGAGCAGACCGGACGGCTCCGGCAGGTGCAGGACGAGCTTTTCACTTTAAAAGAGAGCTACTCGGACGTGAAACTGGAGCTTGCCTTGAAACGATGTGAGAAAAAGAAATGCGGTGATCGTGAGCCGCAGAACGGTTATTAAGAAGGAGGATAAGGAATGAGAAATAACAATTTACCCCGGGGATTGCGCAACAACAACCCCGGGAACATCAGAAGGAACAGCGATGTCTTCCAAGGCGAGAAGACAAGCTCTGATCGAGAGTTCAAGCAATTTAAATCGATGGCATACGGTTACAGGGCGATCTTCAAGATCCTGTCGAACTACGGCAGGAACTACCATCTAAAGACTATCCGTCAGATGATCGGTAGGTGGGCTCCGGAGAACGAGAACGATACGGGAGCTTATGTAAAGGCCGTATCCGATTACGCTGGTATCCCTGCTGATGATCCTATCGACATCAACGACCGTGAGCAGATGATCCGTATCGTCGCTGGTATGAGCAAGGTGGAGAACGGGAGAGAGGCCGATATGTCGGACGTGATAGCCGGGTGGAATCTGCTATGAGAACGGGAATGATTTGCGGGATGCTGGCGATAGCCGGTATCCTCGCTTTGTCCGGGTGCCGAACCAAGATACAGCCTGTCGCTATCGAGAATCGTATAGACTCGATCTACATAGACAAGTTGGTACCTTACCCAATGCCAGCCGATAGCGCCTCCATCCGTGCGTTGATGGAATGCGATGAGAACGGTAAAGTAGTCCTTCGTTGGCTGGACATGGCCAACACCAAGAACGTAGAGCTCATGTTCGCCTTGGATAGCCTCGGTAACGTGATCGCCAACATGAGAGTTCCTAGGGATACGTTATATCTGCCTTCGAAAGAGGTATATGTCGATCGTAAGATCGAGGTTCCGATTCCCGTGGAAAAAGAACTATCTCGCTGGGATACGTTCAAGATCGAGGTAGGAGGGTGGGCAATAGGCTTGTTATCCGGATTGGTCGTAATTGGCATCGGTTATGTCGTTAGGTGGTTGGCTTGTAAAAAGAGATAAAAAATCCTCGACATGAGGATTCTCATATCGGGAATAGTAGTGTTTTTCACGGTATTAGTGTTTTAGGTTTTTCAGCCGCTCCGCTTGTGAAGGTTGGGCGGCTTGATTCTTTTTAAACGATCGTCCTTGTCATTCATATGAAATATTCGTTATTCAAATAACAAGTTGTCTTTCCTGTCACCTGCTCTGTACATTTGTACCGTAAGCTTACAGAGATAGTTAATTTATAGGCGGGTTCCGAATGATGTAAATTGATGTCTCTATCTTCGATGGTTAAGATGTTTTTTGTTTTACAAATGTTTTACAAATAAAAATATCTATATTTGTATCGTTTTCTAGATAAGCCAATTAACTTATATAATAAATATATGTTACATTGCTGTTAAGATCGCTCATATAACATTTCTGCCGCAGGATATGTGTTAGTATAATAGATCATTAGGGATGCTACTTCCTATAATAATTATAATCCGTGACAAAACCCTCGCAAAGCCAGTTGGCCAAGGCTTGCCGATTGTTGCTGAGGATGATCCGTTGTTGGTCGTATTGGTTTTGTATGTTGCCCAATTCGACGAATACGGAGGTCGGGGTCGTGTGACGTAATACATATAAGTTACGATCGTCTACCGTGCCCGAGAATCCCCGGCCCGGCTGGTGGCGGTTGTATTTGCGCGAGAAAGTGGATTTCATCGTTTTAGCCAAGCGCTTGCTCGCTTGATCCTTGGGCTTATGATAGAAAAAGACATCGGTCCTTTGATGCCGGCTCCGACTGTCCACATGGATGAATATCGCTCTCTTATAAGTTTCTTTATCTTTCCGGCTCAAGCTGTTTATCTTGGCGCAACGCTGATCCAGACGGCTTACTTGGCTGAGGGGGATCGGACTACCCATACAAGTTTCCCGTTTGCTGTTATTGAGAAATTGCTGGTCACGTATTCCGTCCTTTGCGTCTTGGATGATAATATGTACCTTTGCGCCTCGCGTTAAAAGATTGCGTGCCAGACGTAGCATGATGTCGTAAGCGTATTCATCCTCATGCAATTCATGGGAGCCCATTTTACCGATCGCCCCGGGGTCCGGACCGCCATGACCGCTGACCAGATAAAAGCAAGCTCCCTTTAAATCGGAAGAGGTTACTTTGTAACTGGCTAGCGACTTGCCGAATAGGGGCTGATAATTCTTCTTCTGAGGGGCGGAGGCGAGCGGAGGCAAGGTATATTTTACGCCCATGCGCAGAGTGTTATTTTTACCCAACTTCCCTTTATTAAGCTCGATAAACTCTTTCTGATACGTCCCGCCGGTACGGTTGAAGCGTTTGAGAAAAAGAGTGATGCCCTCTCCGTTTTTCGGATACGCCTTTTCTTGGGCAGTCAAGGAACCTGTATATACGAGAGCGATAATAAAGAAGAAAATACGGATACTATGTTTCACAGACATCTTAAAAATTGATTCTACGCCGTAAAGATAATTAAATCAACCTATAGTCAAAAACGATAATTTATAAAAAGAATCAATCAACCCATAAATGAGAGGGAGGATATCCTATTATAAATTTCTTTGGTTAATTGAATATCATAGGACGCGTCGTGCAATTTCGCGGAATCTATTTGTATGCCTAAAGCCCTTGCCACCGTTTCCTGCTTGAAATCTGTCATCTCATGCCGTTTGCGCATCAAATGCTGGGTAGACAATACCATTACGTCGATCGAGTTCACCCAGAACCATGAGTAGAAATAATTATCTCCGTTCTGTACGAAGAAGGCTTTCAAGAAGTGATTATCGAAAGAGGCGTTGTTGTATCCAACGAGGAAGAACTTGTCTTTTTTATCAAATTTGTCCACGTATTTGGACAGCATGTTCACAAATTTAACGTACACCTCTCGCATGGGAGGATAAGCTTGTATCTGTTCCTTGGACACGTTGCAAATGCGAAGCGCTTCTTCCTCTATCTCACATTGGGGATGTGGGCAGACATTGAAATTAAAAGATTCCTTCGTAACCCCATCAATTACGATCTCCCCACTTATTTGGTGGACGCCATTTCTCCAGTATTTTATGCCGGTAGTCTCTAAATCAAAAAAAAGTAGTTTCATAAATGCTTTTTGGTATAGGATGCAAAAGTAAGTTTTTTTATTCTTAAATGAGAGGATCTATAAGGTTTTCTCCGTTTATTTTATTATCTTTGCGAAAGTTTGAGTCTAGAATCATTATCGACATAGTTCTTCTTTTTATATTATTATTAAGCGGATCTCTCCTTTAATCATCAATTCTCACGCTAAGTTAGTATAAACAACGCTTCACGGAACGTGAGGCCCTAGTATAAATTAAAATCGACTGTATGGCAAAATACGCATCATTTGGTAAACGTGAAAACGAGAAAAAGAAACAAGCCCGCCGAGTAGAGAAACAGAATAGGAAAGAGGAAAGAAAATCGTCCGGCAAGGCGACTAGCTTTGAGGACATGATCGCTTATGTGGATGAAAATGGGATGATCACCTCTGTCCCTCCCGAACTTCGTCAAAAAGAAGAGATAAATCAGGAAGATATCTTGATCTCGACTCCTAAGAAAGAGGATGTGGCTCCCGTTATCTTAAGGGGCAGGGTAGACTATTTTAATGAGGCAAAAGGGTTCGGGTTTATCCGTGACTTGTCGGGGACGGAAAAGTATTTCTTTCACGTGAACAATGTTGTGGATGATATCTCCGTGAACGATATCGTGACGTTCGACCTTGAACGTGGCGACAGAGGCTTAAGTGCCGTGAATGTTTGTCTTGAAAATAAATAATAATACTTACCTTTGCGGCCGAAACAATTAATAAAAATATAATATGTCTGTCGCAAAAGTAGATGATAATAGAAAGGTGACCACACATCGCCTGATAGAGATGAAGCAGCGTGGCGAGAAAATATCCATGCTTACCGCCTATGATTATTCGATGGCGAAATTGATCGATCAAGCAGGAATGGATGTGATCTTGGTGGGAGACTCCGCTTCTAACGTAATGGCTGGAAACGTGACCACTTTGCCGATTACGCTCGACCAGATGATTTACCATGGTAAATCGGTCATGAAAGCGGTGAATCGTGCGCTGGTGGTGGTAGACCTGCCTTTCGGTACGTACCAAGGAAACTCTAAAGAAGCCTTGGCCTCCGCTATCCGGGTGATGAAAGAGACGCATGCCGATTGTATCAAGTTGGAAGGCGGGGCTGAGGTTCGGGAATCTATCGAACGTATCTTGTGTGCCGGTATTCCAATTATGGGACATTTAGGATTGACGCCGCAATCGATCAATAAATTCGGTACGTATACGGTACGTGCCCGTGAAGAGGCCGAGGCTAAGAAACTGATCGAGGATGCCCATTTGCTAGAGGAGATAGGTTGTTTCGCCTTGGTGTTGGAAAAGATCCCGGCGGAGTTGGCGGCTCGTGTCGCTTCGGAGCTTACGATCCCGGTTATCGGCATTGGCGCCGGTGGAGGCGTAGATGGTCAAGTGTTGGTTATGCATGATATGCTCGGTATCAATCAAGGCTTTTCTCCTCGTTTCTTACGTCGCTACGCTAATTTAGGGGAGGAGATTACCCGTGCCGTACAAGCGTACATCGAGGACGTGAAATCTCAAGACTTCCCGAACGAGAAGGAGCAATATTGATTTTTAAATCTACCAAAGCATGATATTTACCGATGCTCCGAGCGTCAAGGTCTGTAAGGTCTTATGATGCTCGAAGCGATCGGTTTCTTTTTGGGGGTTGGCTATGTATGATACGAATCGTGAGGGGATAAAAGTATAATCGAGAAATACCCGCACATTTAGATTAGGATGCAATATGTATGAGAAAGAGGCGTTTGTGCTATATCCTATATTAAACGCTTTATTCGTGTTTACGATCTCTTTCTCAATCGTTTCCGGTTTGCCTTCCTCCACGCCCAATGCTGATATTCGGGAGGCTGGGCTGTAATTACATCCGATTAGCAGTTTCGTGCCCAAGAGAAATCGATTGGTCACCGGATACGATAGGTAGGAGCCGATGTATCCGCCGATCATGTCGAGAGGATCGGATTTTAGGGCGTTCACTTGATAGGTCGTACCGGGAACTGTCGGATTCGCCAAGGGTTTCGTAAGGGATAAAGGCATGCTTGTCGCCGAGATGCGTCCGCCGAAGCCTATATAACGATTCATGAACCAAGCGCCTTCAAATCCGGCCGTACTTCCCGGCGATGCTTTTAATCGCACATCCGGAGCCAGATTAAACTTTGTCGGCATCAAGCTAAACCCCATATAGATTCCGAAAAAAGAGGGATTTCGCTGGTATTTGAATGTCTCGAATCCCAGATAGCTATGGGTGATACCTTTGTCCTTGAAGATCAGATCCGTTAGAAAATATCCGACCTCGGTCGATAAGATCCCGATTCCGGCACCAACCATTACATCCGATAGCCAGTGCTTGTTATTGAGCATACGGGATACGGCCGTGGCGGTCGCTACCGTATAGCCTCCTATACTATACCAAGGGCTACGGGTCGTCCCGTATTCTTTATGCAACATGGTGGCGGCCATAAATGCCATGGCCGTGTGCCCGGAAGGGAAAGAATGATTGTTCGAACCATCCGGACGGGTGACATTTGCCGTATGTTTCACCGTATTGATGGTTGCTCCCATGATACTGGCGGTGATGGCTTCGGATACGAGCATTCGGGACCAAGAGCTTCTTCCTTGTACACCGCCTATTTTTAAGCCAAGCATCGCTACGGCAGGTAGATATTGCAGGTAATCGTCGTAATGGTATCGGAAATTTGGAATATATGTATTGCGCAAACTCTGAAAATGATCGTCCTCATTTTTGATAATCAAACCGCTAACGATCAACGGTACCCCGATATAGGTCATTTGGAAAACATTGCTGGTAATTATCTTGTCGGTTTGTCTTTGGATTCTTCCCCAAGTAGATAAAGGCGCTAGACTGGAACTGTCGTTCCGGTGGGTAAAAGTGCTTGTTTGGGAAAAAGTCGTGCCCTGAAACATTGATATGCAACAAATACTATATAATATGGTTAATCTTGTTTTCACTAACTACTTATTCTTTTTGTTTCAGGCAGCGAATATAATAGGATCGATTTATAGTATAACAAGAATTTATGTTATTTCTATGTTACATTTACGAGTTGGTTTCATATCTTTGTTTCCCAGATATATTAGAAACAGAATACATGAGATCTCATTTGCTAATAGGTGCCGCTTCGTCGGGAAGCGGGAAGACTACTTTTACCTTAGGATTGCTTCGTGCCTTGAGAAATCGCTCTTTACGGGTGCAGCCTTTTAAGTGTGGGCCGGATTATATAGATACTCGTCATCATAAAATGGCGGCTGGTTGCGCTTCCGTGAATTTGGATGGTTTCATGATGTCGGAAGGGCATATCAAGGATTTATATGCCCGGTATACCTCGAATGCGGATGTAGCCGTGACCGAAGGGGTGATGGGGCTGTTCGATGGCTACGATGCCATGCGAGGGAGTAGTGCGGAGATCTCCGGTTTATTGCGGATACCGATCGTATTGGTGGTGAACGCTAAAAGTACGGCTTATTCGGTGGCTCCCTTGCTTTATGGCTTCCGGAATTTTCGGAAAGATCTGAATGTCGTGGGGGCGGTATTTAATTTCGTGGCGTCGGAGAGCCATTATTCTTTCTTGAGACAAGCGTGTGAGGATGCGGGTGTGGAAGCGTTAGGCTATCTACCGAAGTGTGCGGATGTAGAGATCCCGAGCCGGCATTTGGGGTTGTCGTTGGATGAGGACTTTTGCTTTGAGGAGTTTGCGGACCGGATTGCTTGCTTGGTGGAGGAGCATGTGGATATAGACCGCCTGTTGGCAATCACGGCTTTGCCAGAGCGACAGCCAGTTCCTCGGGTTAAGGAAGTCATGAGGACTGTTTCAAAGGCAAACTTAAATATAGCCATCGCCCGTGATCCCGCTTTTAATTTCTCATATGAGGAAAATATACATTTCTTATCTACTCTAGGCAAGATTACCTATTTCAGTCCATTGAGGGATGATTGTTTACCGGAGGCCGATTTTGTCTATTTGCCGGGTGGATATCCCGAGTTATATTTATCGGAGTTGAGCATGAATTCCGGGATGCGTGAATCGATTCATTCCTTTGTGGAAATGGGGGGCAAGTTGCTGGCGGAATGTGGGGGGATGATGTATCTCTGTAAAGAGATTATCGGTACGGATGGGAATGCCTATCCAATGGCCGGTGTATTACCGCAATCCACCACGATGGAGAACATGAAGTTACGTTTAGGGTATCGGACTTTATGCTATAAGAATGATGTCCTACGAGGGCATGAGTTCCATTATTCCCGGATCGTGCCTATGGAAAGCCCGCTGCCTTCGGTAGCGAAAGCCTTTACGGCGAAAGGAGGTCAAACGGATACCCCGCTATATCGCTACAAGAACGTATTGGCGGGGTACACGCATTTATATTGGGGAGATCCCTGTCGGAACGATTGGTTTATTGATTTTCTGTATGGGGAAGCCCCAGATTGTTCTCGATAAACATTTTCAATATATTGATGGCGATCTGGTTGCTTCCTCCTTCGGGTATAATTAGGTCGGCATATCGTTTGCTAGGCTCTATAAATTGCAGGTGCATAGGCTTTAGTACCCGGGTATAGCGTTCCATTACCGCTTCCGCCGTGCGTCCTCTCTCGATCATATCCCGTTGGATCACACGGATAAGACGTTCGTCCGAATCTGTATCGACAAATACTTTCAAGTCCATCAAGTCTCGTAATTGAGGGTCGCATAAAGCGAGGATCCCTTCGATGATGACAACATCACGAGGCTCGATATGAATGGTCTCGGGCAATCGGCAGCAGGTAAGATAAGAATAAGTCGGCTGCTCGATGCATTTCCCCTCTTTCAGCAAGGTGACTTGCTCTGAGAGGAGCGGCCAATCAAATGCGTCGGGATGGTCGAAATTAATATATTGACGTTTCTCTACCGGCACATGGCTGTTATCTTTGTAATAAGAATCTTGAGGGAGTAATACGACCTCACCGGGAGGTAAACTTTCTATGATCTTTTTTACCACTGTAGTTTTCCCGGAACCAGTCCCGCCCGCTATACCTATAATTAGCATGATTTCTTATATTAATCCATATTTATGTTTATAAATGCAAAGGTAAGAAATATTTATAGTGGTAGTATTTCGCTGTTAATAGAAAAAACGAGATAAAAAGAGCTGAATTCTATGTTGTATAGCATGTTTATCTTAAATAAAGTTAATGAGTAGGCTTTTCTTGTTGGAAAATTATGCTGCATAACATAAAGTCTCTATATTTGCACTGTGTTTTTCATGGTATTAGATTTAAGGTTAACAATGAGATTGGCTGTCCGTGACGGATGGCCTTTTCTTTTATAGTAGGTCACCTCAACAATAATGATAGTTAGATGCGTTCCCCATTGTATTCATGATTTATTACTGTAGAACCTTCCTGTTGGATAAAGGTATTATCGGAAGTAGCTTGTACGCCTGTATCCAAAGATCTTTTCACGGATGTGAAATGATCTTTTCACAAGGGTGAAACGATCGTATCACGAGCGTGAAAAGATCTCTTCACAGGTGTGAAAAGATCAGATCGTCCGGAGATTGGCTATACTATCCACCGTTCTTATCCCTTGAGTGGGATTACTTGCGGCACAGATCTTACGATTGGTTGTTACGATATTATCACGGGCCCATCCCCTTTATTTGCTAAAGATGGGAATCAGATAGGTTAGTTTCGCGGATATTATTTGGCTGGAAGATTTAGAGAAAGTGTCTCCTTTACGGCTATTGAACATATCGCCCAGTGCATAGTAATAACGACCTTCCAACAGGAAAGAGCCTATTCCGGTGCGGAGCTCGATTCCCGGTCCGCCGCAAAGCCCCCAATCGAACTTCTTTTGGACTTCCATTGTATGTTGTTCGTCCGGACGGTTCGCGTTCGGGTTCTCGCCATTAAGGTTCGACTCCGTGCTTTCGCTCAGCGCATAACCGATTTTAGGCCCTAGATTGACGAATACACGCACTCGCTTGCTTCCGAAATGGATGTGAGTCAAGAACGGAAGCTCCATATAGTTTACCGTACGGCTATATTTATATTGAGGTTTCTCCTCAAACTTCTCTTCCCATCCATGTTGGGTAAAGTTCAATTCCGCCTGTATGCCTAAATTGGGTTCCGTATTCCAACGTATCGTCGCTCCCCCGTTAAACCCAAGTTTCATCTTCGTAGGGACTTTTGGGGCAAAACTTACGCTAGAGAAATTTAATCCGAAGGACGCTCCAACCGCAAGCTCTTGCTTAAAAGTACTTTTCTGCGCATAGCAAATCGATAAGCTTGCCATGCACAGAAATATCGCTACAAATATCTTTTTCGTCATCATATCAATTATCTTACCTCACTGCGGGTTACCGTATAATCATTCTTGTAATGTACAATAAACAAGTTCGTATTGATAAAACCGCCCCAATTATTCACTCTATGGAAATCGAATCCGGTCTGGATGCTCTTATAATGGATCTTGTCTAAATTATTCTCGAAGTTCGAGCCATATTTATTGATGGCGCCTAGGAAATACATACCCGTGTCAAAGCCTAGGATTCCATATTTCGGGAATGTGTTGATTAAATTCTTGCTATACCAGTTTTTATAATCGGAATAAAAGCTATGGACTTCCGGAGATAAGTTGTCCGCATAGAAATTACTATAGATATAGGTGTTCAATGCGTAGAAGTCCTCCAGACACTCTCTTGTATAGGTCTGCCATTCCGGATAACCGAATAGGTTGACCATATAAGGCTCTTTCTCCTCCTCTTTTAACTCGGAAAGCATACGGAGCGGTGCCTTGATCTTATTCACCGCATCTAAGGAGGCGGAGGTTGGCAATACCACATTCCGCTTGTCCCTTACCATGGCTGCCTCTATATCCGTGGCGAAAGTATCCCCTTTATAAGTTACTTCCTTGAACGGGATATCGCGTTGCTGCATCTCCGTCTTGAAGGCTTTGATAAATTCCGGCTTTTCTTCTTTATCCTTTATATTGACAAGTATGATATTGTAATCCGAGAATAAATCGCATCCGGCTTGTGCCGCCTTGGAGTATAAATAGGAATGAGGTGTGTTTACTTGATAAACATTCGCGTTTGACAAGACATCATCATTCTTGGAGGTGAAAGGGATCACGTATTTGATATTATGCTTTTGGGCAAAATCAGCGATCAATCCGATTTGGTCGTTCTGTACGGCGCCAATGATCAAATTAGCGTTTGATAACGCATCTTCTTTCAATATCTCCTTGACTTTCTTCGTACCGTTTCCAGTATCATATACCGATAGCTCGATAGAGGTTCCCATATTTCGCAAGCTGTCGACCGCCAATAGCAATCCCTCGTAATATTCCACGAAACGGGAGGTCGCGGATGATTGCGTTGTCTCGTTCGTCATGAACGGCAACAATAAGGCGACTTGGATACGGTTCACCTTCTTTATATCTTTAGGAGTAGAGAGGAGGGCGTTCACCTCACGCTCTTCCGGCTGTCTTATGTTTTGGGTGATCACTTCTTCACTGGCTACCGGTATCTTGATAACCATGCCCGCTTTTACTCCGTTTTTCAGCTCGGGGTTGAGTCTTAAAAGCTCCGCGCTGGAAATATCGAACTTCCGGCAGATACGGTACATGGTCTCTTTTTTCTGTATGGTATATTCCATTTCCTTCTGTACGGTCTTTTTTTCCGTAGTAGGCAAGGTTTCCAGTCGTGTCGGCGGGATCCGGATATTCTTGCCAATCGTAAAGGTCGATGTGGAGAGACCTGGATTGGCGGCGATAATATCCGTGGCGGGCACTGAATATTTAATGGATAAAGAGTACAAGGTCTCTTTCGGCTGGATCGTATGGTATGTATAGTTATCTGCTTTGCCGGAAGGTGCGATAGCGGAGTCCTTCTGCGGGATTCTTAACGTAGAACCGGCCTTGATCCCTTCTTTACTTTCCGGATTCAACCGATAAATATCCTCTACGCTTACGCCATACATGGTCGCTATGGCGTATACGGTTTGTCCGCGTTCGATGGTATGATAAAATATATCGCTCCCTTGTTCGTTAGTAAAAATAACTTGCTTATTATTCTTTTGGGAATAAACGGTTACGCTCGATAAACTTAAAAAGAACGTCAATGCGTATATACTAATCTTGTTCATTTGCTGTTCGGAGTATTTTGTGACAAAGATAGTGAATTTTGCTTATCATGCTACGTATGTCCTTTTATTTCCCTAATTTTGGAACCGTAATTTTTAGACTATATATGCTAAAGAAGGAATTAAGAAAGATACTGTTATCGCTAAGTTTTGTGTTTGTAGCGGCTGTCTCGTGTGCCCAGTATGTGGTGACGGGAGGAAGTGGTAGCCCGATGAAAGCCACGCAGAGTTCCGGCGATTCCGCCGAGCGACTTGAGGTCTACTTGGTGTATGGAATGGATAACGTGACGATTAGTTATACCTCATCATCTTCTTCTTCGCATCAATGGTATCGTTATAAAACCAAGCGATTGGAGGCCGAGAAGGTGGCCTCCACCCAAAATGGAACTACTTCCACCATTCGGAATGTAGAGGAGGGATATGGCTATTTTGTCGAGGAAGGAGCCGTATCTCGTTACGTCTGGATCGTTGATTACAGCAAATACACCTTAAACATATCCAACCTGCATGTCTCCGATAATAGCGATCCATGTAGCGGATTGGTCTTGGCTGGGACAGGTACGATCCAACCTATTTATTATTATTGGCCGAATACGGGAACAAGACGTGAACTGTCTCGCCAATTTGATGTTATTTATAATACATTGGAATATAATTCGGATAAAAAAGAATATACCTCTAAACAAGAGACGGCGGTCATCGAGGGCAATTTGTTCGGTAAATCCATTCCCGCTCCTTGGTGTGATACGGAGATCTGTGTGAAAGGCGATTATTTCGCTCGTCATTTTGGAAAGGAGGTTACGCTTTGTATCGATGAATATCAGGCCGCTGCGGTAGATGCTCATATAGACACGTTGCTGATTGAGCAAGAGGCCCCGAATATGAATACGACGAAGAGCGGTTATTGCGCTCCCGCCACTGTTCAATTTTCGGCTATCGCGAATACGCCGACAGCCGCCCTGTTTAATTGGAAAATCTATCGGCAAGGGGAAGAAGATAATCCGGTTGTTCGTTTTACGGGTGAGGAGGTGGATTATACGTTCAACCAATCCGGGACTTTTATCATCAAGTTGGAAGTAAGCGACCAAAGCACTACTTGCAGCACGGAAGATGAGGTTCAGATTGATATCTCGGAGTCTTATCTGATGATACCGAACGCATTCTCCCCGGGTACCACGCCCGGAATTAATGATGAGTTCCGGGTTGCCTATAAGTCGTTGGTGAAATTTAAGGCATGGATATTTAATCGCTGGGGCCTACAGATGTATTACTGGACAGATCCGGCCCAAGGATGGGATGGAAAGAAGGGCGGTAAATACGTTCAGCCGGGTGTGTATTTTTATGTGATAGAAGCCGAAGGTTCCGATGGCATTAAGTACAAGGAAAAAGGCGATATAAACATTCTTAGACCTAAAACAATTCAAGATGAAAATGAGAATATCCAAGAATAATTTAGCTAGTTTTTTATGTGGAGGCGTCGTTTGCTTGACCGCATGTATCTCGATGAGTTCGAATGACGTGGAAAAAGTGATAGAGAGCCGTCCGGTTGTCTCGTCCATGACCCTGTCTCCGGATGTTCCGTCCTCGGTTCCTTTTTGTGGGAAACTAATCGATATTACCCGCTATGATATGCGGGAAGCCTATGACCGTGAATTGAGTAGCTTTACTTATTTCCATTCTACGACGATGCTTCTGATCAAGCGGGCGAACCGTTATTTCCCGGTGATCGAGCCGATCTTGAAGGCGAACGGCATTCCCGATGATTTCAAATATCTAGCGGTGATAGAAAGCCATTTGGACCCCCGTGTATCCTCTCCGGCTCGTGCTGTCGGGATGTGGCAATTACTGGAGGGCACGGCAAGGGAGTATGGTTTGACAATCACCCCGACGGTCGACGAGCGTTGCCATGTGGAGAAAGCTACTGGGGCCGCTTGCCGCTATTTGAAAGCCGCCTATAAGAAATATGGAGATTGGGCGGCGGTAGCCGCTTCTTATAATGGCGGCATGGGACGTATATCCGGTGAGCTGGTCAAACAAGATGCGGATTCCTCCTTTGATCTCTGGCTGGTGGAGGAGACTACCCGTTATATTTATCGAATCATGGCGATCAAGCAAATTTTCGAGAATCCGTCGAAATACGGTTTTGTGCTTCGTGCCCGTGACCTGTATAAGCCGATCCCTACCGTAGACGTGGCTGTAAGCCAAGATATACAGAATCTGTCGGCCTTCGCTAAAGAGCATGGGATCACTTATGCGGACTTGAAACGTTTTAATCCTTGGCTCCGTGATCGGAAGTTGGTGACAGGTGGGAAGACCTATAAATTAAGCATTCCTCAAGAAAAGGATATGTATTATAAGACCCCGAATACGGAAGTATACGATTCGGCTTGGGTCGTGTCGGAGAATTGATCCGATTTTTATTGATACAAAAAATAAAGTGTTTCATTTAGATGGTATAACAGCCCATCGTAATGAAACACTTTTTCTATACTACTTCTCGTTTAAACTGATTCTGTCTATTAGTCAACGATCGTCACACGGTGACCGTTGAACACGTTCAATCCGAGTTTATTCATTACATACTTAATAGCAAGCTGTGCCTTTACAGAGTTACCAGCTTGGTCAATAGGAGGAGCGAATGCGGAAATACCGAATTGTCCGGGAAGTACACCCATGACACCACCGCCTACACCAGTTTTTGCGGGAATACCGGAAGTGTACAACCAATCACCGGTGTGTTCATAAAAACCTACGGTAGAGATCATGGAAGTGATCTTCGGAGATAACTCTGCATCGAATACTTGTTTCTTTGTCACAGGATTAAGACCTAAATTTGCGACCGTAGCGGCAGCGACAGATAGTTGCTTAGCCGTGATACCCAAAGAACATTGGCGGGTATACAGATCCAAAGACATATCCGGATCGTCATAAATGCGATTGTAATTCTTTAGCAACCAAGCGATGGAGCGGTTATTGAAGTTCGTTGCGGACTCGGATTTGTAGAGTTCGTCGATCAACTGCGGTGCGCTTCCGCATAAATCCGTGATATTGGCTACGATAGCATCCCACTTCTGTTTGGAATCACCGACAGGCTTCACCATACTACAAGCCGTGATAGCGCCGGCATTTACCAATGGGGTAGAAGGATGGTCGTTTTCCAATAGGATAGCGATGATGGAGTTAAATGGCAATCCGGTAGCGTCGGCACCAATTTTCTCCAATAATTCTTTCGCTCCGTATTGGCGCAGTACCAAGATAGCGGTGTGTACTTTCGATACGGATTCGATACCGAAACGATATTCGGAATCCCCCACCTCGATGGTTTGTCCGTTTAAAAGGCAAATACTGATTCCGAATAGATTTTTATTGATATTCGCCAGATAAGGAATGTAATCGGCATTCTTACCATCCGTATTTGTCTTGTAAAGATCGTAAGCCTGTTGAGCTACTTCCTTTATTTGGGCGATCGTTATTTTTTTGTCCATATATGAATTGGATTAAAGAAGGCGTGTATGAAAACACTGATAGTCCTTTCATGCACGCCTTGATGAATTTTGTTTTTATTTCTTAGCGTTGCTCATTGCGGTGTGAGTAAATACCTTACCCTTAACCGGAACGTTCTTGTCTTGAGCGATGCGAGTAGGAGTCGGATATTCAAGTTTCTCCAATGCCTCTACAGCGTTCTTGATATCACCTAATAACATATCGGCCATATCACGGCTGAAACCTTGACGAACTACGACACGCATAACCACGTAGTTATCCAGCTTCTTCGGTAGTGTATACGCTGGAACCATCCAACCGCTTTGTTGCAATTTATCTTGCAAATCGTAAAGTGTCCATTTGGCGTTCTTAGCGTAATCCGGTTTCATGTACCAAATAAACAATGGATTCACAACCTCGTTGCTGTAATTAACGAATGGGGCCATCTTACCGATTTCTTGGTGGATGTATTTCGTGATTTCCATACTGTTATATTGGATTTGTTTGTAGCCCTCGAATCCGAGACGAATAAACTGATAGTATTGTCCGAGGATTTGTGCGGCAGGACGAGAGAAGTTCAAACCAACCTGAGTGATATTCGCTCCAAGATAGTTTACGCTGAATGCCATTTCTTCCGGCAAATATTTCTTGTCTTTCCAAACAACCCAACCCAATCCCGGGTAAACCAATCCGAATTTATGTCCGGATGTGCTGATAGAAAGAACCCATTTCAAACGGAAGTCCCATTTTGTCTCCGGGCTTAAGAACGGAAGGATAAAACCACCGCTGGCGGCATCTACGTGGATAGGTATATCATAACCGGTCTTGGCATTGTATGCGTCGAGCGCTTTGTCCAAGGCTTCTACGTCATCGTTCAGTCCTGTCCATGTTACACCTTGGATAGGAACGATACAAATCGTGTTCTCGTCACACATCTTAAGCGCTTCTTCCGGATCAAGTGTCGTCTTGTCTAAAGTCAAGGGAACTTCACGCATTTCGATTTGCCATAGCTGGGCGAATTTCTCCCATACGACTTGGAAGCCAGTAGAGATCACGAAATTAGGCTTGTCAGTTGGTTTACCTTGTGCTTGTCTCTTTTTGCGCCAACGTAACCAAGCGGCTACACCACCTAGCATACAAGCCTCTGAAGAACCGATAGCCAAGGCTCCGGTTTTCCATTTTTCTTGCTCGGGAGAATTCCAAAGACTCGCCATGATATTAATACATTTGGCGTTCATAACAGCGATTCTCGGATACTCTGTTTCGTCAATATAGTTGATGTTGATAGCTTCGTTCATCAATTTTGTCGCGTACTCGTCCATATACGTAGTAACGAATGTAGCTAGGTTCAAGCGAGGCTGTGTTTGTGCGAAAGTCTCGTCTTTAACCATTTGATAAGCGATCTCCGGGGTTGTAGGGCCATCAGGAATCTTATCTACTGGAGAGGGTGTCAACATCACTTCTGAGCCAAAAATCGCTGTTTTGGCATCGCCATTTCTGAAATTTGAGTCTTTCATTTTTCTTTAGTTTTTTTGTTAATAAAATGATTTGAGTCAATGGAATACTGCTTCCACTGAGCGTTTATGCCAAAACAGATTATGGATTGGAATGTTTTTTGGATTTACATTATTTGGGGTTTATTAGCGATACAAGTCCAGTCCTCTTGGAAAGAGCGAAAATGATGAACTTTCACATAAAATGTTTGTTTTGATTAGATAAAAACGTAAAACTAAATCTTTATGAGAATACAGACAGGCCGGGGCACAATTCCCCTTATAACTCTGGTAGGGATATGGTCTATCTCCGCTTTAAATGCATTACCGGGTTTAGCGGTTTCTCCGATATTAGGGAAACTTTCCGTTATTTTTCCTCATTCTACGGAACTGGATATTCAGATGCTTTCCTCTTTGCCATCGTTATTGATAATTCCATTTATTATATTGTCGGGTAAATTAACGGAGAAAGTAAATGAGATACGTCTATTGCAATTAGGCTTGGTGATCTTTGCCCTAAGTGGTATTCTATACTTACTCTCTAATAAGATGTGGCAGTTGATAGCGGTGAGCGCCTTAATGGGAATCGGATCTGGCTTGATCGTACCCTTATCGACCGGTTTGATTTCTCGTTTCTTTATCGGGAAATACCGGACGAAGCAATTTGGTTTAAGTTCTGCTATTACAAATGTAACGTTGGTATTAGCCACGATCTTAACGGGATATCTGGCGGAGGTGAATTGGCATTTACCGTTTGCCGTTTATCTATTACCCTTGATTTCCATCGTACTTTCCGTATACTTGAAAAGGAGTATGGAGAATGAGCCGGCGATCGTATCGAAATCAGAAGTGAAAGCCCCTGTTGCGGCAGATCCCGTCACGGTTCCGGGTAAATATGGTGTGGATATAAAGCATCTGGTACAAATCATGTGTTTTTATGGATTGGCTACGTATTTAGTGATTATAGTCAGCTTTAACTTACCGTTTTTAATGAAGGAATATAAGTTTACAAGCGGTAATTCCGGATTAATGATTTCATTGTTTTTCTTGGCTATTATGGCTCCCGGTTTTATCTTGAATCAGATCGTTGATTTATTTAAGCAAAAGACAAAATTTGTCAGTCTATTGGCGATCGCTTTAGGGATGGCCTTGATTTTGATATCTCGTACGGAATGGCTAATTGGATTGGGATGTGTTTTTATCGGTTTCGGATATGGTGTTATCCAGCCAATTGCTTATGATAAAACGACTCGTACGGCCATTCCTGAGAAAGTTACATTGGCATTAGCTTTCGTGATGGCGATGAATTATTTGGCGATATTACTTTGTCCGTTTATTATCGATTTCTTCCAGTCTATGCTCCATGTCAAGAGCCAGCAATTCGCGTTTATTTTTAATCTCTGTATTGCGCTGGTCGCAACGATCTGGGCTTATGTAAAACGAGACTCGTTCCTTTTCAACGGTAAAATATGATTTACGAATATAAAACTAAAAAACGATAGACAGTGAAAAATAAGAAAACAGAAGCTAATATTAGCATGGTGGTCTCAAAAACTTTCAGTGGATTGAATATGAACGCCTTGAAATACTTGCTTCCCTTATGGATGAGCCCGTTGACGGGCGCTTCTTTCCGATGCGTGTTTGCGGCCGTGGCGTTTTGGGTGATTGGCTGGTTTATGAAACCGGAGGTTTCTACGACGAAAGATAAGGTGTGGCTATTTTTACTAGGCGCTATCGGTATCTATGGTTTTATGTTTCTTTATTTAGTGGGGCTTAGTAAGACAACGCCGGTCTCGAGTTCTATTTTCACGAGCTTGCAACCGATCTGGGTATTTTTGATTATGGTATTCTTTTATAAGGAAAAGGCTACTTGGATGAAAATACTCGGTATCTTGATTGGTTTATCCGGGGCCTTGGTTTGCATCTTGACCCAGCAAAGCGACGATTTAGCGGCGGACGCTTTTAATGGAAATATGCTATGTCTGGCTAGCTCCGTGTTTTATGCCGTGTATCTGGTATTAAGCCAGCGGATCTTACAAAAAGTAGGGACGATGACGATGCTTCGATATACATTCACGGGCGCCGCTTTCTCCAGTCTATTGATTTTGCCGATAGAAGGCTTTCATGCTCCTTTATTCTCGGAGCCATTTCATTGGTGGCCTTTTGCCGTATTGATGTTTGTGCTTATTTTCCCTACGGTAATTAGTTATCTGTTGATTCCTATCGGATTGAAGTATTTGAAAACTACGTTGGTGGCTATTTATGGCTATCTGATCTTGATCGTGGCAACGATTACATCCCTATTGATCGGGCAAGACCGTTTCAGTTGGACACAGACGTTCGCCATTATCTGTATTTGCGCCGGGGTTTATCTGGTTGAGATAGCGGAAGGAAAAGAGAAAAAGACAGTCAAGGTTTGACTTATTAAATATGAACTATTAAATTGTAGCGTTATGGATAAAAAACAAGAAAAGAAAATCTGGAACTCTCAACTTGCGATTGAGAATCCGAAGAATGATAGGATCGCTGTTATTTACTCTGTAAAAGTTAGGAGTGTACGAATCCTAGAGAAACCTCGTAATCCGAAAAGAGGGAAGACCCGTTGACAATCATCATCCCCTATTCTATATATAAATATATGAATAGGGGATGACTGTCTATTTATTCTCCACTTCCATGCTCATGATATAATCGTTCATGAAATAGCCGTTTCCTATATGATGGTCCCGTGTGCCTATTTCCCGTAATCCCATATGTCTGTAGAAGCCTATGGCGGGATTGTAACGGTTTACGTATAATTCTATAGTGAAAGGCCCGGTATGTACCTCCTTCAAATAGTTAATACCTTGCTCGATGATAAAACGCCCGATTCCTGTGCCATGCATTTCCGGTAGGGAATAGATCTTTTGAAAATTGTACGTGTTTTCACCTGTTTTCTCTATGGATAAATAGCCTGCCGGCATATCGTCCGCCAATATAATAAAATATTGATGATGTAACTCTTCCATTTGTTTAAGAATGTTATCCGGAGCATACATCATATCGAACATATAATCCAATTGCTCTTTAGAAAGTATCTTTCCATACGTGTTCTCCCAAATGCGTGAGGCAAGGTCATGAATAAGAGAACGATCATCAATAGTTGCTTTTCTAATCGTAAACATGTTAATTTTGTATTTTGACTCACAAAGATACAAATAGACGAACAAAAATACAATATAGACGAATGTAAATAGAATTTTACTTGACTAGTGTTATTTTTTAGTTTGATTTCACACTTATTTTGATGTTAATCCGCGAAAAATAATAACTTTGTGGGCGTTTACTATTGAAAAATACAATTCAAATACATAATAGGAAATGGATACAAAGATTCAGGAACTAACAGACAAGATCTACAAGGAAGGTGTAGAGAAGGGGAACGAAGAAGCGGGGCGTATAATCGCCGAGGCCAATGCTCAAAAGGATACGATTCTTAAAGATGCGGAAGCGGAAGCGAAACGTATCGTAGCGGCTGCCGAGAAACAAGCTGCCGAGTTGAAGAAGAATACGGAAGCCGAATTGAAATTGTTCGCCACCCAGTCTGTCGAGGCGTTAAAGAGCGAGGTGACAAACCTTATCACTGGTGATATCGCTAGTTCGAATGTGAAAGCGGCGTTGATGGATCCCGCCTATATGCAGAAAGTGATCCTTGAGCTTGTGAAAAGCTGGCCCGCTAATGAGTTCTTGACTATCCAAGCTTCTGATTCTGATGGCTTGAAGGCGTATTTTGAGGCCAATGCCAAAGGCTTGCTAGAGAAAGGGTATAAGATCGAGAAGGTAAGCGGAAAGAAAGCGTCTTTCTCTATTATCCCGGCGGATGGGTCTTATAAAGTGACGTTTGGCGAAGACGAGTTCATCGAGTTCTTTAAAGAGTTCTTGCGTCCGCAATTAGTAGAAATGCTGTTCTGATATGAGTAAGTATTACTACTTAATCTCCGGACTTCCTAACATAGCGTTGGATGATAGTAAACTAGCCTATTCGGTCTGTGAGTTCCGGACGGAAATAGAGGAAATGCTATCTTCTAAGGATAAAAAGCTGATTGATTTATTTTATTTGAAATATGATAATATAAATCTGCTGGCTCACGCTAAAAGACCGGACTCCGATCCGGATCAAAGAGGAAGAATAACGTATGATGAGTTCAATACTTTATATAAAGCGTTGAAGGATGAGGAAAAAATTCCCAAAAATGATAATCTCCCGCCTTATTTCGTGGACTTTTTTAAACTGTATCTAGCCGAAGAGGCTAAGGACACCAAAAGTGAGAAAGAATATATATCATGGGAAGACCGCTTGGCTGCGTTATATTATGAATATGCCATGAAATGTGGGAATAAGTTCGTGGCCGATTGGTTCGAGCTTAACTTGAATATCAACAATGTTCTTACTGCGATCACTTGCCGTAAATATGGATTTGATAAGGCCAATTATATCGTGGGGCATAATGAGATAGCGGAAAATATCCGTACGTCGAACGCCCGTGATTTCGGCTTGGGCGATTCCGTGGAATATTTGCCCGAGTTACAACGCATCGCCGAAGAGACCGATCTGATCGTTCGTGAGAAGAAAATCGATCTTTTGAAATGGAAATGGCTGGACGATAATACCTTCTTCAAGACGTTCGACATAGAGAGTGTATTCGCTTATTTATTGAAATTGGAGATGATAGAGCGCTGGGTAACCTTGGATAAGGCGAGAGGCGAGAAGACTTTCCGTGAATTGGTAGGCGCCATGAAGATGGGTAGTGAGAATGCGTTGGAAGAATTTAAAAGAAACAATATAAAATAAATTATGGCTACGAAAGGAATTGTAAAAGGAATCGTATCCAACCTAGTAACCGTAGAGGTGGATGGTCCGGTTTCTCAGAATGAGATCTGTTACATTTCTGTCGGAGGCGTGAAGCTGATGTCGGAAGTAATCAAGGTGATAGGTAAGAATGCCTTTGTACAAGTATTTGAGAGCACACGTGGTATGCGTGTCGGTGACGAGGCTGAATTCCAAGGGCATATGTTGGAAGTTACGCTGGGTCCGGGTATGTTGTCCCGCAACTATGACGGTTTACAGAATGACTTGGACAAGATGGAAGGTGTATTCTTGAAACGTGGCGATTATACGTTTGCGTTGGACAATGATAAGAAGTGGGATTTCAAGCCTCTGGCTAAAGCGGGCGATACCGTGAGCGCCGGTGATTGGCTGGGAGAGGTGGACGAGAATTTCCAACCTCATAAGATTATGGTCCCCTTTAAGTTCGAGGGATCTTATACTGTGAAATCGGTGGTTCCAGCCGGACAATATACCATCAATGATACGATGGCTATCCTTACGGACGAAAATGGCACGGACGTAAACGTGACGATGATCCAGAAATGGCCGGTAAAGAAAGCTATCACTTGTTATAAGGAAAAGCCCCGTCCATTCAAATTGCTGGAGACGGGCGTTCGTACGATCGATACCGTGAACCCGATCGTTGAGGGTGGTACCGGATTTATCCCCGGTCCGTTCGGTACGGGCAAGACGGTGCTTCAGCACGCTATCTCTAAACAAGCGGAAGCGGATATCGTGATTATCGCCGCCTGCGGTGAGCGTGCGAATGAAGTAGTGGAGGTATTTACGGAGTTCCCGGAATTGGTAGACCCGCATACGGGACGTAAATTGATGGAACGTACGATCATTATCGCCAATACATCCAACATGCCGGTAGCCGCTCGTGAGGCATCCGTATATACGGCGATGACCATCGCCGAGTATTATCGCAGCATGGGCTTGAAGGTTCTGTTGATGGCCGACTCTACTTCCCGCTGGGCACAGGCTTTGCGTGAGATGTCCAACCGTTTGGAGGAGTTGCCCGGACCGGATGCCTTCCCGATGGACTTGTCCGCTATCGTGGCGAACTTCTACGCTCGTGCGGGATTCGTTCATTTGAATAACAACGCTACAGGCTCCGTCACTTTCATCGGTACGGTATCGCCAGCCGGTGGTAACTTGAAGGAGCCGGTGACCGAGAATACGAAGAAGGTGGCCCGTTGTTTCTATGCCTTGGAGCAGGAGCGTGCCGACCGTAAACGTTATCCGGCCGTAAACCCGATCGAGAGTTATTCCAAGTATATCGAGTATCCGGAGTTTCAGGAATACATCGCTAAACATATCTCCCCGGAATGGATCGAGAAAGTAAACGAGATCAAGACCCGTATGTTGCGTGGTAAGGAGATCTCCGAGCAAATCAATATCTTGGGTGATGATGGTGTGCCTGTCGAGTATCACGTTACATTCTGGAAGTCCGAGTTGATCGACTTCGTGATCTTGCAACAGGATGCTTTCGATGCCATTGATGCGGTTACTCCGTTGCAACGTCAGGAATTCATGCTGGATAGAGTCGTGAATGTTTGCCGTTCAGAGTTTAAGTTTGATAACTTCCTTGAGGTTATGGACTACTTTAAGAAGATGATCAACATCTTTAAGCAGATGAACTATTCGGAATATGAGAGTGACCAATTCAAGAAGTTTAATACGGAACTGGATGAACTTTTGAAGGAGAGAATCGAAAATTAAAAGAGTTATGGCAACAAAAGCATTTCAAAAAATATATACGAAGATTACCCAGATTACAAAAGCTACCTGTTCGCTGAAAGCAACGGGAGTTGGGTATGATGAGTTGGCCTCTGTAGACGGAAAGCTGGCTCAGGTGGTAAAGATTATCGGTGACGAGGTGACGTTGCAGGTATTCTCCGGAACGGAAGGTATCCGTACGAATGCCGAGGTGGTATTCATGGGGAAGGCCCCTTCCTTGAAAGTAGGTGACCAGTTAGCCGGACGTTTCTTCAACGCTTATGGCGAGCCTATCGATGGCGGCCCGATCCCCGAGGGACGTGAGGTCGAGATCGGTGGTCCGTCCGTGAACCCGGTACGTCGTAAACAACCCTCTGAATTAATCGCTACGGGTATCGCCGGTATCGACTTGAATAATACCTTGGTAACCGGTCAGAAGATCCCGTTCTTCGCCGACCCCGACCAGCCTTTCAACCAAGTTATGGCGATGGTAGCCTTGCGTGCGAAGTCCGATAAGATTATCTTGGGAGGTATGGGTATGACGAACGACGACTACCTGTTCTTTAAGAATACATTTAGTAACGCCGGTGCCCTAGACCGTATCGTTAGTTTTATCAACACGACCGAGGACCCGTCCGTAGAGCGTATCTTGATCCCGGATATGGCGTTGAGCGCCGCTGAGTATTTCGCCGTGGAGAAGAATGAGAAGGTCTTGGTATTGCTTACCGATATGACCAACTACGCCGATGCCTTGGCGATCGTATCAAACCGTATGGACCAGATCCCGTCTAAGGACTCTATGCCGGGTTCCTTGTATTCGGATTTGGCGAAGATTTACGAGAAAGCCGTTCAATTCCCGGCGGGAGGTTCTATCACGATTATCGCCGTAACGACCTTATCCGGTGGTGATATCACGCATGCCGTACCTGATAATACGGGTTATATCACGGAAGGTCAGTTGTATTTGCGTCGTGATAGCGATGTGGGTAAGGTCATCGTCGATCCGTTCCGAAGCTTGTCTCGTTTGAAACAGCTGGTAACCGGAAAGAAGACCCGTGAGGATCATCCACAGGTAATGAACGCCGCCGTACGTTTGTATGCCGATGCCGCCAACGCTAAGACCAAGCTGGAGAATGGTTTCGACTTGACCGACTACGACAACCGTACCTTGTCTTTCGCCAAGGATTATTCTTCTAAGCTGTTGGCTATCGACGTAAACTTGGATACGACAGAGATGCTGGACGTAGCTTGGGGATTGTTCGCTAGATATTTCAGCCCGGAGGAGGTAAATATCAAACAAGGATTGGTTGATAAGTACTGGAAGTAAATTAAATAAACATGGCAATAAAGTTTCAATATAATAAAACCTCTCTTCAGCAATTGGAAAAGCAACTGAAGATGCGTGAACGCTCCCTGCCTACGATCAAGAGCAAGGAGAGCGCCCTGCGTATCGAGGTGAAGCGGACCAAGGACGAAGTGAATAAATTGGAACTTCAGCTAGAACGAGAGATTCAGAGTTACGAGAATATGGTGGCTTTGTGGAACGAGTTCAATCCGGAGCTGATCTCCGTGAAGGACGTTACGCTCTCCACGAAGAAGATCGCCGGCGTGATCGTCCCGTTATTGGACGAGATCAAGTTCGAGATCGGACACTATAGTCTCTTTAATGCCCCCGCATGGTATACGGATGGTATCGAGTTGCTGAAAAAGCTGGCTCGTACCGGTATCGAGGCGGAGTTCTCGGGCATGAAGCTGGAGTTGTTGGAGCATGCTAGGAAAAAGACCACTCAGAAGGTGAACCTGTTTGAGAAGGTACAGATTCCGGGTTATAAGGATGCGATCCGTAAGGTGAAACGGTTTATGGAAGACGAGGAGAGTCTTTCTAAGTCCTCACAGAAGATCATGAGAGCCAATCAGGAGAAACGTAAGGCAAAAGAAGAAAAAGAGGAGGCCGAGGTATGATAGTAAAGATGAGTAAATATGCCTTTATGGTGTACCATAAGGAGTATGATACGTTCCTTTCTACGCTTCGTGACTTAGGTGTCGTCCATATCAAGGAGACAAACTCCGTGATGGATAACGAGAGGTTGCAAGAGCTTCTGGCTGAGCGTAAACAGATCAATACGCTGATGCGTTACTTTAAGAACCTCCATGCGGCGGAGAAAGACGTTAAGTTTGCCCCGGCCCGTGAGTTGACGAAAGAGGAAGGCTTGAAGTTGGTGCGTAAGATAGAGGAATTGCAAGATAAGAAAGCGCAATTGATCGCTTCCAAGCAATCGATCGAGAAGGATCTGGCTTATATGGAAATATGGGGTGAGTTCAGTTATCAGAATATCAACCGTCTGAAAAGAGCGGGATACGATGTTACGTTCTTTACCTGTCCTACCGCTAAGTACGAGCCGGAATGGGGCGTGCTGTATAACGCCATTCTGATCAATAACTTCCAATCGGTAACGTATTTTATCACGATTACCAAGGAAGGTACCTTGATCGATATAGACGCTGAACGTCCGAAGATGCCGGTTCAAGGATTGGCGAAGTTGCGTGCCCGTCTGGATCAACGTACCAAGGATATCCAGAATGTGGAGGATGAGCTAAAACATCGTGCCGTGGAGGATTATAAGACGTTGGAGGAATTCGATAAGAACCTGCAGGACGAGTTTAATCTTTCTAATGCGTTAGTGCAGACAGACCGGCAAGCGGGTGATAAGCTCATGCTGTTGGAAGGTTGGGTGCCGACGGAAAACGCTCCGGCCTTGGAGCACGAGCTGGATAAGCAAGGTTATTTCTTCCAGCAATTAGAGATCGAGGATGGGGATAAGGTGCCTATCAAGTTACGGAATAATAAATTCAGTAAGCTGTACGAGCCTATCACGAAGATGTTCTCCTTGCCTAATTACGGTGAACTTGATCCGACCCCGTTGTTCGCCCCGTTCTTTATGCTGTTCTTCGGACTTTGTTTCGGCGATGGCGGATACGGTTTGCTGGTCATGATCGCTTGTACGATCTTGAAGAAGAAGGTGAACCCGGATTTCAAGCCTTATTTGACCTTGTTCCAGTATTTAGGTTTCGCCGCCTTATTGGTGGGTACTTGTACGGGATCTTTCTTCGGAGTGGCCTTGGCGGATATCCCGGCTTTGTCAAAGATCAAGAACTACTTTGTGAATAGCGACAACTTGATGACATTCTCTATTGTCATCGGTTTGGTACAGATCATATTCGGTAAATGTGTCGCTGCTTACAAGATCAAGATACAGAAAGGAACGAAACACAGTATCGCTCCGTTCGCTTGGGTGTTCGTGATCATATCCTTGGCATTGGCGTTCGGACTTCCAATGTTGAACGTTCACTTGCCGAACGCTGTCGTTATGGTATGTTACGGAATCGCCATCTTGGGTCTGGTTGTCGCTTATTTGTACAATACACCGGGCAAGAACGTATTCTTGAACTTTGGTACCGGACTTTGGAACACGTACAATATGGCCTCCGGATTGCTGGGGGATACGTTATCATACATTCGTTTGTTCGCTATCGGTCTGACCGGTTCCATCTTGGGTGGCGTATTTAATACGTTGGCGGTTACGATGACAGACGGTATGAATATCGTGGCACGTGCGATCTGTATGTTGTTGATCTTGTTAGTGGGTCACTCCATCAATATCGCTCTTTGTACGATCAGCTCCTTGGTACACCCGCTTCGTTTGATCTTCGTGGAATATTACAAGAACGCAGAGTTCGAAGGTGGAGGTAAGGCTTATGAGCCATTCAGAAAAGCATAACAATTAAACGAGAAAATAAAACAATAAAAGAATAATTTAAAAACACATTTTATTATGGAACCAATTTTATTAGCTTATGTAGGTATTGCGTTGATGACAGGTTTAACTTTTATCGGCAGTAGTTATGGTGTTACGATCGCAGGTAATGCGGTGGTAGGTGCGATGAAGAAAAATCCGGATGCTCTGGGTACGTACATCGCTTTAAGTGCGTTGCCTTCTTCACAGGGTTTGTATGGATTCGTGGGCTACTTTATGATGCAGAAGTTCTTGGTCGCTGATATTTCCATGTTGGCCGCTACGGCTGTTTTCGGCGCTGGTTTAGTGTTAGGTTTCGCTGGTTTTTACTCTTCAATCCGCCAAGCTCAAGTTTGCGCGAATGGTATCGCTGGTGTTGGTGCCGGACACAACGTATTCGGTGCTACGATGGTAATGGCCGTATTCCCTGAGTTATACGCTATCTTGGCCTTATTGGTTGTGATCTTGATTGGCGGAACGATTCCTGTCGCCTAATCATTCAAACATCTGGATATAATAAAGGCCGTCCCGGACATTCCTGGGGCGGCTTTTTTGATTGGATCAATGAATAAACTATCTCTTTTAGTTTATTAACTATACGAATTAGTTTGGTAACTAAAAGTTTTAGTTACTTTGTCGCAAACAAGATAAGGTTATGAAACGACTTACGGCGAAAGAAGAAGAAATCATGGGCTGGTTCTGGCAGAAAGGCCCATTGTTCGTGAAGGAGCTACTTGAATATTACGAGGAGCCTAAACCTCATTTCAATACCCTTTCTACGATTGTCCGAGGCTTGGAGGAGAAAGGTTTCCTCGCCCATAAGAATTTCGGGAATAGCTATCAATATTATGCGGTCTTAACAGAAAAGGAGTATAGCAACGGTACGTTGAAAAATGTGATCGCTAAGTATTTCAATAATTCTTATCTGGGGGTTGTCTCTACGCTGATCAAGGAAGAGGATATCTCTGTGGATGATCTGCGAAAACTAATAGATGATGTAGAACAAGGGAATCGTAAATAAGAACGAATATGGGAATCTTCTTTGTATATATCCTTAAATCATCCGTGTGCTTGACGATATTTTATCTGTTTTATAAGCTATTGTTGAGCCGTGATACCTTCCATCGTTTCAACCGGATCGCTTTATTAAGCTTGATCATGCTTTCGGTTATCATCCCATTTTGTGAGATTACTTTGGAGGAAGCGACGGCCATTCAGCGTCCGGTCATGGATTTGGAGAATTTGCTAGCGGCGGTTTCCATGAGAACGTCGGCAGAATCCGCTAGCCAACCTGTATGGTTACGAGTTATGGTGATAGCCTATATAATCGGAGGGATATTAACGCTTTGTCAATTCGCATATTCATTTTATGCCTTGTTTCGGTTGATGAGACAAGGTACACCGAAGCTGGTGGACGGAATCCATCTGATTCTTACGGACCAACCAGTCGTCCCGTTCAGTTGGATGCGAACGATCGTAATAAGCCGGAAGGATTTTGAGGAAAGTGGGATAGAGATCATGACGCATGAGATGGCGCATATAAAAGCCCGTCATTCCATTGATCTGCTGATCTCCGAGATTTGTATCCTGTTCCATTGGTTCAACCCATCTGTCTGGTTGTTGAGGCAGGAATTACAAAATATCCATGAATACGAGGCCGACGAGAGCGTATTAAATCAAGGCGTCGACGCAAAAAGATATCAATTATTATTAATCAAAAAAGCTGTTGGTGCACAGCGCTTCACTTCTATGGCCAACAGCTTTAATCACAGTTCACTTAAAAAGCGAATAGCTATGATGTTAAAACAAAAATCAAGTCCATGGGCACGGTTGAAGTATCTGTATGTACTCCCGTTGGCAGCCTTAACGGTGGTAGCCTTTGCCCGTCCGGAAATCTCTCACGAATTGGAGAAGATTTCGAGTGTCAAAATTAGCGAAATTATTCCGGTTCAGGAAAAAAAAGAGCCTAAAACAAATGTAGAGGTTGAGACCCTCGCAAGGGATTCGGTCATTTCTGAAAAAGATATGCAAGCGATACAGGAAAAGGTCTCGGCCGTGATGGAGAAATACCAGCCGGAGATTGACAAGGCGGTCGAAGAGGCTGTGAAAGCGGCGAATATCGACGAGATCGTTTCTGCGGAAATGGCGAAACACCAAGTTGAGATCGACAAGGCTGTGCAAGCGGCGATAGAGGCAGCCAAGATAGATGAGACTATTGCCGCCGAAATGGAGAAGATCCAACCGGAGATCAACCGAACCATAGAGGAGGCCATGAAAGCCATAGATATCAATGAGAAGGCTGTTAAGGAGGCATCAAAGGTAAAATCCTCTTTCTCCGGTATTGTTTACATCGATGGAGTGGAATCATCTAAAGAGAGGATGGACAATTTGAATCCCGATCATATTGCGTCTATGAATGTGTACAAAGGAAACGAGGCGATCGCTAAATTTGGAGAGAAAGGTCGTAATGGTGTTATCGAGATAAAATTGAAGAAATAACTTTAGTCTTCCCCCTTTACTATTCTCATTCGTGAGATAGGGTAAAGGGGATCTCTTTTTAAATACATTTGTTCATTCATTTACAAAACAGTATTTAAAATAGGGATATGGATGAGAAAGGATTTGTAGAAGGTATGAGGGAGTATATAGCCCAGTTGAATCGAGAAAAGCGATATTCCTCGGCTAAGAGTTATCAAGACGCATTAAACTCCTTTATAAGGTATAGCGGAACCGACTGTATAGCTTACTCGGCTATTAATAAGGATAATCTTCGCCGGTACGAGGCTTATTTATTGGAGAACGGCTGTATGCGCAATACGATTTCCACTTATATGCGGCGTTTGCGTTGTATCTATAACAAAGCGGTGGAGAACGGTAAGGCGGAATTTATTCCCACTTTATTCAAGGGGATTTTTACGGGTGTGGAAAGTAAGCGTAAGAAGTCCTTGCCTATCGAGGATTTACACCGTCTGATGACAGTCCCGGTGGAGGATGGGAAGCAGAGAAAGACACAGTTGGCGCTTTGCTTGATGTTTCTGTTTGGGGGTATGTCTTTCGTTGACTTTGCCCACTTGAAGACCGGTAATATCAAAAACGGTATATTAGATTACAACCGTCAGAAGACCGGGACACCGATGAGACTGGAGATCTTGGAGACAGCCGAGACAATGTATAAGGAATTGTCAGGAGAGAAAGTGCGAGATTCCGGATATTTATTTCCCTTTCTGAGTGGCACCAGAGAGGGGCGTGAGGAATACCTCGAATACAATGCGGCACTATTTCGATTTAACCGGAATTTAAAAGCGTTGAAAGAATTTGCGGGAATTACCTCGGATGTCACCTCTTATACGATTCGCCATTCTTTTGCCATGACATTAAAAGAACAAAATGTCCCGATTGAAATGATCAGCGAACTATTGGGGCATAAATCTATCAAGACAACACAAATTTATTTAAGGAGTTTCTCTTTAGGGAAAATGACGGAGGTTAATAGCGCCTGCTTTGGCGGTGTCTATAATTATGAATCTCAAGCGGGGTGAGGCTACTTGGAGAGTAGCGTATTCTTTCACGGCGCAAATGTAATAAAAAATAGCTAAAAACAAGCGAATAGATCCGCTTGTTTGTTCATTATTGGTGTTTGACCCTCTCTATTCTTTGATTTTTCCATTTTTTCCTAGACGTATAGACACGGTGATGCGGGCGAAACGACTCCTTGTTTTCGGTATCATTCCGCCATGTCTCATAACCTGTGTGTATCCCTGTAGAGATGGGGCGTGCCCCGTCTCATCCCTTCAAAATGGTATTTAAAGTTACTCCCAGACGGTGGGAGACGGAGCACGCTCCGTCTCTACAACCGGGTAATAACCATTCTCCTACCTTTTTACGCTACTCTCCAAGTAGCCTAAGATTTCGAGAGATGGTAATTTTCAGTAATGCCATATTTGAAAATATAAAACGCTGTTTATCAAGATGATATAAATGATTCTTGGTAGGGCTCTGAATTGCCATGGGGTCTGTTTTCGGGCCATGGGATAACCACTAGAAAAGATAATCATAGAGATGGATATATTGACAAGCAAGTGCTCGGATAGGTTCATGGCGCATGTTCGTAAGCGACGTGATCAAGAGGTCGTCCGCTGGTACGTGCTCACGCTTCCTACCGCCGGTGGCGGGCGTGACAAGATCAGCCCCTCGAAGGGACTGGACGCTGAGCTTTCCCGCCGCGAGCGTCGTGGGGAGGCCTTGTTCGAGTATTTCTCCCCCTCGTATGTCGAGGCGAGGAAGGTGGGCGGCAAGATGGTCAACACGAAACGGCCCCTGCTGTACAACTACGTGTTCATCCACGCCTCGGAGAACGAGATCTTTAGTCTGAAGCGTACGCTTCCCCTGTACAATTTCCTACCCCGGGTTTCCTCGGGTGGACAGTCTTACTTTCCCTACCTCTCGGATCGTGAGATGGAGACCTTACGTTGGGTCGCGGCGTCTTACTCCAACGAGCTTCCGGTGTACGTGCCTGATAGCGGCCACCTGTTGAAAGGCGACCGTGTGCGTATCACCTCCGGCCCGTTTGCCGACATGGAGGCGGAGGTGGTGGTACAGCCGGGCGGTGGCCATAAGGACGTGATGGTGCGTATCCTCGATTGCATGTGGGTTCCCTTGTTCGAGGTGAGAGCTGGGGAGTATGAGTTGATCGAGCTGAACACGGGGGGCAAGCACGTCTATACCCATTTGGACAACGACCGTCTGTCGGAAGGCTTGCACGGGGCCTTGGGGCGTTACCATTCGTCCGGCAGCGTAGTGGAGGAGGATACCTGTCTGGCCCGTGAGGTCCTGCGTGGCTACGCCTCTCTCCGTGCTGAGACCGACGTGATCCGTTGCAAGCTTTACTCTTTGCTCCTTCCTGCCTATAAGCTTTTGGGCGAGTCGGATGAGTTCGATCGTTTGCGCCCCACGATGCGCAGCATGCTCCCCGTGATAAAAGCGCCGCAATCCCGTGCCTTGTTGCTGGTCACGCTGTACAGCTGTACGGACAGCAGCCTCTATCAGCGCATGGCGCACGAGTTGGTTGACCCTTGGATGGAGGAGGCCTCGCCCAAGAAGAGCAAGTCCGTGTTGATACGTCGTTTACGTGATTACGACCGTTGGCTCGGACACGGGATCAGTTGATAAGTAAAAGTTGCGCATAGCGATAAATGAAAGATATGAGAAAAGAGAGAGAGACGTGCGAGGTTCCTTCCGGCCTCCGGTTGATGAACCTGTTGCGTGAGCATTTGACAGAGATCATGGATCGTGAGCGTGCGAACCAAAACTCAATACACCTGTATTGCACGGGTCCCTACTGGGTAGCGTTCGAGTGTTCGGCCTATCAGTTGTATCGTGCGTTTCCGGATAGCGAGACCATGCCGTTGCGCCTGTTCGCCTACCCGTTCCCGATCGTGATGGTGTCCGTTACGGATCGCTCGCTCCGTTCGTACGCCCGCAAACATATCTTGAGAAGAGACGAGTCGGATTACAAGCTATTGACCGTCCCCGTGCTTCCCTTGGCGGACTACTGTGAATGGCATGCCGGCGAGGTGGAGGGATTGCCTTTATTAAGTGAGAGCGTATGAGTGTGATGCAAATACCATTATTATTACTGTCCGGATTTTTGACCTCCGTGTTTTTTGGCATGGTTATCATCCCTAGGATCTTGGTGATCTCCCACAAGAAACGCCTGTATGATATTCCGGACTCCCGTAAGGTACATACGACCCCTGTTCCCCGTTTGGGCGGATTGTCGTTCTTTCCGGTTATCCTGATGTCTATGGCCTTGGTGATGGGCTTTCGCCTTTACCTGTGGTCGTCCGATGTGTCGAGTCTCTCGCTGGGTATGCTCCATGAGTATCTTTTCCTGTTCGTGGGCATGACGCTGCTTTACTTGGTGGGGGTTTGCGACGATTTGGTCGGGGTGGGTTACCGTTACAAGTTCGTCGTGCAGGTGGTGTCGGCTCTTCTGTTGGTGTTGTCCGGCAACTGGTTCGACTCGTTGGGTGGCCTGTTCGGGATTTATACTGTCCCGGCGTTGCTGGGTGTTCCGGTCACGGTCTTCGCCGTGGTCTATGTGACGAACGCCATCAACCTGATCGATGGAATTGACGGCTTGGCCTCCGGCCTGTGTTGCATCGCTTTGTCTGTCTTGAGCGTGGTCTTTTCCACCCAAGGCCAGTATATTTATGCCCTGCTAGCGCTCTGTACGCTTGGAGTCTTGGTGCCTTTTTGGTGCTACAACGTTTATGGCAACGCAAAACGTGGCCATAAACTCTTCATGGGCGACGCTGGTAGTTTGACACTAGGTTACGTGATCAGTTTCTTGATCATCCACCTATGCGTGTCGAACGGCTCGTCTCCGGATCGCTCGAATCCCTATCTGGTGATCGCCTTCTCTACGGTGTTGGTACCGTTGTTGGACGTGATCCGTGTAGTCCTGCACCGTCTTCGTGAGCACAAGAACCCTTTTTTACCGGACAAGAACCATTTCCATCATAAGTTGTTGCGTACGGGCATGCGAGTTCGCATGGTGATGGTGACGATCCTGTGTGTATCGGTCTTCTTTATTGCGTTGAACTTGCTGTTGGCCAAGCGTATGAATGTTACCTACCTCTTGCTTTTCAACCTCTTCCTGTGGTCTCTTCTTCATCTGTCGATTAACAGGCTTATCTCCCGGAACCGGGAACAACGGGAGAAGGAGGAAACGTCCGATAAGAAATTCTGATAGCTCTTCTGCGGTTTTCTTGTAAGGATGACAAATAAAGCTTATATTTGGCTCATTAAAGCATCGCTTATGAAGACAAAGGCCGAATATATACGATTGCTGCGTCAGTATATGACGGAGAATGCCTCCAAATACGGCATTTCCCGTATGGGGATATTTGGCTCTGTCGCCCGTGGCGAGAACACGGAGCAGAGTGATATCGATGTTTACGTGGAGGGAAATCTCCATGGTTTCTTTGCGTTGTCTGGAATAAAGGCTGATTTGGAAGAGCTCTTGGGATGTCCGGTTGACATTGTCCGTCTACGGGAAAGAATGGATACCTTTTTCAAGGATCGCATATTAAGTGAAGGAATCTATGTTTGAACGACTAATAGCTTATCATATACTCGAATTGCTGAAAAAATCGTTGGAGGAAATTATCCAGCGAAGCGAGAGGATACGGTTTGCGGATGACTTCCTCTCCTCGAATGAGGGGGTGATCTTGCTGGATAGCATTTGCATGAAATTATCGGCTGTCGGCGAGAGCGTAAAGAATTTGGATAAGATAACTAAGCGAGAGTTTCTCTCTAATTACCCTGAGATACCTTGGAAAAATGTGATGGGAGTCAGGGATGTTATCGTACATCATTACTTCGAGGTGGATGCGGAAGAAATTTTTCGTATCTGTAAAGAGGATGTTCCACCTCTTTTGGATACGATTAATAGAATGCTTCTCGATCTTCATCAGTAGATTATAGCTCCCTATACTCCTCCCTTGCGTCAAAGCAGGGGCAAGCCTTGTGTATATAAGGGCTTAATTGATAATGTCCAAGGATGCGTGCCTCCGGATAGTCCCTTTTTAATTGCCGTAACAAGTCCATCAAGGTACAGCGCTGGGCATAGGTCCGGGTATCGGCCGGACGGCCTTGTTCGTCGAGTCCACCCTCATAGCATATACCGATACTGTGGTCGTTCCATCCGGCTGCGTGCGCCCCGATCTGGTTGACCG